>NZ_JBQUZK010000049.1:0-154522 GCF_056313885.1 Methylosinus sp. DMC45
ATTCGCAGCGAGAATCCTCGCCGCAGTCAGGCAGAAAATCCACTCAAGCCACTGTCCGAATTTCCGAGGCCGGCTCTGCATGCTGGTGATCATTGGCGCGACGCCAGTCAGCCGGCGACGCGAGCCGGAGCGGTGGGGGGATAGTGTAGCGCCGATTTCAATTCGTCAGGAGGCTCGGGGAGGTGAGCGAATACTCGCCATACCAGATCAGAGCCTGGGAAAAGCACCGTCCAAATCGTCACAGAGATAATAGCAAAGTATGTGTCGAGCGTTGCGTGCTCGACGTACCAGGCTTCGATTTGTCCCTTGTACGGTGCGATGACCTGATCGTAAATGCAGAGCTTGTCGGGTTCGCCCGGAAGGATGTCTTCCTCTCCTCTAAACACGACCGCGCCGAGCCCAGAGAGGCCAGGTCTCGCCTTCACGATGACGGTCTGTAGAGCGGGAGGAAAGGCGTCGAAGCATCGCTCGGTCTGCGGACGAGGACCTATCAAGCTCATATCTCCGAGCAGAACGTTCAAGAGCTGCGGCAACTCATTGATCTTTGTTCTGCGTAGCATAGCTCCCATTGGCAAAATGCGAGGATCGTCCTTTATCGTGACGGTTCCTGTGCCGATGTTCGGACTGTTCTCGAGCATGGTCGCGAATTTGTAGAGGTTGAAGGGCGCGCCATCTTTGCCGATCCGCTTTTGTCGGAAGAAGACCTTTCCCTCGCCGGTGAACCTCAATAAAAGCACGAGTAGAATCAAAAAAGGCGAAAGTAGCGCCAGCGCCGAAGCAGACAGCAGAATGTCAAAAATCCGCTGCATCGTTCGAACTCCTCGTCGAAATCGGTCTGAAGGGCTTGTCGCCCTCGTAACAGAACAGGCGCGACCCTATTGCCCCTCAATATCGAATTTGTAGCGAGCCTTTGGTACAATGTCCGATCATTGGGAACAAGTGAGTGGAGTCCCTATCATCAGTCAGGTATTTCGCAGATCGAATTCGCGTCCGTGCGCCGCCTCGATGCTGTGCGAAAAGTTCGCGCGCCGCACGATGTGACGCCCGATATCCGTCGAGCGTGCGTATTCCGACGAAGCCGGCCAGCGTTCCGATTTGATGTCGGCCACCGGCGTCGAGCGTGCGCAGATAGATTTGGATGATGTTTCGCGTGGAGGCGGTCAAGCCCGTTCGAGCTTTGCGGGCGCCGAGCTGCGCTCGCGGAGGCTGTCGCCGGAGAGCTCGAGCCGGTAGGCGTTATGGATGACGCGGTTGATGATGGCGCCGGCGATTGTCGGTATGCCGATCATCTCGTGCCAATGATCCACCAGAACCTGGCTGGCGATGACGAGGGAGCCGACGTCGTAGCGGTCCTCGACGATCAACAGCAGATCGCGCGCCTGGTCGCCGACGAGCGCCTCCGGTCCTCATGTCGTCGGTCGATCTCGCCGCGACATACGCGACTTGCGCCCGAGAATTATGTTTCGCTCGCGCCGTTCGCACCAGAGCCGTCTGATGACCGCTCACGCCAAATTTATGCCGTCACTGCTGTCGCCACGCCGGGGATTCTCCAAATCGTTCCATTGCTCGCGACAAGAGAGCCAGTGCCCGCTCCTGTCGATTCGCCGACGTTGCAAGCGTCGGTCGCATATGCGCACGCGCCAGCGCCAACGGCTGCGGCGGAGGGGAGTGTTGCGACCGTATAGGATGAAATTTTTACCGGACCCCCGGCAAACGTATGTACGTTGGTGGTTGTCCCGTTGAAATCGTATTTGATCGCCCCGTCGCCGCTCGCGAGAATGACAGCGCCAGTGAGCCCAGCGGGAAGGCCGGTAACCCCAGCGCCTACAATCGTATTGTTTGCGCCGTAGCTTATACCCCGACCCGTGTTGCACCCGATTGCGGTGTTGCCAGATGGAGTGCTCGATACTGCGCTTCCTGTTCCTGTTCCTGGTCCGGATGCTCCGGCGCCAGTGCATATAAAAACGGTTCCAGGATTCGAGTCTGCCGCTCCAATTAATGTGAAATCTGTTGTTCCCGCAGTGACGATGACATATCGCACGCCGTTCGTGAAGCCCAATACGCCGCCGCTGCTGGCGTACTCCGGCGGACTCGTGCTGGTGACAGCGGTGCCAGTTCCTGCCGCGGGGCCTGTCGCGATGAAAAGAGTTCCGGCGGTGTTGCTGCTAGCTCCGATCAGTGTGAAGTCAGTCGTCCCTACAGAAATGATTACGTAACTCAGGCCGGCAACAAAACTTCCCGCCGTTTGTGGCGCGCCGACGACGACCGTTGCGGCGCCCGTGCCCGTGCCGGGGCCGGTGGCCTGGAAGACGGTTCCTACCGCATTATTCGACGCTCCAATCAACGTGAAGTCCGTGGTCCCCGTCGTGACAATCTGGTAGGTGAGCCCTGTGACAAAGCCACCGGCCATTGACGGCAAGCCGAGATCGAGCGCTGCTTGATAGCCGGCAGCGACGAGCCCTTGCCCTGTGTTATTTTGTCCGGCGTATTGACCAATAACAGAAACCTGGTTGCCCGTATTATACTCAGCAGATTGCGTCCCCATTGCAGTGAGGCTGTGGCCTTTGTTCGTATATGCGCTGTAATTTCCAACCGCAGCTACATCATTTCCGTCATTTGAATACCCAGAATAAGCCCCAACAACTGTAGCGCCCCAGCTTGCAGCAGTTACACTATTTCCAGCGCTAAACCCAACTGCGGTAAGAGACCCGGTATTGTTGCTATAGCCGGCATACGCGCCAATGCAGGTAGAAGTAGCGCCTGTGTTGTTGAAGCCTGCATAATTACCAACCGCGGTGACGCTGTCACCTATGTTGTTGAATCCAGTATAATTTCCACAACCTACAAAATCAATGCCGTTATTGTTGTAGCCAGCAGAGGTGCCGACGCCAACAAATCCATCGCCTGTATTGTTGAATCCGACACCGTAGCCCATTCCCGTGAAGCTGGTTTTAGTATTGTTTTTCCCAGCATTAGCGCCGAAGGCGCTGCAATAGGAGGCCGTGCTGGCAGAGTAGAGCGCCTGCATGCCAAAGATGCTGTTTCCGCTGCCTGTTATATTGGCGTAGAGCGCCCTCCAGCCATTCGCAGTGTTATTTTGTCCTGTCGTGTTAGAGGAGAGAGCCGAAACACCGATCGCCGTATTATAATCACCTGTCGTGTTGGCCAAAAGAGAATCGTTCCCGTAAGCGCAATTGGATATAATGCCGCCGGAGCCATAGGCGTAAAATCTGTTGGCGCTGACATTCGTTCCGTCGAAATTAGTCCCTGCCGCTCCGTCGAGCACCCCCCCATTGTTATATTGAAGCTGGCCGGAAGTCCCTCCGGGAGTGAGAGCATTCGGTGCTGAGCCACGAGCAACTGGGTCGGTAATCAATTCGGCCCCCTTATCAAATGATGTAAGCGATCGCCAGCGTGACGGCTGCGCAATTCGAATATTGCCTATCCCAGTTTATTCTTCGTCAACAGGCTCTGATGGGCACGGAGAACCGGCCTCGAGAGGGCGATGTCGAGTTACGTCGGCGTAGCCAATTCCGGGCGATATGGAGCGGGCGACCGAGCCGTCGACCAGCTATTGCAACGACGCCGACATAGGATTCACAAAAGCATCTCGGTGTACGGGTCTGGGCTCGTGGCCCGGCCGCGCCGTTGACTGTCATCGGCGCGTCGATGCGATCGACGCGCAGCGCCATGTTCGTCGAGAGGCTCGTCTCATCGATAATGACGAGCTTTTCCGAGTCGAGATCGAGTTCGCTCGCGAACCATTCCTCTCGCGCCGCGGCGACATCGTCCCGCTCCTGCTCCGCAGCGTGGCCCGTCTTCTTCTTGCGCGTGATCCCATGGCGCGCGAGAAACCGCCAATGGTCCCATAGCCGACCGCGAAATCGTGACGCTCCCTGAGCGCGTCGCGCAGCTCGATGATCGTCATGTCCGCCGTCTGCGCGAGAATGAAATCGGCGTGCGCCTCAATGTGCTGTGAGCGGCGATCGCCGCCCATCTTGGTGGAGTTCGGTTATGCCGAGTCAACGACGCGCGTCAATGCACGGTCGGCGAAGTGCGTCTGCGCGCGGTTCAGTGATATCGGCAATGGCCCGTGCGATCCGATGCAGACCGCCACGCAAAATCATGCTCGACGGATATCTAGCGTCATATCGAACGTGCGAACTTCTCGCACAGCATCGATGCGGTGCGCGGACTCGAATTCAATGGAAGGGGCAAATTGCACGGAGCAAATTTAAAGACGCGGGAAGAGCTGCGCCCGAAATCTGAAACTCGGTGCGGGCCGCCTTACTCTCATGAAATGCGAGACCTATTCGCGCGGCCATTTGCAAAATTTGCGCAGCAACCTTCACGGGGAGCGTTCAGCAGTCGTCCTCTGCAGCTCGTCCACGAGTCGGGGCGCATCATAGACACGCGCGAGCGCTTCTAGGAGCGCGGCCGCAGAGACATGAGCGGTCCGCCGAGGCTTTCCGGCTGCATAGGCGACGTCGGCCGCGATCGCGCCTTCGATGGCGCCGGGTCCGAACACGACTCCGACGAGCCGCCCCTCGGCGTCGACCGTCGCGCTCCCGGAGCTGCCGCCGACGACATCAGCAGTGCTCACGAAATCGAGCGCGACGTCGCGGTCGATCTTGTCGGCGGCGAGCGCCCAGCGCGGCGGCGGGGCGCGTCGACCGTCCGAGAAATCACTGCCGTCGCGGCGGTCGTAAAAGGCGGCCAGCGTGGCGACGGCGGGGATCCGCCTCTCTTGTCGAACCCAGCCCGCCACCATTCCGAATCCGAAGCGCGCGCTGCGCGTTCCGTCGGGATAGCTGCTCTCCGTCCGAGCCGATGCGGCCGCCCGCCGCGCGCGCATTCCCTCCGCTTCGAGACGTCCTTCGCTCTCGCGCCAGGTGTCCGCGATGCGCACGTTTTCGGGTTCGAGCGCGCGCAACATATCGAGCAGGGGGTCGCTGGCGGCGTCGAAATGCTCGCTGTCGGATTCGTATAAGGCGCGGCGGAAGCCCGGGTCGCCGAGCCGTGTGCCGCGGACGAGCTTCTCCGCTCTCTCAGCCGGAGACGCGCCAGCGAGCGCGATTTGTACGATCGGATCGTCCGACCCGAATGTCTCGATGAGGGTCTCGAAGAAGCACCCGAGTCGCACGACTTCGATGTCAGGATCTATGCTTGGAGCCCGGAGCAGCCAATTCTCGAGATCGGCGCGCTCTTTGACGAGAGAGCCGTCGCTGCGGTCCTTCCCCGACAGCTCTCGCTCCCGCCGCAGCTTCAGTAGTATATTGCCAAAGGAATAGAGCGGACCCACCAATTCGACGCCATAGGGCAGCGTGACGACCTGCCCTCGCCAGGGAGGCGGCCCGCCGAACGCGAGAAGCTCGCCTCGAAAGATGTTCTGCGCATGCGCCGCCGCATTCGACGCGAGATTTCGAATAGCTTCCACCGACGGTTCGTCTCGGCGCTCGCCGAGGGTTTTCAAAATCGCATTCTCCTCCTGACGTCGAGAGTGGAGAAACGATTCGTCTTGCAGCGATGCGAGGCGATCCTCGATGATCCGCCGAAAAAAGCCGATCGCGCCGAGAAGCGGCGCAGCGGCGCGAGCCGTGTCCGCGTGTCCTGCGGCGAAGGCGGCGAGCCGGTCATGCAGCTTCGCATAGGCTCTCATCCAGCGCGGCAATGCGATGTCGCGCTGCGCCTCGAGCTCGGCGGCGAAGAGATGGCGGCTGGATTTCGTCGGTGCGCCGCTGATGAAAATCGGATCGCCCTCTGCGAGAGGACAGCGCGACAGCCGCAGGAATTGCGACGCCTGGGCGGGGCTGCCGTTCTCATAGGCCCGCACCAGCGCCACGTCGAACGACGGCGCCGGGTGATCGCCGGGCCGCCGCGCGGCCTCCGCTTCGGGAGCAAAGACGAGCCGTATGTCTGAATAGCGTCGGTAGACATAGAGCATGTCGCGCGCGCCCGAATCGAGCGAGACCACTTCCGCGACGACGCCCGGCGCGTCGGAGGCGTTTCTCTCGATTTCTTCCACGACCTCGCGGCGGCTGCGCTCATCCTCGACGCGCCGCCCGGTCGCTTTGATGCGCGCCGCGATTTCCGCAGTCACATCGGCGTTCGCGACGATGGCGTCGAGCGAGAGGCCGGGAATTTCGCGCTCTTCTCGCTTGCTCCGCGCGACGAAACTGTCGCCCGGAGGATCGGCTTCGCGCGTCGATATCGCCTCGAGGAATTGGCGAGGAATGACATGGCGATTCGTGACGATCAGCCCATCTGCGCTGACGAAGGCGCCCGATCCGCCAATATCGACGTCGAAACGCTTGATGTTGAACCGGACGGTCGACCGCTGAAGGCGATCGAGCCATTCCGATGTCAGATGGATTCCATATTTGCGCGCGATTTTTTCGGTCGGCACCTCGGAAAAGAGCCAAAAGCCTTCCTCGGCGCGGAGAGATGCGGCTCCCGCCCAGGCGAGCAGGCCGAGAGCGAGCGACAGACGAAGACAGGGCGAGAATGTCATGAGATAGCTCCGGCTGCGCGATCTTTGCCGCCACTTCCACGGGAGGGTCACGCGCGGCGTTGCTCCATGCGCTTGCGCGCACGGCGCTTCTGCCGCCAACGGATGAAGCCCGTTACATAGAGCACGAGAGGAACCACGCCGAAGACAGCCATGAAGGCGCGGCCCGCATCGCCGAAAGCTTCGCCCGAATGCAGTGGATATTGCCATTCGAGAAAGCGCTCGCCTACCGTGAAGACGTGGGGATCCTGCGATGCGAGCGTTCTTCCGCTATATTGGTCGATGATCGCGATGCGGCCGCCGCCGGCCTTGTTGACCTCGTCGTCGGCATGTTTGCCGACGACGAAGATTCCCGCGGGACCGACCGGAAATTGCAGCATTTGCAAATAGCCGCCGGGGAAAATTCCGTCCGCGACGGCGGCGATCGCATCCGGGCCGAGCGGCGCGCGCCCTTGCGCCGCCTCCGATCTCGCCTTCATCGGCAGCTCGTGAACCGGCGAAACGAGCGAGACGAGCGCGCGCCATGGCGCCTTGAAATTCATATAGACGCCGGAAAAGATCGAGACGAGAAGAACGATCCCCAGAGTCGCTCCGACGGTCTTGTGGATGTCGTAGACGAGCCGTTCTGGAGCCGCTCGCGATTTCACGCCGATCGCCGTCTTCCATTTGCTCCGCGACGGCCACCAGAGCGCGATCCCGACGAAGGTCGAGACGAGCAGCAACATGCCCACCGCCGCGATCGCGATTCGGCCGAAGGGCTCTAAGAGCAGCGCGCAGTGGAGGCTCATCACCAGATAGACGAAGGGCTGCGCGAAAGGATCGCTCATCTTGTTCTGAAGACGCTCGCCTGTGACCTTCGCGCGATAAGGATCGACGAAGATCGTGCGGCCTTCGATCTTCGAAAGATCAGGCTTTTCGCCCTTGTCGGGAAGGCCGGTGATATAGGCGACCCAGACCGCGCCGCGGCGATGACTCGGAAACTTCATGAAGATCGGGAATTTCGATCCCGGCGCGACGTCCGGCGGCATGTGCTCCCGCGCCGCGGCGAAAATTTCCGCGAGCGGCCGATAGGCGGCGTCGGCGGAGGGTGGCTCGACGAGCATCGTCTCGGCGTTCAGCCATTCGTCTATATCCTGCCAGAAAGCGAGGACGCTTCCCGTCAGACCGGCGAGGACGAGATAGGCCCCGGCGACGAGCCCGATCCATCGATGCGCCGATGTCGAGAAGCGGCGCAGTCGCCCTTTGCTCCGAGCGCGGGCGGCTGTCGGCGCCGCCGTCTCCCCGGTTCTGATCTGGCCGAGGCTCATCTCGGTCCTCCCTCGCTCTGCATCGACGACGGGTCTTGTCTCGGCAATGTCTCCACAATCGGGCGACGGCGACGTCCCGTGCGTCGCTCAGTCTAATCTCCCCACATTTCCGTAGAATCACACGCCGCGATCAATATTCTACGCGCACCGACCCTTTGACGCTGCGCGGCGCCCCGGCGAAAATTGCGAATGCGGCGCTGGAGGCGGCGGGGTAATATCTCGTGTCGGCGAGATTATCGACGTTGAACTGAAGCTTCACAGTGACGCCGTCGAGCTTGAAGTCATAGCCCGCCATCAGTCCGATCGTCGCATAGCCCGGCAATTGGAAGTCATTGGCGTTGTCGCCCTGGCGGATTCCTCGCACCACGACTCCGCCGCCGATTTTCAGTCCGCGCCAATCGCCGCTCTGAAATTCGTAAGTGGTCCATAGGCTGCCGCTGTGCCGCGGCACGTTGAACAGCGTGTGCCCTTTGTTTCCCGTGACGCTGACGAGAACGCCATTCGAATCGGTCACGCGACCATTGTCCTTGGTGATGAGCGAGTCGATGTAGGAATAGCTGCCGATCATTTTCCATCCGGGGAGAATCTCGCCGGCGACGTCGAGCTCGACGCCGCGGTTGCGCACTTCGCCGACCGCGACGCTATATCCCTGAGCCGCGAGCAGCGGATCTGGATTGGGAGCAGGTATATTCTGCTTGATGAGGTTATAATAAGCGATCGTCGCGGTGACGCGCTTGTCGAACCATTCGCTTTTGACGCCCACTTCCCATTGCTCGGCCGTCTGCGGCGGCATCGGATTTTTGGCGCCGACGTTGGAGCCGCCGAAATTGGTCAGATAGGATCCATAAAGGCTCAGCTCTTCGATTGGACGCCACAGGAGGCCGAAGCGAGGGGAGACCTTTTGCGAATCGTCATTCGTCTGCCGCTTCACGACATTGTAGGTCGTGGAATGATCATAGCGCAGCCCGGCGAGCAGAAAGAAGTCATGCGGCAGCTTCACTTGGTCTTGAAGGTAGAAGCCATACCAATTTTCTCGGAAGGCGGTGTCGCTGCGTGTGGTCGGATCATAGGCGAAGGTCGGATAGGAGGTGTGAACGGGCGCATTGAAATTGAGTGGCGGAATATAGCAGAAGCAGGAGAAGTTCAGGCTCGGCGTCAGATTGTAGCCGTTGACGTCGAGATGTTGGAAGTCTCCCCCCACGAGCATCGTGTGGCTGGTGTCGAGCAGATCGAATTTTCCGGTCACGTCGACATTGGTGAAATAGGTGTGGGTATGCCATGCCGGCAGAGCGACGGCGACGCGATCGGCAGAAATCGCCCGGTCCAGAAACGGGAGCTTGAAGATGTTGATGCCGAGCTCCGCGGCGGTCTGGCTCGTCAGATCGACGAGCTCGGCTTGGAACTTGTGCTTGATGTTCCAGCCTTCGGCGAAGTCATGCGAAAACTGATATCCCATCACCACATCGTCGGAATTGCCACGCGACCAAGGCTCGGACGTATTGAAGCCGCGCGGCAGGAAAGAGAGGGGTCGCGCGCCATAGACACGGGACGCCGGCTGGCTGCTCACGAGGCCGGGAATGGCGTAGCCCTTGGGAAAGGCCGCGGACTTATAGTCGAGATAGACGTCGAGCTGCGTCTGCGCATCGAGGTTCCAGCGCAGCCTCGGCGCGACATAGATATTGCGATTGCCCGAGAACTGGAAGAAATCATGATTGTTCTCATAGGCGAAGTCGAAGCGATAGAGCAGCGTGTCGTCCTTCGTGATCGGCCCAGTGGCGTCGACCGTCGTGCGATAGGTTCCCCAGGAGCCCGCCTGCTGCTGCACGGCGTAAAAAGGCGTGGCCTCCGGCTTCTTCATCACGAGATTGATCACGCCGCCAGGCTCGGCGCGCCCGTAGAGGATGGAGGCGGGCCCTTTCAAGACCTCGACTCGATCGACATTGACGAGAGTCTCGGCGCCGGAGTTCTGCTCGATGCTGTTCATGCGAACGCCGTCGCGATAATAATCGTAGGTCTGAAAGCCGCGAATGTAGAACTGCTCGACGCCGCCGGCGGCCAACGGCGGCAGAGCGACGACGCCGCTGACATTCTCGATGGCGCGCGCGATGGTCGTCGCTTGCTGATCCTGCAGCACCTGCTGCGGGACGATCTGGATCGAGGCCGGCGTCTCCATGACCGGTGTGTTCGTCTTCAAGGCCGTGGAGGCGTTCTGTGGCCGGTATCCGGCTTTGTCCTCGGATTGGGGAGCTGGGCGGGAGCTCGGCGTCGAGCCGATCTCGATCGTCGGCAGCGACTCCTGCGACGCGGCGGCGGAGGAGAACAGGGCGAGCGTCAGGACGCCGGCGGAAACGCCGCGCGCGGAAACGAAGCCGGACATGGGAAGACTCTCATTGGCGCGTCGATCGCGCGGCAGATCGGAAGAGATGAGCGAGCGGAAGAGCCGACGCCGTCGCGAGGCGTCACGGAGAGGATGGAGGCGCTCGTTGCGACCAGCCGCGATCGAGTGAATCCGACCGCGCCGGGGCCACGTCGTCGATGGGGAGCAGGCGCCGCGCCGCGGCGCTGGCGAGCCCCGATCCGGGACCGCGGGTCGCGACGCGGTCGGCGAGCGTATGTCCGCATGCGGCGCAGGGGCAACACGCGTCGCAATGACGCCGCTCGTCGTGGGGGGAGGAGCCTCCGGCGGCTCCGTCGACGTGATCGCAGGATTGCGCGGCGAGAGGCGAGGGTTCCGAAGATGGTCCGAGCATGGGCGTAGTGGCGGCGGACGCCGCCGCGGCGAACAGGATTCGCATCGCCAGCAAACAGAGGATGAGCGCTCCTCTGGCGCTCCTCCAGCATTCTCGCGCTTTGTTCCGCCGCATCGCCTATCTTTGGCCTCTCGCCCGGGCTCCGTCGCGCCGCAACTATTAGCGTTCTAAGCTTTCATGAGGATAACATCGCGGCGGCGCGGCGGTTTTTGCTGGCGTCGAGACAAATTTGCCGCAATTATTGCGCTTGCTGAGTGCGACCGTCGAGGCGGAAGGGTCGAGTGACGCGAATATTGCTCGTCGAGGACGAACCCGAGATGGCGCGCGTGATCGCCGCCAAGCTCGGCAAATCAGGGTTCATAACAGATCATATGCGCACGCTCGCCGAGGCGCACGGCGCGCTCGAGGCGCATTCATACGCTTGCGTGCTTCTCGATCGACGGCTTCCCGATGGAGACGGCATGGCGCTGCTCGCAGAGATTCGGAAATTGCAGCCGGGTCTGCGCGTGCTCGTCGTCACAGCCTGCGACGCCGTGAACGACAGGATCGACGGCCTCGACGCCGGCGCCGACGATTATCTCACCAAGCCCTTCGACGCAGACGAATTGATGGCCCGTGTCCGCGCCTGTCTTCGACGTCCGGGCGGAGAGCGTTTGCCGCCTGTCGTCATCGGCGCTCTCTCATTCGATCTCGATGCCCGCGAGGCGCGCATCCACGGGGAATCCATCGTTCTGCATCGGCGCGAATTGGCTTTGCTGGAGACGCTCGTCCGCAACGCCGGCCGGGTCGTTCTGCGCACCTCGCTGATGGACGAAATCTATGGATTCGACGACGACATTCAGGGCAACGCCTTGAACATTCTCGTCTCGCGCCTTCGCCGTCGGCTGTCCGATCATTGCGCTGGAGTCGAGATTCATTCAGCGCGCGGGATCGGCTATCTTTTGAAGAAATCGACGTGAAAAGTTCGCTCTCGCTTCGGCTCGTCGTCGTTCTGCTGAGCGCGCAGGTGATCGCGTTCGGCGCCATCCCGCTTTTCACCTTTCTGATTTCCGTCTCCGGTGTCTGGCCGGCGTCGAACATGACCGTCAATGATTGGGCGCAAAGTCGCGCCTATGATCTCGTCGTGGGCTCGCTCGCCCACGCGGCGGACGGCTCGGTGCAATTGGAGATTTCGCCCGCTCTGCGCGCCTATATGGCCGAGCAGCAAAGGCTACGCATCGCTGCAATCGACGCGAGAACGCGCACCGTCGCGCGAGGCTCTTCGCCCGAGCTCGCCACGGCGCTCGCCGCTCTGGGGCCGATCGAGGCGGCCTCGCTGCGATTTCACATCCGCGGCGACGAGGACGAGAAGTCTCGCGGATACGCCTACCGCACGCCGCCGCCTTTCGAGGATACGCTCGTCGCGGTGTATGGCTATTCGTTTCAATGGAGCGACCTGCTTTTTGTCGTCGGAAATCTCTTCTCCGTCCCTGGGCTTCTTTCCGCTTCACCGATGATTTTCGGCGCGGTGGCCATTGCATGGCTGATGGTGCGGCGTGGGCTGGCGCCGCTGCGCGCGGCCGCCGCCGAAGTGTCACGAATCGATCTCGATTCCCTCGATCAGCGAATTCCCCAAGCGGGTATTCCGGGCGAGGTCGCGCCCTTTGTCGCGGCGGTCAATGAGGCGATCGATCGGCTCTCGGCGGGCGTCGCCAGGCAGCGGCGCTTCACGGCCAATGCGGCGCATGAGCTGCGCACGCCGATCGCCATCTTGCGCGCGCGCCTCGAAACCTATGACGACGCGACCTTCACCAAGGAGCTCAAGCGCGACGTGCGCCGCATTCAGACGATCGTCGAGCAATTGTTGACGGCGGCGCGAATATCCAATGCCGAAAGCGCGATGGATGAGGAGCTCGATCTCGGCGCGGTCGTCCTGACCATGGTCGCCGACTATATGCCGCTCGTCATCGAGAACCGGCGGAACATAGAGTTCGATCCTCCTTCGTCGACCGTGTTCGTGCGCGGAAACAGGCGCGCGCTCGAATGCGTCGTCGCCAATCTGATCGACAATGCGCTGCGCGCGGAGCCAGAGGGTGGGACCGTCCTCGTGCAGGTGCGGGGCGACGCGACCATCAGGGTCGTCGACCATGGCGAAGGGATTTCGTCCGACGAGCGAACGAAAATATTCGAGCCGTTCTGGCGCAAGGACGAACAGTCCCGAGGAACCGGGCTCGGGCTCTCGATCGTGCGAGAACTCGTCGAATTACACGCGGGAGCGATTTTAGTCACGTCGACGCCCGGCGGCGGAGCGACCTTCGAAGTCACGCTCGCGAGCGTTTCGAGGCGATCCACGTAAATTCGGTGGAATAAGACGGGACCTCATGGCCGAAGCCTTGCGCCATGCGACCTCAATACTGGCTCGTGGCGCAGGCTTCCATCGCAGATGCAGGGCGTCTGCCCGCGCAAGAGCTGCTCGAGCTTCGAACGCGAAACTGTGCGATTGAATAGAACCGCCCGGCGCGAGCCGTTCCACAGACCTGAAAGCTGTGCTTTGCCAAGTCGATCGCCAAGACATGGACTTCCGCCATAATGACCTCCTTCGTCGCGGCCCCCTTCCGGGCGCCCTCCGACATCATCCGACGCCGGCCGAAAGGGGCATCCACACCATCAGTTCAGTTACGTTATTTGTAAAAGAGCAATCGAGCCTGCGACTTGCGCCGATTCGGCCGAGCATGCGGCCGTTGAGCGTCGATGCCTGGGGATAAATTAAGTAATTTTAACTCGACCGTTTCTGTAGACCTGTCTAGCTTCCGCCTGTGTGTTCAAGGGGCGAAGGGCGGTCGTCGGTGAACGGGTCGAAGATGGAATGCGGGCAATCGAGGCGATGGATCGAGCGCGACGTCGGTTCGTCGGCGACGCCGAGGCGCCGAATGGCGCAGCGCCTATGGCGCCGGCTCGTGGGCGCGGGCTCGGCCGGAGCGCTGATCGCCTCGCTCGCGGGATGCATGGCGGGCCCGGATTATGCGCGGCCGACGGACGCCATTCCCACCAAGTTCAAAGAAAGCGATCATAAGAGCGCAGCCCCCGGCGCGCGTGAGCGCTGGAAGCCGATCTCGCCGCTCGACGTCGCCGATCGCGGCGAATGGTGGCGCGTCTTCGAGGACGGGGAGCTCGGCAAGCTTCTCGCGCAGGTCGAAATCTCCAATCAGACGGTGGCGGCGGCCGCCGCCGCTTACGATCAGTCGCGTCAGCTCGTGCGAGAAGGCCAGGCGGGTCTGTTTCCGACAGTTACGACGAGCTACGCGCCATCGAGAAATCGATCCGTGTCGAGCGGCTCGGCGGCCTATGCGAGCAATGTGTCGGTGGCGACCAATCTCAATTGGGAGATCGACGTCTGGGGCCGCATACGCCGCACAGTGGAGGCCGACGCCGCCGCGGCGCAGGTCAGCGCCGCAGATCTCGCCAATGCGAGGCTCTCCGCGCAAATTCAGCTCGCCATCGCCTATTTCAACCTTCGGACTTCGGACGAGCTGCTGGCCTCGATCGAAAGCACGCTCGTTCAGTTTCGGCGAACGCGCGATATTTTGAAGAACCAATATACGATCGGCACCACCTCGCGCGCGGATTTCGTCACCGCCGACAATCAGGTGCTGTCGACCGAGGCGACCGCGCTCAATGTGGGATTGCAGCGCGCGCAATATGAGCATGCGATCGCGGTTCTGATCGGGCGCAGCCCGTCGGAGCTCTCGATTCGCAAGCGCCGCTGGGCGAGCCGAACGCCGCCGGCTGTTCCGGCGGGCTTGCCTTCGGAACTGCTGGAGCGCCGGCCCGACATCGCCGCGGCCGAGCGGCAATTGCAGCAGCAGAATGCGTTGATCGGCGTCGCGATCGCCAATTTCTATCCGCGCGTCAGCCTGTCTCCGGCGCTGAGTTTCGCCGCGGCCAAGCCCTGGCCGGTGACGGCCGCGCATGAGGCCTGGTCGCTGGCCGGAAGCGCGACGCAGATTCTGTTCGACGGCGGCCTGCTCGATGCGCAGCACAAGGCGGCCGAGGCGTCCTATCGGCAGGCGGTCGCGACCTATCGACAGACCGTGCTCACGGCTTTTCAGCAGGTCGAGGACGATGTCGCGGCGATCCGCGCGCTCTCGGCGCAGGTCAAGCGCCTCGATCGGGCGGTTGTCGAGGCGCGGGAAGCGGTGGACGTCTATTTCAACCAATATCGGGTCGGCACGGTCGCCTTCACATCGGTCGTCACCGCGCAGGCGACTTTGCTCTCCAGCATCGAGTCGGCGTTGACGGCGCGACAGAATCTATTCGTCGCGACCGTCAATCTGATCGGGGCGCTCGGCGGCGGATGGGACGCCTCGCGCCTGCCCGCGATCGACGCGCTCTCCGCTATCGAGCCGCCGCTCCCGGTTCCGGCGAGCGCGCTTCCGACCGCGTTGGAGGCCGCGCAATGAACGAGTTGAAAATGCACGAGAACGCCTCTCCCCTCGAGCCCGACGCGGCGTCGCCCGGCAGACGCAAGACCGCGATTCTCGCTGGCCTCGCCGCCTTTCGGCGCTCCCGGATCTTCTATGGCGCAGCGGCGTTGCTCGTCGTCGGGGCGTGCTATGCGACCTATCGCGTGATCGGGACGAAGGAGCCGGCGTCGCCACGGGCCGCGCGGCGCGCTCTCGCCGGACCGCAGCCGGTCGCAGTGGCGGATGTGGCGCGGCTCGATGTGAAGATCGTTCGCCACGGCCTTCTCGGAACCGTCACGCCGATCGCCAATGTCTCCGTCAAGACGCAGCTCAGCGGCTATCTCGTCGACATAGGCTTCAAGGAAGGCCAGCTCGTTGAAAAAGGTGATTTTCTCGCGCAGATCGATCCACGGCCCTATGAGGCGTCCAAGGCGCAATATGAGGGGCAGCTGCTCCGCGACCAGGGCCTTCTCGATCAGGCGCGCGACGATCTGCGCCGCTATCAATCGCTGAAGAAGCTCGATTCGATCGCGCGCCAGCAGGCGGACAACCAGAACTGGGTCGTCAAGCAATATGAAGGCGCCGTCAAGGCGGATCAGGCTCTGGTTGATAATCAGAGCCTGAATTTGACCTATGCGCGCATCGTCTCGCCGATTCGCGGACGCGTCGGACTGAGGAAGATCGACGCGGGCAGCTATGTGTCGACGGGCGACGCCATCGCCCTCGTCGCGCAGATCGATCCGATCTCGGTGATCTTCGGCGTTCCCGAAGATTATATTCCCGAGATCGCGAGCGCGCAGAAGAAGCGCGGCGCGCTCGAGGTGACCGTCTTCGACCGCTCCGACACCAGGCAGATCGCTGTGGGGCGGCTGCAGACGCTGGACAACTCCATCGATCCGACGACCGGCATGGTCAGCGGCCGCGCCGAATTCGCCAACGCCGACGACAAGCTCTATCCCAATCAATTCGTCAATGTTCACTTGCTGGTCGATATTCACGAGAAGGCGCTGGTCGTTCCCAAGACGGCGATCCGATCGGGCGCCTCCGGCCTCTTCGTTTACAAGGTGACGGATCAAAATCGCGTCGTCATGCAGCAGATAACGCCGTCCGCCGGCGAGCATTACGACGACTTCGCCGGATACAACAGCGGAATGGTCGAGATCGCGCGAGGGCTGACCGAGGGCGAGCGCGTCGTCACCGACGGAGCGGATCGTCTGCGTGACGGCGCGGATGTCAGGATCGTCGCCGGCGGCGATGGCGCGGGCGCGCCGGATGCGACGCGGCGCCCGCGGCCTGAGCCGACCGAAGCGGGCGCGCCATCCCAAGAGAAGCGCCGTGACGGCCCTGAACGCGCGCGCGAACGCCGTCAGCAGCGGCCGCCCTCGGAAACGCAGTGAGCGCGCGTCGACGCGCATCCATTCGGCAGAGCCGAGGCTGAGACATGAATCCATCGAAGATATTCATCCTGCGTCCGGTCGCCACGACCCTGCTGATGGCGGCCATCCTGCTCGCGGGATTGTTCGCCTATCGGCAATTGCCGCTCTCCGCTCTCCCGGCCGTCGATTATCCGACGATCCAGGTGCAGACCTTCTATCCCGGCGCGAGCCCGGAGGTGATGACCTCCGCCGTGACCGCGCCGCTCGAGCGGCAGTTCGGCCAGATGCCCGGGCTGAAGCAGATGACCTCGGCGAGCTCCGCCGGCGCCTCGATGATCACATTGCAGTTCGATCTCACATTGAGCCTCGACGTCGCCGAGCAGCAAGTGCAGGCGGCGATCAACGCCGGCGGCAATCTTCTGCCGCAAGATCTGCCGGCGCCGCCGATCTACGCCAAGATCAATCCGGCCGACGCGCCCATCATGACGCTCGCCGTCACATCGAAGTCGCTGCCGCTGATCGAGGTGGAGGACTTTATCGAGACGAGGCTGGCGCAAAAGCTCTCGCAGCTGCCGGGCGTGGGGCTCGTGGCGATGGGCCATGGCCAGCGTCGCGCGATTCGCGTCAGCTTCAATCCGACCGCGCTCGCCAAATACGGGCTGAACATCGACGATCTGCGCACCGTCATCGCAAACGCCAACACCAATGCGCCCAAGGGCGGATTCGACGGGCCGAAGCAATCGTCGACGATCAACGCCAATGATCAGATCGACGATCCGAAGCAGTTCGGCAAGACGGTCATCGCCTATCGCAACGGCAATCCGGTTCGCCTCTCTGATGTCGCGGAGGTGCGCAATGGCCCAGAGAATGACCGCATCGCGTCCTGGGCCAATTCGACGCCGGCGATCATCCTCGACATTCGCCGCCAGCCGGGCGCCAATGTCATAGAGGTCGTCGAGAACGTAAAGGCCATGCTGCCGCAGCTGCGGGCCTCGCTTCCCGCGGCGATCGACATATCGGTGCTGAGCGACCGCACGACCACGATCCGCGCTTCTGTCGAGGATGTCGAATTCGAGCTCTTTCTCGCCGTCGCGCTCGTCGTCCTGGTGATCTTCGCCTTTCTGCGCAATTTGCCGGCGACGTTCATTCCGAGCCTGTCGGTCCCCTTGTCGCTCGTCGGCGCTTTCGTCGCCATGTATTTCTTCGGCTTTAGCCTCGACAATCTCTCGCTCATGGCGCTCACCATCTCGACCGGCTTCGTCGTGGACGACGCGATCGTCGTGATCGAGAACATCTCCCGCCACATAGAGGCGGGCGTCGCCCCGCTGGAAGCGGCGCTGCGCGGATCGGCGGAGATCGGCTTCACCATCATCTCGCTCACCGTCTCGCTCGTCGCCGTGCTCGTGCCTCTGCTGTTCATGGGCGATATCGTCGGGCGGCTCTTTCATGAATTCGCCGTCACGCTGGCCGTGACCATCGTCATCTCCGCCTTCGTTTCTCTCTCGCTCGCGCCGATGCTCTGCGCCAAGCTTCTGCGTCATCGCCCCGACCGCCAGCGCGGACGCTTCGATCGCGCGGCGGAGAATGCGATCGACGCAATGATCCGTGTCTATGGACGCGGGCTCGACATCGTGCTCGCGCATCAGCCATCCATGCTCGCCGTGACGTTGGCCACTCTGGCGCTCACCTTCCTGCTCTATGTCGACATACCCAAGGGATTTTTTCCGCAGCAGGACACGGGCGCGATACAGGCGATCTCCGAAGGCGCGCAGGACATTTCCTTCGCCGGCATGGTCGAGAAGCAGCAGGCGCTCGCCGACGTGATCCTCCGCGATCCAGATGTGGAGACCGTCAGCTCCTCGGTCGGCGTCGATGGCGCGAACACGACGCTGAACGCCGGACGTTTCTCTATCTCGCTGAAGCCCGCGCCGCAGCGCAGGTCGAGCGTGAACGAGGTGATCGCGCGGCTCCAGGCTGCGACCTCCCATATTCCCGGCGTGCAGCTCTATATGCAGCCGGTGCAGGATTTGACCGTCGATTCGACTGTCAGCAAGGCCGCCTATCATTTCGTGCTCGAGAACGCCGATCTCGCTTCGCTGCGCGAGTGGACGCCCAAGCTCGTCGAGCGGCTGCGAGAGGCGCCCGAGCTCGCCAATGTCGCGAGCGATCTTCAGAGCCGCGGCAAGGCGCTCGACATTGTGATCGACCGCGCCACCGCGGCGCGATTCGGCGTCACCATGGCGGCGATCGACAACATGCTCTACGACGCGTTCGGCCAGCGCATCGTCTCGACGATCTACACGCAATCGAACCAATATCGCGTCATTCTCGAGCTCGACCCGAAATTTCACGCGTCGGATGCGGCGCTCGCGGGCCTCTATCTTCCGTCGTCGTCCTCCTCCTCGAGCGGACAGGTTCCGCTCACCGCGATCATGCGTCTGCAGGAGCGCGACGGTCCGCTTCAGATCACTCATCTCGGGCAATTTCCGGCGACGACGATCTCTTTCGATCTCGCGCCGGGCGTCTCGCTCGGCTCCGCGGTGCGCGCGATCGAGGCGGGGCAGGCGGAGATCGAGCTGCCGGAGAGCTTCACTCTCGCCATGCAGGGCGCCGCGGCGGCTTTCACCGCCTCGTCGACCAATGAGCTGCTGCTGATCCTGGCCGCGATCGCGACGATGTATATCGTTCTCGGCGTTCTCTACGAGAGCTTCGTGCATCCGATCACCATCTTGTCGACGCTTCCCTCGGCCAGCGTGGGGGCGCTGCTCGCCTTGATGATCACCGGCAACGACCTCGACGTCATGGGCGTCATCGGCATTATTCTGCTCATCGGCATTGTGAAGAAGAATGCGATCATGATGATCGATTTCGCGCTCGATGCGCAGCGCGTCGACGGGCTGGCTCCGCGAGAGGCGATTTATCGTGCGTGCCTGCTCCGCTTCCGCCCGATCATGATGACGACGCTCGCGGCGATGCTCGGCGCGGTGCCGCTCATGCTCGGCTCCGGCGTCGGCTCCGAGCTGCGGCAGCCGCTCGGCGTCTCGATCGTCGGCGGCCTTCTCGTCAGCCAAATGCTGACTCTGTTCTCGACTCCGGTCGTCTATCTCTATTTCGATCGGCTGGCGTCGCGTCTCGCGCGGCCCGGCGGAGTCCGGGAGCGGCGGCGGGTGGAGGCGACCGAATGAATATTTCGGCGCCTTTCATCATGCGGCCGATCGCGACGACATTGCTCACGATCGGATTGACGCTCGCGGGCGTGCTCGCTTTCATTCGCCTGCCGGTCGCGCCCCTGCCACAGGTGGACATGCCGGCGCTCTCGGTCTCGGCCTCGCTGCCCGGGGCCTCGCCCGAAACCGTCGCGACGAGCCTCGCCGGCCCCTTGGAGCGGAGGCTCGGCGCGATCGCCGACGTCACCGAAATGACCTCGACGAGCAAGACCGGGCAAACCAATGTCGTGATGGTTTTCGGGCTCGACCGCGACATAAACGGCGCCGCCCGTGACGTTCAGGCGGCGATCAACGCCGCAGCGGCGGATCTTCCGGCCGGTATTTCTTCCAACCCGACCTATCGGAAGTTCAACCCGGCCGACGCGCCGATCCTGCTCCTCGCCCTGACATCGAAATCGCTTTCCCGCGCGCAGCTCTATGACGCCGCGAGCAATGTGCTTCAGCAGCGGCTCTCGCAATTTCCCGGCGTCGGACAGGTCGCGATCAACGGCGGCGCCTCGCCCGCCGTGCGCGTCGAGCTCAATCCCTCGGCGCTGTTCAAATATGGCGTCGGCCTCGAGGATGTGCGAGCGGCGCTCGCATCGGCCAACGCCAATAGTCCCAAGGGCGACATTACTCTCGGCGGCGCGCGCCGGCAGCTCTACACGAACGACCAGGCGACGCGCGCCGACGACTATCGGCCGCTGATCGTCGCCTATCGCAACGGCAATCCGGTGCGTCTCGCAGATATCGCGGAAGTGGCGGATTCGGTCGCCGATGTGCGCAACGCGGCGATCGCGCAAGGCGAGCCGGCGATCGTCGTGACGATCTTCCGTCAGCCGGGCGCGAATATCATCGAAACCGTCGATCAGATCATGGCTCAGCTCCCCAAGCTGGCGGCGGCGATGCCGAGCGACGTCGAGATCATTCCGACCTCCGATCGCAGCACGACGATCCGCGCCTCGCTGCGGGACACGGAGCTCACCTTGCTGGCGGCCGTCGTGCTGGTCATTCTCGTCGTCTTCCTGTTCATCGGCGAATGGCGCGCCGCGCTCGTGCCGGCGATCGCCGTGCCGGTGTCGATCGCCGGCGCATTCGGCGCCATGTATCTTCTCGACTACAGCCTCGACATTCTCTCGCTGATGGCTTTGACGATCGCGACGGGCTTCGTCGTGGACGACGCCATCGTCGTGCTCGAGAATATCGAGCGCCATCTCGAGGAGGGGCTATCCCCGCGCGAGGCGGCGCTACGCGGCGCGCGCGAGGTGGGCTTCACCGTTCTCTCGATCAGCCTGTCGCTGATTGCCGTGTTCCTGCCCTTGCTGCTGATGGGCGGATTGCTCGGCCGGATGTTTCGCGAATTCTCGGTCACGCTGTCGATCACGATTTTGGTCTCGCTTCTCGTCTCGCTGACGACGACGCCGATGCTCTGCTCCGTGGTGTTGCGCGCGGGACCTGGCCGTGAGCGCCGCGCGAGCCGGCTCTTCGCACTGATCGCGCGCGCCTATGAGCGAAGCCTCGCCGTGGCCTTGCGGCATCGCGGACCCGTCCTGCTGTCGCTCGTCGCCGCCATCGCGATGACCGTCACCTTGTTCGTCGTCATTCCGAAAGGCTTTTTTCCAGAGCAGGACACCGGTCGCTTGCAAGGATCGATTCAGGCGGATCAGAGCGCATCGTTTCAATCGATGAAGGACAAGCTGCAAGAGTTCATCGCCATCATCCAGAGCGATCCCGCCGTGTCCGTGGTGGCGGGCAACACGGGGGCGGGAAGTGGCGGCGGACCGCCCGGCTCGGTCAGCTCGGGCTCGGTCTATGTCACGCTGAAGCCGGTCGGCGAGCGCGACGTGACATCCGCTCAGGTCATCGAGCGGCTGCGGCCCAAGCTCGGCCAGGTCGCCGGCGCGCGGCTCTTCCTGCAGCCTGTGCAGGATCTGCGGGCCGGCGGACGACCGGGCGGCGCGCTCTATCAATATACGCTTCTGGCCGACAGCTCGGCGGAGCTCTCCGAATGGACGCCCAAGCTGATGCGCGCGCTGCAGGGCAGCAGCGTCGTGGTCGATGTGAACTCGGATCAGCAGGAAAACGGTGTCGAGAGCTATATCGATATAGATCGGGACACGATGTCGCGTCTCGGGCTCACGCCGACGCAGATCGACAACACGCTCTATGACGCGTTCGGCCAGCGGCAGGTGTCGACGATCTACAGCGAGATCAACCAATATCGCGTCGTGATGGAGGTCGCGCCGCGCTATTGGCAGGACCCGCAGATTCTGCGCGAGATCTATGTGAGCACGGCGGCCAAGCCGGTGAGCGGCTCCGCCTCCGCCATGCTGCCGGCCGGCTCCGTCACTTCCGCGACATCATCGGCGGCCGCAAATCTCTCGCTCGACTCGGCGCGCAACGCCTCGACCAACGCCATCGCCAATTCGGGCCGCAGCGGCGCGTCGAGCGGCTCGGCGGTGAGCACAGCGGTCGAGACGATGACGCCGCTCGTCGCTTTCACGCGCATGAAGCGAGGCGCGACGCCGCTCGCGATCAATCATCAAGGACCGTTCGTCGCGGCCACGATCTCCTTCAATCTCGCGATCGGCGCATCGCTCAGCGATGCGGTCGCCGAGTTCGATCGTGTCACCGCCGAGATCCATGTGCCCGCGAGCGTGCATGGCGGAATGCAGGGAATCGCTCGCATTTTTCAATCGTCGCAGGATAATCAGCCTCTGCTGATCGTGATGGCTCTGGCGGCTGTCTATATCGTGCTGGGCATGCTCTATGAGAGCTATCTGCATCCGATCACTATTCTCTCGACCTTGCCCTCGGCCATAGTCGGAGCGCTTCTCGCGCTATTCGCCTTCCACGCCGAGCTGGACGTCATCGCGCTGATCGGGCTGTTCCTGCTCATCGGCATCGTGAAGAAGAATGCGATCATGATGATCGACTTCGCGCTCGACGCCCGGCGTCGGAGAGAGCTGAGCGATCATGATGCGATCGTCGAGGCTTGCCGTCTGCGTTTCCGTCCGATCATGATGACGACGGCGGCGGCTCTGTTCGGCGCAATTCCGCTGCTGGCGAGCTTCGGCGATGGAGCGGAAATTCGCCGTCCGCTCGGCATCACCATCGTCGGCGGCCTCCTTCTCAGCCAATTGCTGACGCTCTACACGACGCCCGTGCTCTATCTCACATTCGGCGATCTGCGCGACCGGATCGCGCGTTCATTGCGGAGTCGCGGAAGACGCGGATGAAAGCGGCGGCTCGTCCGCCGCGCTTCGTCGGGCGACGTCGGCCCCATCTCGCCTCCTCACCCAAAGGCTCGCGCTATGGCGAGGCCGCGGCCGCCGCAGCGCCCGTCATCGGCCGAATCGCGTCGCTTTCGCTCCAATTCGTCACGCGCTCGCCGGCGATGCATTGGGCTCGACTTTGCTGATCGTTCATGCGGCAGAACGCCGGTTTACGGAGCGAAACGCCTCGGGTCGCAGCAAGCTGTTGCAAATACATCACAATTTTTGAAAAAACGCGCGGCCGTCGTGGACGCGGCCGCGATTTTTGATATATAAAATAATTACATAAATGATGTGGGCTGGGCCGAAGGCTGGGGATATAAAGATGAATCGAGAAATGCCGCTGCGTCCACTGACGCTATCGCGGTTATATGGCGTGTCGCTGCTGGCCCTCGCCGCCTCCGCCGTCCCGGCGAAGAGCGAGGAGACCTTGCCGCCGATCGAGATCGGGGCCGTCGCCGCGCCGCGGAACGACCGAGCCAATGCCTCCGACTCGCCATTTCGGGCCGCTCGCCCGGGCGATGCGCTGAGCGGCCCGGCGGCCGACAATGCGCCGACGCCGAAAAGCTCGGTGACGATGGAAGGAATCAAGGTCCTCGGCGGCCCGGCGCAGGCGAGCTCGTATAAAGTGCTCGACATGATGCCGAGCGTGATCGAGGACTCGGCCGATCCCTATGGCCTCTCCTTCAATCGCAGCATCACCGTGCGCGGCGTTTCGGATTTTTTCCTGGCGCGCACCATCAATGGGCTGCCGATTCAAGGCATCGTCGGCGGCGCCGATCTGTTCGACCTCGACGACATCGGCCGCGTCGATCTCTATCGCGGAAGCATTCCCGCCAATCAGGGCTTCGGTTTCTCCAACGCCGCCGGCGTGCTGGACCTCAATTTGCTGGCGCCCAAGGAGAAGCTGAGCGGAACCATCTCGCAGGGCGCGGGCTCGAACGGCTTCCACCGCACCTTCGCGCGCATCGACTCCGGCCGGCTGCCGACGGGAACCGCCTTCTTTGTCTCTGGATCCATTTCCGACGCCGAGAAATGGAAGGGCGATGGCGATGCGCGGCGCAAGAATGTCGCCTTCGGCCTCACGCAATCGCTGGGCGACCAGCTCGAGGTTTCCGTCTATGGCGTGCACAATGACCAGAAGGCGAATAATTATTTGCCCCTCACCTTCGTCCAGACGCAGAATCTCGCGGCGACGGCTTTCTTCGACTATAATACGGCCTTCACTGGAAAATCGGGGATAGACGCGAGCTATTATGCGTTCAATCGCACGCGTTACGTCACCAATGCGATATTCGCGGAGATCGCCTATCGCATCGACCCGACGCAATCGATCGTTCTCAAGCCCTATTATTGGCGCAACACAGGCTATCAGGAAACGACATCGGGCGCGAGCGTGCGGCTGTGGCCGATCAGCAATTATAATTTGGGCGGCACGATCGAATATAAGAAGCATCTGCCGTGGGACGCCGATTTCGCGCTCGGCTTCTGGAGCCAGTCGGCGGAGCCGGAGCCGCCGCCATTGCATCAGAAGCTCTATACGGTGACCCCGATCGGATCCCTGAATTTTTCGAGCTGGTCGTCGCTCGCGACGAGCGGCACGCATCAATTCTTCAGCCCCTACACGCAATACACGCAGACCTTCGACGCTACGACCGTCTCCGGCGGGCTGCGCCTGCACATAGAGAACTCGCCGCATCTGCAATATTTCAACGCGAAAGGCCTGCCGGACGTCACCTATTCGGATGTTTGGAGCTATCTTCCGACGCCCGATGCGAATGGCGTGGCGCCTGCCCTCGCCTATTCCGAATGGCTGCCCAATTTCGGCCTGCGCCATCGCCTCTCGGAGGAGTGGAGCGCCAATGCGAGCTATTCGCGCAAGGTCGCCCGCCCCGATTGGGGACCGCAGGCGAGCTCCTTCCTCGGCGCCGAAGCCGCCTATCTCGCCAAGGGAATCACGCTCGCCTCGCTCATGGGTCGCATTCGGCCGGCGACCGTCGATGCGGTCGATGTCGGCCTTCGTTATGAGACCGGCGATCTGACGATCGCGCCGACCTTCTTCGGCTTCTGGACGCATAAGAAGGAAGTGCTCGTCTATGATCCCGCCGTCGGGCAGAGCTATTATCAGAGCAACGCCGCGACGGTCGGCCGCGGCTTCGAGCTCGAGACGATCTGGAAGGCGACCGATTGGCTGACGCTCACGGGCAGCGCCACGATCGCCTCCGAGACCTATGTGGCGAATATTCAGGCCGGCTCCTCATCGGTGATGCAGATCGGCGGCAAGCAGACGCCCTACACGCCGCGCTATCAGGCCAAGCTCGCTGCGACCTATCATCGCGACGGTTTCGAGATCACGCCCGTCATTCGGTTCAACAGCACGCGCTATGGCCTCGCGGACAATTCACAAGCCGTGAGCCCTTACGCCATCGTCGATATCAACGCCTCCTATGAGTTCGGCACGAAGCTCGGCCTCACGCCGATGACCGTCTCGGCGGGGATCACCAATCTCTTCGATCATCGCTATATCAGCGCGATCTCGGTGAACGAGACCAATCTGAGCAGCACCTCATACTATGTCGGCGCGCCGCGGACGATTTTCGCCGGCGTCTCGGCGTCCTTCTGAAAAAAACAACGAGCGGAGGCCCGCCCATGCCGTCGCAATTGGCTCGCATCCTTTGCCTCGCTCTGGCGCTTTTGGCGTCGGCGGCGGCGGGCGAATGTCGAACGATCGTCGACATGGACGGGCGAAGCGTGACTCTGCCGGAGAACGTCGCCCGCATCGTCACGGTGGGACCCGTGCCGGTTCTGAACGGCTTTCTCTTCGCTTTTGGCCGGCAGCAGTCGATCGTAAATGGCTTGCCACGCGAGCTGGCGCGGAAATATCAATTCGTCTTCGCGCCGGACCTCGCAAAAAAGCCGATCCTGCAGAGCTCCTCGAGCGGTCTCGCGGTCGAGGATATCGTCGCGCTGCGGCCCGATCTCGTGTTGACCATGGATCGCAGCGCGACGGATAAGCTCTTGGCGCTCGGACTGCCGGCGTTCTTGCTGAAATGGCGTGAGCCGGAGGACGTCAAGGCGTTGATGACGCTGCTCGGCGCTATTCTCGACGAGAAAAAAGCCGCCGAAGACTATGTTCGCTATTTCGATGAGACTCTGGCGCGGATCGGAACGACGCTCGGCTCCGTCGATGAGTCGAAGCGGCCGCGCGTGCTCTATGTGAACTACCGGCGTCTCACGCAGCCGCATAGAATCGCCGAATGGTGGATTCCGCATGCCGGCGGCCGCAGCGTCACCTCCGACGGGCGTGCGGAGGAGAGCGTGACCTTCTCGCTCGAGCAATTGATCGCCTGGAATCCCGAAGCGCTGATCGTCGCCGATCGCGGCGAGGCCGAGCTCGTCGCGGCCGAGCCGCGTCTGCGCGACGTCTCGGCCGTGCGCAGCGGCCGCGTGCATGTCGCGCCGGCCGGCGCGCATCTCTGGGCGAATCGAACGATCGAGCAGCCGCTCTCCGTGCTCTGGGCGGCCTCGATCATTCATCCCGAAAAATTTTCGCGGGCGATGCTCGAGAGCGAAATGTCCGCGTTCTACGAGCGATTTTTTCATGTCTCTCTCTCGAAAGAGCAGATCGATGAGATTTTGGCGGGCTCCACTGGCCGCTGACGGCGAGGGACGCGGGCTGCTGCTCGCCTCGGGGCTCGCGCTCTGCGCGCTGATACTCGTTTCGCTCGCGCTCGGCCGCTATCCATTGTCGCTCGCCACTGTCGTGGAGACGCTCATCGGCCGTGGCGATGGCTCGCCGAGCGGCGCGACGGCGCAGACCATTATTTTCATGGTGCGTCTTCCGCGCATCGCGACCGCGGTCATGGTCGGAGCCGGTCTTTCGATCGCCGGCGCGGCCTATCAGACGGTCTTCCGCAATCCCATGGCCTCGCCTTCGCTGCTCGGCGTCTCGGCCGGCGCCGGCTTCGGCGCCTCGCTCGCGCTGCTGCTTCATCTCTCGACGATCGCCGTCGAGGCGGCCGCTTTCGTCGGCGGCCTCGCCGCTGTCGGCGCCTCCTATCTCGCGGCCAGCCGCGTCAAAAGCCATTCGCTCATCACGCTCGTCTTGTGCGGCATGGTGATGTCGGCGCTGTTTCAGGCGCTGATCTCGCTGGTGAAATATGTCGCCGATCCGGTCGACACACTCGCCACCATCACCTTCTGGCTGATGGGGAGCCTGGCCAAAGCCAATGGCGCGGATGCGGCGACGGCGGCGGCGCCGGTCATGCTCGGTGGCGCCATGCTGTTCGCATTGCGATGGCGCATCAGCCTTCTCGCGCTCGGCGATCACGAGGCTGCGGCGCTCGGCGCCGATGTGGCGCGGCTGCGCGTCATCGTGATCCTCTGCGCGACGGCGATGACGGCGGCGACGGTCTGCGTCGCCGGCATCGTCGGATGGGTCGGCCTGCTCGTGCCGCATATCGCGCGCATGCTGTTCGGCATGGAGCCCGGCCGCGTCATGATCGCGACGGCGACATTGGGCGCGCTCTTCGTGCTCGGCGTCGACGATGTCGCGCGCTCCGCCTCCGTCATCGAGATTCCGCTCGGCGTCATGACCGCGGTGATCGGCGCGCCCTTCTTTCTCTTTCTCGTCATTCGCGCCCGCAGCGAGCAATGGTCATGACGCCGGCGATCGCGATCGAGGGTCTTTCATTCCGCCGCGCCGAGCGGCTCGTGCTCGACGCGATCTCTTTCGCGCTCGCAGCCGGCGAGACGCTCGTGCTGCTCGGCCCCAATGGCGCCGGCAAGAGCACGCTCGTCCATTGCCTGCTCGGCCTCGCCGCGCCACACGCCGGAAGCGTCCGCGTGCTGGGCGACGATCTCGACCGCCTGCCGAGGCGCGAGGTCGCGCGCCGCATCGCCTATGTGCCGCAGGCCGGCCATAGCGCCTTCGCCTTCACGGTAGAGCAGATGGTTCTGATGGGCCGCTCCGCCCATATGGAGGGCGCTGGATCGCCCTCGCTCCGTGACCGCGAGATTGCGCGGCGCGCGCTGGTCGACACGGGCGTCGAGCATTTGGCGAGCAAGCCCTTCACGCAGATTTCCGGCGGCGAGCGGCAGCTCGCTCTGATCGCGCGCGCTCTCGCGCAGGACACGCCGATCATCGTCATGGACGAGCCGACCGCGAGCCTCGATCTCGGAAATCAAGGCCGCGTGCTCGATCTGATGCGCAAGCTCGCCGCTGGCGGCAAGAGCGTCGTCATGACCACGCATCTGCCCGATCAAGCCTTCAATCTGAAGGCGCGGGTCGCGCTCTTGCGGGACGGCCGCGTGATTGCCGAGGGGCGCGCCGAGGCGGTCTGCGATCTCGGCTCGATGAGCCGGCTCTATGGCGCGCCTTTGCTGAGGCTGGCGGACACAGAGGAAAGAGGCGTCGTCGGCTACGTCCCCGATCTCTCCTGAAGCGCGGCCTCGACGAGCGGCCGCGTCTCGCGCGCCAGCAGAGCGAGCGACTTCTCGAGCAGAGGCAGAGGCAGAAAGCCGAAGAAGGCGCTCAGCGCATTCACATAGGTGACGCCGAGCTCGTCGTGCAGCGCGAGAAAAGCCCGCGCGCAGGTCTGCGGCGAGCCGGCGACGACCATGTCGCGATAGAAATTCTCGGGCTCGAGATCCGCCTCGGCGACGACGCCTTTGCGATTGAAGAGGCCGAAGCCGCGAAGCCGCGTCGTCAGCTTCTCGATCGTCGGCCACAGCTCTTCCCGCGCGCTTTCGTCGGTCTCGCTCACATAGACGAAGCGTCCGAATGGCGCGCGTGCGGGGTCGCCGCCGGCTTCGACATAGGCCTTCAGCAGCCGTCGCTGATTGGCCATGCTGGTGATGCCGTGCAGAATGAGCGAATGGCCCTCGCGCGCCGCCCAGGCCGCGGTCTCATCCGTATAGGTGCCCATGAAGATCGGCGGATGCGGACGCTGCATGGGCTTCGGCTCGACGGAGAGCGCGCTTTCGCCGATCGTGATTTTCTCCTCGGTCCAGGCGCGTCGAATGAGCGCGAGATTGTCCTGGAACAGCGCGTTCACATTCTCCGCCGGAACGCCATAGGCCTCGAGATAGCGGCCATTGCCGCCGCGCGAGACGCCGAAATCGACGCGGCCGTCCGAAAGGACATCGAGCGTCGCGATCTCTTCGGCGAGGCGTATGGGATGATGCAGCGCCAGCAGCAGCACGGAGAAGCCGACGCGCAGGCGCTTCGTGCGGGCGAGGATGGCGGCGGCGAGCGCGATGGGCGAGTGGCAGCGCCGGCCCTCGACCTCGATGATGCTGCCCTGAAAATGCTCCTCATTGATCCAGATCGCATCGAAGCCGAGCGCCTCGACGTGTTCGGCGAGCGCGAGCAATTGCGATGTCGACACGGATTCGAGACCGCCGCCACAGCCCGAAAGACCAATACGAAAGCGCTTCGGCGCTCCGACTTTTTCCTCGTGGCTCACTGACGCGCCCCCGCTAACGCTATGTCAGCTCGATATATATCGCTGACGCGGTCGCGACAACGGATTTTGCGGATGTTCTCGCTCATGGGCGCGGGTGGCGTTTTGTTCTTTGTTCGTTCTCGCAAATGCGTTACGCTGAAACCCTCTTCGATTCGGCATCGGCGCATGGCGACACTGATCATCACGGAAAAGGCCAGTCAGGCGAAAGATCTTCGCGCGGCGCTCGGCGCGCGCTTCGGGCAGATTCTGCCGGCGGAGGGCCATCTGCTTCGCTTGGCCGAGCCCGAGGAGATCAACCCCGTCTGGAAGCGCTGGTCCTGCGTTGTCCTCAAGCCGGACGGGCTCTATCCGACGCGCGAAGCCACGCAAGGCAACAAATCCGCGAAGCTCCGGGCCATAGCGACGGCGCTCTCCGCCTGCGACGATGTGATACTCGCGACCGACTGTGATCGCGAGGGGCAGCTGATCGGCCAGGAAATCCTGGATCATCTCGGCTATCGCGGGCGCGTGCGGCGGGCTCTGTTCACTGCCCAGGACCCGAAGACGCTGCAGCAGGCTTTCGCCCGGCTGAAGCCCAACGCCGACATGCGCCCGCTCTATGAGGCGGCGGTGGCGCGCCAGCAGGCCGATCAAATCTTCAACCTGTCGCTGACGCGGACGGCGACGAAGACATTGCTCTCGCCCGGCGTTCGCGGCGTGATCGGAATCGGCCGGGTCAAGACGCCGACCTTGGCGATCGTCTGCCTTCGCGAATTGGAGATCCGCAATTTTCGGCCCGAGGATTATTTCGAGGTCGTCGCGACAGCGAGCGTCGCAGGCGGCGGCTTTTCGATGCGCCATGCTCCGGCGCCCAAGGCGCGGATCAAGACGCGCGCCGAGGCCGAGACGATCGCCAGAGCCTCCGACGGCCATCAGGGGCCTCTCGGCGTCGTCGTCGATGAAAAGCGGCAGGCGCCGCCGCGTCTCTTCGATCTCCCATCCTTGCAGAAGACCTGCGGCCAGCGCTGGGGATGGACGGCCGACAAGACGCTGTCCGTGGCGCAGGCGCTCTATGATGGCGATGGCAAGAAGCTCATCACCTATCCGCGGGCGGAAGCGCGCTATCTGAGCGAAAATCAGATCGGCGACGCGCCGGCGATCGTCGCCGCGCTGACGCGCCTGCGCGGCTTCGCGCGGCTGGAGATCGCCGCTCCCGTGATCCGACGCGGCAAGTCCGGCCATTTCTGCGACAAGGCGCTGGAAGGCGTCTCGCATCATGCGGTCGTGCCCAATGTCAATGTTCTGGACGATCTCGAAGTCCGCTTGGCGCGTCTCGACGAGGATGAGAAGCGGCTGTTCGCGCTCATCTGCCGTTCCTATCTCGCCGCCGTGATGCCCGATTACGAATATCGGCAGACCATCGTCACAATGGCCGTTCCGATCACGGGCCGAAGCGCGGCCGAGTTTCGCGCTGTCGGGCGGATTCCGCTGCGGCTCGGCTGGAAGGCGATCTATCAGGCGAACGAGCCGGACGCCGAGACAGAGGCAGAGCAGACGCTGCCCCCGCTCCGCGACGGCGAGAGCGCCACCCTTTCCGAGCCGCGCGTCGAGGCGAAGAGAACGCAGCCGCCGCCTCGATATAATGAAGGCACGCTCGTCGATGCGATGCAGAATGCATGGCGCTTCGTCGATGACGCCGGGCTTCGCGACCGGCTGAAGGAAGCCAAGGGGATCGGCACGCCGGCGACGCGGGCGGAGATCATCAAGGGATTGAAGCGGCAGAATTTGCTGACGGCCGATGGCAAGCTGGTGCTGCCGACGCCGGCCGGACTGCAATTGTTCGAGCTGCTGCGGGGCGCCGCGCCCGCGCTCGTCGATCCCGCGACGACGGCTCTGTGGGAGATGCGCCTCGACGAGATTCTCGTCGGAAAGGCTGATTATCATGCTGTCATCGATGGCGTCGCCGCCGCCGCGCAGGAGCTGATCGAGGCGCTGGTCGGAAAATCGGATGGAAAGGTCGAGCTGACGGCGCCGCCGCCGGCGCGTCGATCGGGACGTCGTCGCCGCAGCGGCGCCACCGACGCTCGCCCCGCGGCGGCGCAGAGCGCGAGCCCGCGGCGGCGCGCGTCCAAGGCGAAGTCATCCGCATCGCAGGAGGCCGTCGAGCAGAGCGCTGGGCGCGCCAAAGCGCCGACCGAGAAAATGGTCGCCTATGCGCAAAATCTCTCGCGAGCCAAAAAAGTGAAATTGCCCGATGGCTATCGACAGGACTTCGACGCCTGCCGGAAGTTTCTCGACGAGCATGCGAGATAGCGTCCGCTTCTTTCGCGTCACCTCGACAGGCGACCTTCGTCGTCGATCGGCGCCAGATAGGACGGAGGGGCGTTTCCCCATGACCAGAGCACGAGGTTGAGATCGTCCTCGCGCGTTCCCGGGGCGAAGCTGCGAACCAGCAGCCCGCAATAGCCCGCGCCGATCAAGCGCCGGGCGAAGCTCTGCGTTCTCGCTTCGCCGCTCGCGCGCATCTCGTCGCGCCAGGTCGAAGCCGCCAGCGCGGCCGCGTCCATGCCTTCGCTCGCGAGCGCCGTCGCATCCAGCGTATCGAATATTCGTTCGAGATCGGCGTCATAGGAGACGAGCGTGGTGGGCTGCAGATTGCCGACCTGATTGGCCTCCCGAATGGCGGTCATGATGGAGAGGCAGCAATAGAGCGCGGGAACGCCTTTGGGATTGAAGCGGCCGCCATGCAGCGCCGCCCCGTAGCCCGAGAGCGGCTCGCGCGCATAGACGGGATTGAGCGCTCGATAGAGCTTGCCCCTATAGGCGATGGCCGCGCTCAGGCGTGGACGCCCGCATCGACCGCGTCGACATAATCGAGCACCTCATCCGCCCGGCCGCTCTTGACGAGCTGCATGGCGGTGAAGCCGGAAAAGCCGGCGAGCGGTTCCGAGCGGTACCAGGCATAGGCCAGAAGCGCCGAGCCGAAGCGCGGCTCGACCTTGTTGAGGATCTCGACCATCTCCCGCAGGCGACGCTGCGTCTTGTCGGAGCGAAGCCGGCCGGCCCGCTGCACGGCGTCCTTGCCCAGGCCGGCGGTGCGGGCGATCTCTTCGCTGGAGGTGCGGAGCATGTCCGCGATCTTGCGCGGCGCGAAAATCCCGTCATCCGCATATCGAGCCAGGCTCATTGCTCCGCCTCCGCTGGAAGCCGAATATTATGACGCAATATAGCGTCACAATGAGCGGCGTTCAATGGGCCTGCTTTCGCACTTTTTTAGAGGCTCGTCGCGTCCTCATGGAGAATTTGCGGCTCGGCCTTCTCCCGCAGGCCGATATGCGCGAGAAAGCCGTCGACCATATTCTCGGTCGAGAAGCGCGCGGCGACGCGGGGCGCATTGTCGGCGAGCTCGGCGTGCAGCGCGTCGTCGGTCAGCAGGCGTTCGAGCTGCCGCGCGAGATCGCCGCTGTCCCAGCATCGAAAGATCAATCCGCCGGCGCGGACGCCATCGTCCACCACCTCGGCGACGCCGCCATAATCGGGAACGACCGCCGGAGCGCCGAGGCTCATCGCCTCGGCGACGACGAGCCCGAAGGGCTCGCCATTGATCGAGGGGCATACGGCGCAGCGGCAATGCGCGAAAAGAGCGTCGCGCGTCGCAATCGAGATGGCGCCGGAATGATGGAGATCGACGCCGAGATGCGTCACAATATCCCGAATGGCGGCGCGATAGGCGAGGCCTTTCGCCGTGGCGCCGCAGACGACCAGCTGAAAGCGGAGCCCGCGGGAGAGAAGAATTTTCGCCGCATAGAGAAGCAGGTCGATGCCCTTCTCGCTCTCCTGGCGGCCGACGAAGGCGACGATCGGAAGATCGCGCCGCAGACGCGGAAAGGTCTCCGTCAGAATCGAGAAATCGGGGGCCGTCCCTTGCTTCGGCGGCTCGATCCCGCAATAGAGAACCTCGAGACGAGAACCGTCGAGACGAAGATCATCGACGAGACGCGACGCATAATGACGGCTGAGGACGATCGCCGGCCAGCGCGCGTTTCGCACCGCCTCGTCCACGCGGCGGCGATAGACATCGGTCACGCCACAGGCTTCCGCGAGGCTCGCGAATTCCTCGTCGCCCTGGAACGTCACCAAATAATCGAATGGCTCGCGCGTGCGCTTTTGCGCTTCCTGCGCCAGCGCGCCGATCGAGCCGAAACCCATTTTGACATGGGTGACGCCGTCCTGCTCGATGAAGCGCGCGAGGCGCTCGGCGAGAGCGACGTCGGTCCGCTCGTAGCAAAAGAGCGAGCGCACGAGATTGCGCATGAGATTTTCGACGAAGCCCGGAACGCCCTGGGCGACGGCGCGCCGCAATTTCCGCGGCAGGCGAAAGGCGATGCGGCCGATGACTCGGTCCATGAATTCCGAAGGGCGGGAGAATTGATAGCGCGTGCCGTGGCACAGCATTCTCTGCTCGACTCCCTCGGCGAGAAGCTCGGGCGTCTCTTCGAGCATCCAATAGACGACGACCTCGTAACCGCGGCGGCGGAGCGCATTGGCCAGCGTGGCGTCATGGACGGTCGAGCCGAGATAGGAGCCGCTTCCTATGGTGACGATCGCGAATTTCGGGCGTGACGTCACGGGGGCCACCCTTCCTCGATGAATTTCTTGAAATCGACCAGGACGACGCTTCGTCGCGTCGCGCAATCAGGCGACGGACTCGCGGTCCGCTCCACATCATCATCATTATCGAAAACCGGGATGTGCGCCAAGTCACAGCATCTTCGTCTAAATCTGCGCATGGTCCGGCTCGGCGCGTCGATTTCGACGTCTCCAACGGACCGAGGATCGATCCTTCCGGGCGGCTTCGCCGGCAAATTTGCCCTGTCCCGTAAAGGGATGGCGCAGAGCTTGCTTTTGGGGAAGGCGTCGATGAGCGGCTGTGCCGGCGCGATCTGCATCACGTCGACGCAGATCGAATCGAATTGGATTGTAGATCATGAGGCCGGAGGGAGAATTGCTCTCCGGCTTTTCGAAGCCGAGCTTTTGAGCATATTGCCTTGTTTTTGGGTGCGGCGCACAGGTTCGGCGTTGCTTTCCAGGAAAGCGCGACGATCGGCTTCGATGTTTGAAGAAATAATGCTTTGCGATGGCGGATGTTGCGTCTTCGTGCGCGAATGGATGGGGCTGAGACATGGAGCGAGTAGCGGCTGTTTCTCCCAGCCGATGTAGAAACGCCGAAATTATCGTTGCGGCCACCCGGGCTGGGGGCTCCGGGCTTCTCGACATTGGTGCGGACGCCGATCACGACGCGCTTCGTGCGACGCTCGTGCGCCTTCGCGATAAGGCGGCGGCCGGAAAATGGGGATTGCGTTGGGACGCGCAATTTTCGAGCGTGGCGAGCGTCGCCGAGCTCGAGCGGCTGGTGGACGGCCATGTCGATATTCTCGTCGTCGCCGGGGTTTCCGGCGAAGAGGCCGCGGCGATCCGCGCGAGCGCGGCGCGATTCGCCCGCTTCGTCGCTCTCGAGGTCTATGATCTCGAAAGCGCGCTGGCGGCGCAGGAGGCGGGCTACGACGGCGTCGTCGTAAAGGGCGCCGAGGCCGGCGGCCGGATCGGCAAATCCTCGTCTTTCATACTGTTGCAGGAATTTTCGGGCGCGCTGCGCATTCCCTTCTGGGCGGAGGGCGGCATAGGGCCGCGCAGCGCCGCGGCGGCGGCGCTCGCCGGCGCTGCGGGCGTTGTGCTCTCCGAGCAGCTCTGGCTCACCGAGGAAGGGCCTTATGGAGCGCCGGCTCTCGCCGCTTCCTGGAGCCGGCTCGACGGCGGCGAGACGGTCGTCATCGGCGACGGCTCGTCGATGGCGCGGCTTTCGAGCCGGCACGGAAGGGAGAAGCTGCGCGCGCTGGAGCGCGCCGTCGCCGAGGGTGAAGATTGGCGGGCGCTGCTGCGCCGATCGTCGCAGGGCGAAGACCCTGTTCTGCCAATGGGTCAGGACATCGCCTTCGCGGGCGGATTCGCGCGCCGCTATGGCTCGACCGGGCGCGCCGTCGCCGCGATCGCCGAGGCGCTGGAGACGGCCGCGCCGCCGGGCGTCGAGGCGCTTTTCGCCGAAGGCTCCGATCTCGCGACCATTCACGGAGCGCGCTATCCGATCGTGCAGGGGCCGATGACGCGGGTGAGCGACGTCGCGCCTTTCGCCCGCGCGGTGGCGGATGGCGGCGCTCTGCCCTTTCTCGCTCTGTCGGTGCTGCGTGGATCGCAGGCGCGCGCGCTGCTCACGCAGACGAAGGCGCTCATGGGCGAGAAGCCCTGGGGCGTCGGCATGCTGGGCTTCACGCCGCTGGAGCTGCGCCAGGAGCAGATCGAGGCCATTTCCGAAACCAAGCCGCCTTTCGCGATCATCGCCGGCGGCCGTCCGAGCCAAGCGCGCGATCTCGAGGCGATCGGCGTCTCGACCTATCTTCATGTCCCCTCGCCCGGCCTGCTGCAGGGTTTCCTGAAGGAGGGCGCACGAAAATTCATCTTCGAGGGCGGCGAATGCGGCGGCCATACCGGCCCGCGCGCGAGCTTCGTCCTTTGGGAATCCGCGATCGAGATTCTGGCCGACGCCAAGATCGACGATCCGCGCTCGGTGCAGATTCTCTTCGCCGGCGGCGTGCATGACGCTCTGTCGGCGGCGATGGTCTCCTGCCTCGCCGCGCCGCTCGCGGCGCGCGGCATGAAGATCGGTGTGCTGATGGGCACGGCCTATCTCTTCACCCGCGAGGCGGTGAGCGCCGGCGCGATCCTCGAGGAGTTCCAGAACCAAGCGTTGCGCTGCGAGGAGACGGCGCTTCTGCAATCGGGCGTCGGCCTCTACACGCGCTGCGCCGCTACGCCCTTCTGCGACGAGTTCGACGCGACGCGCCGGCGCCTTATCCGCGAGGGGAAGTCGGACGAGGAGATATTGGTGGCGCTGGAGCTGCTCAATGTCGGCCGTCTGCGCATCGCATCCAAGGGCCTCGCGCATAAGGGCGAGCAGAAGGGCCTCGACGAGAGCGGCGGCTATGTCGCGCTCGACCTCGAGGCGCAGCGCCGCGAAGGCCTCTATATGATGGGCGAGGTCGCGCGTCTGCGTCGCGACACGCTGTCCATCGCCGAGCTGCATGACGAGGTTTCGCGCGGCTCCGCCGAGCTGCTCGCGAAGCGGCGCATCGCGGCCGAGGCGGCGAGCGCGCGCGCCGCGCGACAAAAGGGCGAGGACATCGCCATCGTCGGCATGGCCTGCGTCATGCCCGGCGCGAAGGACGCCCGCGCCTTCTGGCGCAACATCGTCCAATCCGTCTGCATGTTCCGCGAGGTCTCCGAGGATCGCTGGCGTCCGAGCGATTTCTTCGACACGGCCCGCGCGCCGGATCGCGTCTATTCGAAATGGGGCGCCTTCCTCGACGAGATCGCCTTCGACCCGACCGCCTATGGCATTCCGCCGGCGAGCCTGCCGTCGATCGAGCCGGTGCAGCTCTTGGCGCTGCATGTCGCCACCAAAGCGCTGGCCGACGCCGGCTTCGATCGTCGGCCCTTCCCCAAGGATCGCACCGCGACGATCTTTGCCAGCGGCGCGATGAACGAGCTCGGAACGCTCTATGTCTTCCGCACGCTGCTCTCGCATTATCTGCCGAAGGTCGCCGGCCTCTCGGAGGAGACGCGCGCCCATATCGTCTCCTCTCTCCATGGAAAGGAGCTCCCGCAATGGACGCCGGATTCCTTCCCCGGCTTTCTCGCCAATGTGGCCGCGGGCCGCGTCTCCAATCGCCTCGATCTGCGCGGCGCCAATTTCACTGTCGATGCGGCCTGCTCCTCCTCGCTCGCCGCGCTGGACGCCGGCATTCGCGAGCTGCAGTCGCATGACGCCGATGTGGCCCTGGTCGGCGGCATAGACGGCGCCAATGGCTGCATGGCCTTCATGTCCTTCGCCCAGACGCATGCGCTGTCGCCGACGGGCGTGTGCCGCCCCTTCTCGGATGCGGCGGATGGCATAGTGCTCGGCGAAGGCGTCGCGGCGATCGTGCTGAAACGCCTCTCGGACGCGGAGCGGGACGGCGATCACATCTATGCTGTGGTCAAGGGCGTCGGCAGCTCGAGCGACGGACGCAATCGCAGCCTGACCGCGCCGGACAATAGAGGCCAGGCGCTGGCGCTGCAGCGCGCCTATGAGAAAGCCGGCGTGAGCCCGGCGAGCGTCGCGCTCATCGAGGCGCATGGCACCGGCACGGCCGTCGGCGACAAATGCGAGATCAAGTCGATGACCCAGGTCTTCGGCGAGGATGGCGCGGCGCGCCAGTCCTGCGCGGTCGGCTCGGTCAAATCGATGATCGGCCACACCAAGGTGACGGCCGGCCTCGCGGCGATCATCAAAGCGTCCCTCGCGCTGAAGCATCGCGTGCTGCCGCCGACGCTCGGCGTCGACAAGCCCAGCTCGCGCGTCGATTTCGCGCAAACGCCGTTCTACGTCAATACGCGCGCGCGGCCATGGCTCGCGCGCTCGCCCGATGAGCCGCGGCGCTGCGGCGTCAGCGCCTTCGGTTTCGGCGGCACCAATTTCCACGCCGTGCTCGAGGAATATGACGGCGGCTATCGCGAGAGCGACGTCGAGAATTTCACGCCGCGCGCCGCCGAGCTCATCGTGGTGACGCGCGCCGACGGCGCCGAGGTCGAGCGCGCGGCGCAGAGCCTTCTCGAGCGGCTCGTCCATCCAGACCTTCTCTCGCTCGGGCAGCTCGCCTATTCGCTGCATCTCGACGAGCAGGCGATCCGCCATCCCGCCGGCGAGCCGGTGAGCCGTCTGGCGATCGTCGCGACCTCGGTCGAGGATCTGCGATCGAAGCTCGAATTCTTCCTGCGCCAAGGCAAGGGCAAGCGCGCGATCAAAGCGCCGCAAGGGATCTATTTTCATGATCGCGGCGCACAGACGCCGGCCGGCGGCGTCTGCATGCTCTTCCCCGGGCAAGGCTCGCAGAAGCTCGACATGCTGAGCGATTTCGTGATGTCGCGCCCGTCGAGCCACGGCCTCTTCGAGCGCGCGGATCTGGCTCTCGCGGGCGCGCTGCCGCAGCGGCTCTCGCAATATATTTTTCCCCTGCCGAGCTTTTCCGAGGAGGAGCGCGAGCGTCGCAAGGCGGAGCTCGACGACACGCGCGTCGCGCAGCCGGCGCTCGGCGTCGCCGATCTCACCGCCTATGATCTTCTCGCCGAATTCGGCCTCGCGCCGGAGTTCGTCGCCGGCCATTCCTATGGCGAATATGTCGCGCTCTGCGTCGCCGGCGCGATCTCGCGCGACGATCTCTTGAAGCTGTCGCAGATCCGCGGCCAGATTTCGGCCGAGGCCGCCGCGGCGGATGGCGGGACGATGGCCGCCGTCGCCGCCGACGAGGCGCGCGTCGCGCAAGTGATCCGTTCACTCGGCCTCGAGGTCGCGATCGCCAATCTCAACGCGCCCGATCAGACGATCGTCGCCGGCGCCGGCGCTTCGATCGACAGAGCGGTCGAAGCCTTCCGCGCGCAGGGTCTGCGCGCGAAGCGCCTGCCGGTGACGGCGGCTTTTCATTGCGCCGCAATGGCGCCGGCGCAGGCCCGCCTCGCCGCGGATTTGTCGAAGATCGAATTCGCCGCGCCGAAGCTGCCCGTCTACGGCAATACGACCGCCGCTCCCTATCCGAGCGAGGCGCGGGAGATCGAGGCGCTGCTGGCGCGTCATATCGCCGAGCCGTTGCGCTTCGTCGAGGAGATCGAGCGCCTCTACGAGGCGGGCGCGCGCGTCTTCATCGAGGCGGGGCCGGGAATGGTTCTGAGCGGCCTCGTCGATCGCATTCTCGGCAAGCGCGAGCATGTGACGCTCGCCGTCGATGCGCCGGAGCGTCCGGGCTGGCTGCAATTCGGGCATTTGCTCGCCCAGGCGATCACGCTCGGCCTGCCGGTAGACGTGGCGCAATGGTTCCGTCATCGCGGCTTCGCGGAAGCAAGGCTGCAAGCGCTGCTCGACGAGGCCGAGGCGGCGGCCGATCCGCCGGCCTCGGTCTGGCGCGTCAGCGGCGGCAAGGCGGTTCCTTGGCGCGCTCCGGCGTCGACGGCGGCCGAGAAAAAATCGGCGCCCGAGCCGATCCGCATTCCGAGCGAAAAGCCGCCCGCGCCCGTCGCCGTCAATGGCGCGAGCGGACCTCGAAAGCCCGTCGAATCGAATGGCGTCGCAGCGACGCCGATCTTGCATCGAAGGAGAGAAATGGTGAGCGACAAAGAGCCGAAAGCCGGCGAGCCCGCGCCGGCCGCGGCGAGTCCGCGAGGCTCGCCGCCGACGATGGCGCGGATGCGCAGCGAATTGACGCAGCTCATCGAATTACAGCGCGAGCAGCAGGTGACGCTGCAGCGTTTCATCGCGCTGCAGGAGCGGCTCCTCGTCGGCTCCGAGACGGCGTCTTACGAGGAGCCTGCGCCGGAGCCGGCCCGGTTCGAGGCGCCGCAGCGCCTCGAGCCCGTCGCGCCGGCGCCGCAACGTCTGCTGACGCCGAGCGTGCCGGTTCCTGTGCTGCCGGAGGCGATTCTCGCGGCCGCCAATGGCGCGTCGGCCGCGCCCATTGCGAAAGCGCCGGCGCGCGCCAATGGCGCCGCGGCCCCGAAAGCCGAGGGCGCATCGGCCGAATTGCCGCCGACCGCGCAATTCAAGGCCGAGCTTCTCGCCACAATGATCGAGCGCACCGGCTATTCGGAGGAAATGCTCGATCTCGACGCGCATATGGAGGCCGATCTCGGCGTCGACTCCATCAAGCGGATCGAGATTTTCAATCAGCTCAAGGATCGCTTCCCCTTCATGGAGGGGCGCGACGAAGAAGCGATCTTCGACGAGCTCGCAGGGCTCAAGACTTTGAACGCCGTCGTCGAATGGTATGACGGCCTGCATGCGCGCCGCGCGGAAGCGGAAGGAGCCGAACCGGCAAAAAAATCTCAGGCTCCATCGTCTCTGTCCCCGCTGGGGACGGTGGAGTCCAATAGTGAGACAGTGGGTTCCGAAGAAACGCTTCGCTATGTCCTCGCCCCCCTCCCCGCGCCGCGCGCCGCGCGGGCGTCGGAGATGGACGGCTATCCTTATGAGCGCATGATCCTCATCGTCGGCGAGGCGACGCCGATCGCCGCGGCGCTCGACTCGGCGCTGAAGGCGCGCGGCTATCAGGTCTGGCGCGTGCTGCCGGGCGACCAGACGACGACGCTTGCGACGGATGCGATGACGATCGACTTCGCCGATCCCGAAGGGGTGAAGGCGCTTGCGACGCGTCTCGCCGAGGGGCGCCATCGCATCGGCGCGCTGTTCAACCTCGCCGGGCTCGACGCCGAGGGCGCCTCCGATCGGCGCCGGCTCGCCTGCGCGCGCAATCTGTTTCAGCTGCTCAAGACGTTCGAAGGCGATTTGAAGGATAGCGCCGGCCGCGGCGGCGGCTGGCTCGTCAATGTGACGGCGCTCGACGGTCAATTCGGCCTGCGGCGACAGCAAAGGTTTTCGGCCGCCGCGGCGGGCTCGCTCGGCGTCGCCAAATCCGCCGCGCAGGAATGGCGGGATTTGCGCGTGCGCTGCATCGACGTCGATCCGCGGCTCGCGGCGGATGTGATCGCGCGCGAGCTGATGATCGAGGCCGGCCTGCGCGCCGCGCCGCTCGAGATCGGCCTCACCGAGGACGGGCGCTGGACGCTCGATCTCGGCCAGGCGAGCGCCGCGACGGCCGAGATCGAGAGCCTGCGTCTCGATCCCGAGGCCGTCGTGCTCGCGACCGGCGGCGCCTATGGCATCACCGCCGATATAGCGAGAGCGGTCGCCTCCGCCTATCGTCCGCGGCTCGTCCTCGTCGGGCGCAGCCCTGCGCCGGCGGCGGAGCCCGAGGAGACAAGGCGACTTTCCGCCAGCGCGCTGAAAGAAGTTCTGATCGGCAGGCTGCGCGCCGAAAATCCGAAGGTTAAGCCCGTCGAGATCGAGCGCGAATGGAAGCGCATGCTGAAGGATCGCCAGATCCTCGCCAATCTCGAGGCGATGACGGCGGCCGGCGCGCGCGTCGAATATCATTCGCTCGACATCACCGACGCCGACGCTTTCGGCCGGCTCATCGATGATGTGTATGTGCGCTTCGGCCGCATAGACGGCGTGCTGCATGGCGCCGGCGTGCTGGACGATCGCCTTATTCGCGACAAGACGCTCGACTCCTTCGATCGCGTCTTCGCGACCAAGGCCACGCCGGCCTTCACGCTGATCGAGAAGCTGCGTCCCGAAGGGCTGCGCTTCCTGCTGTTCTTCTCGTCGATCGCGGGTCGTTTCGGCAACGCCGGCCAGAGCGATTATAGCGCGGCCAATGAGGTGCTGAACAAGCTCGCGTCGCGGCTGACCCTCGAATGGCCGAAGACGCATGTCGTCGCGATCAATTGGGGGCCGTGGAACGGCGGCATGGTCACGGACGAATTGCGCCGGCTCTACGAATCCAAGGACATTCGCACGCTCGAGATCGAGCAGGGCCGGCAGGAATGCCTGGACGAGCTGGCGCGCGGCGCGACCGGCAATCCAGAGATCGTCGTCGCGGCGAGCATGCAGAGAATTGCGCAATTGGCGCTGCGCCAATGAGGCGTCGAAACGGGCGGGTCGAAGAGGGGGTTTAAAAAATGTCTTTCGCACTTACCGAGCGCCTTACGCGCGCCAGCGTCAAAAATGCTTGCTGCCTCACCGATTTCGTTCCGGTGCGCATGGCCGATCCGACGCCGCAAGGGCTGACGCTGGAGCTCAGCGCCTATGGATTCGCACGCGCCTTCTGCTCGCGCAACGGTCTGACCGACAAAGAGGCGTTTTTCGCCAAGCATCAGGAGATCAGGCAGAAATTTTCCAATTACGGATTGTCTCCCTCGGTCGTGAAAGCGCGCCAGCTCGTCTTTTTTCCGTGCCTGAAGGATATCGTCTTCGTCGATGGCGAATTCTCCGTCGCCGAGCCGGAAGAAGAATATATGCGGCTCTTCGACAATTACCGCGATCTCAATCCGAAGGATTTGAAGGCGCGGCACGAGAGCTACGCGCATGTCGCGGATGATTGCCTCGAGAAAATGTACGCCGACGCTTTCGAGGCGCCCGACGATCTCATCCATGTCACCTGCTCGGGCTATCTCGCGCCGAGCCCGGTCGAGCGCATGACCGCGAAAAAGGGCTGGCTGCGCACGACGGTCACGCACAGCTATCATATGGGCTGTTACGGCGCCTTTCCGGCCATACGCATGGCGCATGGCTTTCTCGCCTCCTCCCATATGGGCGTCACGCCGCCCAAGGAGCGCGTCGATATCGTGCATACGGAGATTCTCTCCGCGCATCGCGACGCCGAGGAGCTCACCGCGCAGAACATCATCACCATGACTCTGTTCGCGGACGGCTTCATCAAATACTCCGCCGTCACCGAGGATTATCTGAGGAGCCAGGGCCTCTCCGGCCTCAAGGTGCTCGCCTATAATGAGCATCTGCTTCCCGACTCGGCCGACGACATGACCTGGGTGCCGGGTCCGACGCGCTTCCATATGAGCCTGTCGATCATGGTGCCGGTGGTCATCAAGGCCGCGGTCAAAGGCTTCGTCGAGGACCTTTTGCGCCGCGCCGGGCTGGATTTCGAGCGCGAGCGCAGCCGGCTCTATTTCGCCATTCATCCCGGCGGACCCAAGATCGTCGAGCATATCCAGTCCGAGCTGAAGCTCGACGACGATCAGGTGGCGATGAGCAAGAATGTGTTCTTCGAGAATGGCAATATGTCCTCCGCCACCGTGCCGCATATTCTGAAGGCGATCGTCGAGGAGCGCTCTATTCCCACGGGCGCGCATGTCGTGGCGCTGGGCTTCGGCCCCGGCCTCACCGCGACCGGCCTCGTGCTCGAGAAGATCTGAGCGCCGATCGCATGGACGCCATGCTCGAAGCTCGGGATCGGATCGTATCGAGACGCGGCGGCGCGCTGCCTTTCGTCGGCCGAGTCATCGCCGCGACGCGAGGCGAGAGCGTCCTCGTCGAGCGCGTCCTGCATCTCGACGAGGACCTCTATCTCGCCGACCACGCCTTTGTTCACGCGCCCGGCGTCAAGCCGCTCTCGGCCTGCCTGCCCGTGCTGCCGATGACGATGAGCATAGAGGCGATGGCGGAGGTCGCCGCCTGCGTCGTTCCCGGACAGGGGCTCATCGGCGTCGAGGAGATAAAGGCGACGAGATGGATCGATCTCGTCGATGTCGAGTCCGCGATGCTGACGATCGAAGCGCGTCTCGACCGCTATGACCCGCAGCGCGCCGCCACTTTCGTGCGCGCCGCCATTCGCGCCGAAGGTCAGGGCGGGCCGTCGATCGAGGCGACGCTTCTGTTCGGCCGCCATTATCTGCTGGAGCTGTTCCCGGATTTCGGCGCGCTCGACGTGGGAATGGCGCAAAGGATCGACGCCGCGCGCCTGTACGCCGCGCGCCATTTGTTCCATGGCCCGGCCTTCCGCTGCCTCTTCGGCGAGGTTTTCGTCGAGGATCGGCGTATCGCCGGCCATTTGCGCATCCCCTCGCCCGCCGGCCTGTTTCGCTCCACAGCGGAGCCGCAACTGCTGCTGCAGCCCTGCGTGCTGGACGCCATCTGCCAGATGGTCGGCGTCCATGCGATGCAGCGGGATCGCTATGCTTTTCCCGTGGGGCTCGGCAAGCTCGAGCTCTATCGGCCGACGCCGCCAGCGGGATCGCTCGTCCCCGTGCGCATCGAGCTGCGCAAGACCGACGGCAAGACCATTCACGCCGATGTCGAGGCGGAGGATGGCGAAGGCGGCGTCTGGATGCGCATCGCGGATTTGCGCTGCTGGAAATTCCAATGGGAGCGGCGGCTCGTCGATTACCGCCGCGCGCCCGGACAATTTCTGCTCGGCCGCCCCGCGCCGGTCGGGAACACGGCCGACGGCCCTCTGGTCCTCCAACTCGCCGAGCCCGATCTCGGCAAATTCGATCCGCGAATGCTCGCGCGCGATTGCCTCGGCCTCGAGGAGGCCGCCGTCTATGAGAGCCATGCCCGCTTTCCGGCGCGCCAGCGCCAATGGCTGCTCGGTCGCACGGTCGCCAAGGATTGCGTCCGACGCTGGATCAGCGACCGCACGGGCGCCGAAATGGCGCATCCGGCCGCGATCCTCCTCCGGTCCGACCCGTCCGGCAGCCCCTATGTCGCCGGCGCGGACGGGCGCGAGGCCCTGCCCCATGTCAGCATCGCCCATTGCGAGGATCGGGCGATCGCCGCCGCCCATAGCGGGCGCGTCGGCGTCGACATAGAGCGGATCGCCGATCGGGACGACGGATTTCTCGCCGCCGTCGCCGGCCCTGACGAGCGAGAGAAGGTGAAGGCGCTCGGAGCGGCCCGCCGCGCCGAATGGATCACCCGGCTCTGGGGAGCCAAGGAGGCGGTGGGAAAGCTGCTCGGCTCCGGCGTCGACGGAAGGCTGAAATCGCTCGAAGCGGTCGATTTTTCGCCAGAGGGGAGCATTCGAATCCAGGATCGGGAAACCATGTCCGCCTATGCTGTCGAGACTATAGAAAGCAATGGCTTTATAATAGCTTGTGTGACGGAGGACGCTCCTCTTCCGCCCCGAGGCGCGGAAAGCGCCTCGGCTTGAGTATTTTCCGAGGGCGCCGCAATGTCCCCCGCGGGGCGGCTGGCGGCGAGGTGGAAAGGGTCCTTGTGTCCGGCGATACCCTATACGCGCTGAAAAGCCGCGCCGAGAGCGTCTCGGCCGCCGCGTCGAAAGGCGCGCGGATGACTTTGCTCATCGCATGGCGAAATCTCGTCCATGATCGCATCCGCTTCGCCATCACGCTCACCGGCATCGCCTTCTCCACGATATTGATGGGCATTCAGCTCGGAATGCTGCTGAATTTCGTTCACACGATCTCGACCGTCGTCGATCACGCCGGCGCCGATCTCTGGATCACGGCGGAAGGCGTGCCCAGCGTCGATCTCGCGACGCCTCTGCAGGAGCGGCGGCGCTTTCAGGCGCTGTCGGTCGAGGGCGTCGCGGCGGCCGAGCCCTATATGCTCCACTTCGGCTTTCTGAAGCGCCCGGACGGCGTTCGGCAGATCGTCATCGTCATCGGCATCGATCCCGATTCGACCATGGGCCTGCCCTTCGCCATGGTCGAGGGGCCGAGCGCGAAAGACGCGCTGGCGGAGCCGGACGGCGCGGTGATCGACCGCCTCTATGCCGATAAGCTCGGCATTCGCACGCTCGGCGAGACGGTCGAGATCAACAGCCACCGAATTCGCGTGGTCGGCTTCACGGACGGCATAAGGACCTTCACCCAGGCGCCCTATGTGTTCATGTCGCTCGCCAAGGCGCGATCCTTCTTCTATGCGCCGGACAATGACATCGCCTATGTGCTGGTGCGCGTCGCCGAGGGCTATAAGCCGGAGGCCGTGGCCGAGGCGCTCGCCGCGCGCATGTCGGAGGTCGAGGTGCTGACGGCGGGACAGCTCGCCTGGCGCAGCCAATATTATTGGCTCGTGACCACCGGCGCCGGCATCACGCTGGTCAGCTCGACTCTGCTGGCGCTGCTCGTCGGCGTCGTCATCGTCGCGCAGACGCTCTACGCCAGCACGATGGACCGCCTGCCGGAATACGCCGTCATTCGCGCCATGGGCGGCCCGCGCTCCTATCTCTACCGCATCATCGTGCAGCAGGCCGTGCTCGGCGGCGTTTTCGGCGCGGGGATCGGCCTCGGCGTCATCGGGGTCGTTGTCATCTTCACCCGCAATCTCAGCTCCGCGCCGGAGGTGCCGCTCTGGCTCGCCTTCGGCATCGTCGTGGCGACGATGCTGATGTGCGTCGCCGCCTCGATCGGCTCGCTCGGCAAGGTGATGACGATCGATCCGGTGAAGGTGTTCCGATGATGCAGCCCATTTTGAGTGCGCGCGGCCTCGTTCACAATTTCGGCGAAGGGCCGAGCGCCGTCCAGGTTCTGAAGAATATCGACATCGATATTCTGCCGGCGGAAGTCCTGCTCCTCGTCGGCCCCTCCGGCAGCGGCAAGACGACGCTGGTCCATATACTCGGCCATCTGCTGCGCCCGACCGCCGGCAAGATCACCATTTGCGGCAAGTCCACCGAGACTTTGGACGAAGATCGGCTCGCCGAGCTCCGCCTTCAACATTTCGGCTTCATCTTTCAGGCGCATAATCTGTTCCCGATGCTGACGGCGACGGAGAATGTGATGGTCGCGCTCGATCTCATGGGCGTCGATAAGGATGTCGCGCGCGTCCGGGCGCATGAGCTGCTCGGCAGCGTCGGCCTCGGTCATCGCATCGACGCTTTTCCGGCGGAGCTCAGCATCGGACAGAAGCAGCGCGTGGCGATCGCGCGCGCGCTCGCCGCCGATCCCGAGATCCTCATCGCCGACGAGCCGACGGCGGCGCTCGATTCCGAGAATGGCCTCAAGGCGATGGAGCTTCTGCAGGCGCTCGCGCGCAACGGCCGCCGCGCCGTCGTCATCGTCACGCATGACTTTCGCATTTTTCAATTCGCCAATCGCGTCTTGCATCTGGAGGACGGCTGCATCGTCGATAAGCCTCCAGAATCGTCCCATTCCTTCGGCGCAGGGAGCGCGTCATGAAACTCGATCGGCCGTCGCCGGCCATTCTTCTTCTCGTCGGCCTCGCCGCCGTATCGTCCACGATGAGCGGCCGCGCCGAGCAGGCGCTCTCGTCGAGCGCCAAGCTCGTCTCGCAGCACCGCGTCGCCGCCGCGCCCGGCGTCGTCGAGCCCAACAGCAAGGAGCGCGAGATCTCCGCGCAGATCGTCGGCGTGATCAAGGAATTCAAGGTCGAGGAGAATGACGAGGTGACGGCGGGGCAAATCATCGCCATCATCGACAATGCCGAGCAGAGCGCGCGCGTCGCCTCCGCGCAGGCGCAGCTCGCGCTCCGTCAGGCCGAGCTCGATCGCATATTGCATGGCGCGCGCGCCGAGGAGCTGCGCGAGGCCGAGGCCGCTCTCTCGGAAGCCGACGCCGGGCTCAAATATGCGCGGCGCGACTATGAGCGTCGACAGCCGCTGGCCAAGCGGGGCGTCTCGCCGCAGGCGATGCTCGATCAGGCGAAGGCCAATCTCGACGCCAGCGAGGCGCGCCGCACCGTCGCCGCCCAGCGCCTCGCGCAATTGCAGAGCGGAGCGCGCTCCGAGGACGTCGACGCCGCGCGCGCGCGGCTGCGGCTCGCCGATGCGGAGCTGGCCTCGGCGAAGGCGATGCTCGACAAGACCTATATTCGCTCGCCGGTGGCGGGAACCGTCTTGCGCCGCACCCATGAGGTGGGCGAGACCGTCACCAATGTGCCGCCGACGGCGGTCGCCATCGTCGGCGATCTGCGCGGCCTCAAGGTGCGCGCCGAGGTGGACGAGACCGACATTGGCAAGGTGACGCCGGATCAGCGCGTCGAGGTGGTCAGCGACGCCTATCCGGGGCGCAAGTTCCAGGGCCGCGTGAGCTGGGTGTCGTCGCGAATGGGCTCGAAGATCGTGCAGACCGGGCGCCCCGGCGACCGCGTCGATACAAAGGTCCTGCAAGTGCTCATCGATCTCGACGACGACGCCAAGCTGCCCGTCGGGCTCAGAGTGGATGCCTATCTCTTCGGAGAGCTCGTCGCCGCCAAGCCGTCTCGTTGAAGAAGGCCGTCTCGCTGTGAGAAAAAGCCGGCCCTTCGACGGGATATTCTCGGCGGGTCCTCTAGGGCGTATCCACGCCGAAGAACTTGCCGCGCACATTCTCGAAGTGCTGCTCGGCGTCGTAATGCTCGACGTCCAGATTCAACGCCGCCCGGTTCAGCCGGCCGATCGAGGCCAGCGCCGCATAGGAGGCCACGACGACGTCATGCTGTGAGACGACGACATTCACCCGCGCATGGAGCAGGCTCTGCTGCGCGTTGAGAACGTCGAGCGTCGTGCGCAGGCCGACCTTCGCCTCCTCGCGCACGCCGTTGAGCGCCATTTCCGCGGCTTTCACCGTGGCGTGGTCCGACTTCATCTGCAGCTTGGCGGCCTCCAGCGAGGCGTAGCTGCCGACGACATTGGCGCGCGCGTCGCCCATCTGCATATCCACGCCGAAGCGGGCCTGGCCCACCTGCTCTTTCGCCTGGCGCACCGAGGCGAAATCGGCGCCGCCCTGATAGAGCGGAACGCGGAAATTCACATTGACGCCATAGCTGAACTGCCGCCATCCGGGCAGGCCCAGGAAGAAGTCGTTCTGCTGCGAGAGCTGGCCGCTCACCGAGGCGGAGGGAAGAAGATCCGCCTCCGCGGCATGGACGGCGAATTCGGCCGCATCGACCTGATGATGCGCCGCCTCCACGCCGGGGTGAGCGCCCGTGGCGATGGCGATGGCGTCCTCGACGCTGCGCGGCAGCAGCTTTTCCACCGAGCCCGCGGGCTGCAGCCGCTTGGGCTCCTCGCCGACGATGCGATGATAGCTGGCCGCGCTTCTCTTCAGCCGCGCCTGCGCGCCATAGAGATCGGAGCGCGCCTGCGACAAGGCCGCTTCCGCCTGAGCGACGTCGGTCTCGGTCAGATAGCCGGCCGCCGCATTCTCCCGCGTATTGGCGAGCTGCAGCTCCAGCACGCGAATATTGTTCTGACGCAGCGACAGGATCGCCGTGTCGCGCAGCACGTCCATATAGGCGGTCGCGGCGTTTTGCAGGACGGCCTGCTCGATCAGCCGCAGATTGGCGCGCGCCGAGAGAACGGTGGATTCTGCCTTCTTCACATTGTTGAGCGTGCGGCCGCCGTCGAAAAGCGTCTGCGAGACATTGACGGTCACGGCCTGCGGATTGCCGTCGTGGTCGCCATGCAGATAGATGCGCTCATGCATGAAGGGCAGGCGGATCGTCGGCACCAGCAATTCGGTCCGCATGGCGCCGAGGCCGGCGATCACCGAGGCGTTGGGCCGCAGGCCGCTCCAGGCTTTGGCGACGCTCTCGTCATGCACGCGCACGCTGGCGCGCTGCTGGTTGAGATCGGGATTATAGGCATAGGCGCTCGCGAGAGCCGATGGCAAAGTCTCGGCGCTGGCGGGCGCGAGTATCGCGCCGACCGCCGTCAGGCCGATGATCATGCACGCATGTATTTTCATCCGTGCCAGCCGCCCTTTGGAGCGCGAATTACAAATATGACACGAGCGTAAAGCTCGGGGCGGCCGAATTAACGACCTGTTGACGGTACTAGCTTTCGAGACACGCGCTGTCAAGGAAAGCTAGTCTCTGAGATTGCCTGCAAGCTCAGAAAATTGCTCATAAAAGCGTCTTTGTCGTCATGCCGCGTCACTATGGGCCGAGTGAGGCTCGGAACCGCTCACGACGGCGGTTCCGCAAGCGCCTTCTCCGGTTCCGCCGCCTCGACCGCGCCGCCGCCCGCCGTCTGGCTGGCGAGATATTCGGCCAGCGCGCGCAGCGTCGGATGATCGAAGACGACGGTCGAAGGAATGGAGACCGAGGCGCCGAACTGCCCGAGCAGGCGATTGCGCAGCTCCACCGCCATCAGCGAATCCATCCCCAGCTCGAGGAAGCGGCTGTCCGGCGCGGGCGGCTGCGCGAGCCCCAGAATATGCTGCAATTGCCCTTGCAGATGCTCGGTCAGGAAGTCGGCGCGCTGCGCCTCCGGCACTTTTTCGAGCTGCTTCAAAAAGGCGCCGTCGAAGGCCGGCGCCGCGGCGGCCTTGGGCAGCACATGCTCCAGCATGGGCGGGCGCGTCGGTCCCATCAGCTTGGCGATGCGCTGCCATTGGGCGCCGATGACGATGGCCTGCGTCGCGCCGTGACGGATCATCTCCGCCATGGCCGAGAGCGCCATCGCCGGCTTCAAAGGCGTCAGCCCTTGCCTTCCGAGATTGACGCGCGCGGCCTCGCTCGCCGCCATGCCGGCCTCGGCCCAAGGCCCGTAATTCACGCTCGCCGCCGGCAGGCCCAGCGCATGGCGATGCGCCGCGAGGCCGTCGAGGAAAGCGTTGGCCGCCGCGTAATTCGCCTGCCCCGGCGAGCCGAGAACGGCCGACGCCGAGGAGAACATCACGAAGAGCTCCGGCGCGTCCTCGAGCGTCAAAACATGCAGGAGCCAGGCGCCGAGCGCTTTCGGCGCGAGGGTCTTGAGCACTTTTTCCGGCGTCTGCTGCGGGATCAGCGCATCGTCCAGCACGCCGGCCAGATGGAAGATGCCGCCGAGCGGCGGTCCGTCGCGCCGCACGCCCTCGAGCAGAGCGCGAAGGCTCGCTTCGTCGCCGACATCGGCCGTGATGGCGTCGACCCGGCAATCATATTGCGTCGCGATCGCCGCGATCGTCTCTTTCGCGCTGTCGTCCGGCGGCCGGCGGCTGGTGAGCACGAGACGTCCGGCGCCCTGCTGCGCCAGAAATTCCGCCGTGCGCAGGCCGAGCGCGCCGAGGCCGCCGGTGACGAGATAGCTTCGATCGCGGCGCGGCGCGGGCGCCTCCGGCACGGTGAGCACGATCTTGCCGATATGGCGGGCCTGCTGCATGCAGCGGAAGGCCGTCTTCGCCTCGGTGATCGGATAGGCCATGAAAGGCAGCGTCTGCAATTCGCCGCGGCGAAGATCCTCGGCGAGCTTATCTAGCATTCGCTTGATGCGCGGAAGATCGTCGCGCATCACATCGTCCAGCGCCAATATGTGATAGGCGATGTCGGGCCGGGCCGCGGCCATCGCCTCGGGCGTCCAAATGTCGCGCTTGGCGATCTCGATGAAGCGGCCGCCCTGCGCCGTCGCGCGCACAGTGGCGGCGACGAAGCCTTCGCTGGTCAGGCTGTTCAGCACGATATCGACGCCGGCGCCGCCGGTGTCCGCCAATATCTGGTCGGCGAAATCGAGCGTGCGCGAATCGTAGATATGTTCGACGCCGAGATCGCGCAGCGTCTGCTGCTTGGGCGCGCTCGCCGTGGCGTAGACGATCGCCCCCGCCTTTTGCGCGAGCTGCACCGCCGCGAGGCCGACGCCGCCAGAGGCCGCATGGATCAGCACGCGCTCGCCCTTTTTCGGCAGCGCCCATTCGTAGCCGAGCATGACGGTCAGCATGGCCGCCGGCAGCGTCGCCGCCTCCGCCGCGCCGATGCGCTCCGGCTGATGCGTCAGGAAAGGATAGGGCGTGTTCACCGCCATGGCGAAAGCGCCGCCCGGCGCGAAGCCGAAGACGCGATCGCCGACCGCGAAACCCTCGACGCCCTCGCCCACCGCCGTCACCACGCCGGCCAGCTCGCCGCCGATCTCGCCCGGATCGCCGGGATAGAGGCCGAGCACATTGAGCACGTCGCGGAAGTTCAAGCCGCCCGCGAGCGGACGGACCTGGACATGCCCCGGCCCCGGCGGCGCGAAGCTCTCCGGCGCGAGGCGCAGATTGTCGATGGCGCCGCGCTCGCTCGGCTGCAGGCGATAATCCTGCGTGGGCGCCGCGAGCAATCCGCTGCGCGCCCAGGGCATCAGCCGCGGCGCCATGCATTTTTTCCGGCGCAGCGCGAATTCCGGCTCCGGCGCGCCAGAGAGCAGCGCGTCGACGAGGGATTGCAGAGCCTCGGCGCTCCCATCCGTGTCGACGAGCGCGCAATGGGCGTCGGATTGCTCGGCGAGAATGGTGCGGCCGAGGCCCCAGATCGCCGATTGCGCCGGATCGACATTCTCGCTCGGATCGGCGGCGACGGCGCGCTCGGTGACGAGCCACAGCCCCCGCGCCGGCGCCGTCGCGCCCGGGCCGACGAGATAGCGCGTCGCGCCGATGATTCCATCGAGATCGCCGGTGAGGCGGCGGACGAGCGCATCGCTCGGCTCGGCCTCGATAGGCCCGGCATGGCTGGTCGCCAGAAAGACGAGCGCGAAGGCGCTCTCGCCCGCCTCGGCGAGCGCGAGAAAAACCTTGCGCCAATGTTCGGCGTCGCGCGGATCGAGCGTGAAGCCGTCGTCCCGCCGCTCATAGGCCGCGGCCGGGGCGACTGCGACGACGCGGCGTCCACGCTCGGCGAGCGCGGCGTGCAGAGCCGGCAGCCGCGGATGATCGGGCGCGGCGACGATGAGGGCGATTTCGGGCGTTGCGGCGTCGGCGGCCGGCGCCGCGACGAGCGGCCGCTCGCGCCAGCTCATGAGATGCAGCAATCGGCCGGCGTCGACGCCGAGGCCGCGCAGCAGCGCCTGACGAGGGGCGCGCTTGACGACGAAATCGTCTATGCCGCCGAGATAGCGTCCCTCGCCATCGGCGAAGACGAGATCGAAGGCCTGCGTCTCGGAGCGCTCGTCGGCGTCGGCGCGCCAGCGCGCATGGCAGTAGAAGCGGCGCGGCATTTTCTCGCGCAGAGTGACGCGCTCATAGCGCAGCGGCAGGAACAGGCTGCCGTCGTCGGCCGCGGCCTCGGGCGCCGCGGCGAGCAGCACGGCGCCGGCGACGCCAGTGCAGAGATCGAGCAGCACCGGATGAATGGGCTCGCTCGAAATATGCTCGGCAAGCTCCTCGCCGGCCTGCAGCTCGCCCACCGCCTCGGGGCCTTCCGCCCAGAGCGCGCGCAGCGAGCCGGACCAATTCGGCCCCCAGCGCAGCTCATTCTCCGCGAAACCGTCGAAGAGGCGCTGCGGCGACATGGGCGACAGCCGGCCGATGATCGCATCCATGGCCTCGGGCGCCTCGTCGCCGATCGCGGTCTCGAGCTCCACGCTGCCGGAGGCGTTGAGCGACCAGCTCGCGTCGCGATCGCCGCGCGGGCGGCTGTGAACCTCGAACTTGCGCAGGCTGGGCGAGGCCTCCTCGCTGGCGCGCAGCGTCAATTGCACGTCGCGCTGCTCCTCGCCGGTGAAGACGATCGGCTCGTAGAAGAACACTTCGCGCAGCTGCGCCGGCGCGCCGACGGCGGCGAGCGCCATGGAGGCGTAGGTGGCGCCGGGCACGACCATGGCGCCATAGATCACATGGTCCTCGAGCCAGGGCAGATGCTTCACGCTGAAGCAGGTCGCATAGACCGTATCGCCCGAGGGGAGATCACAGAGCGAGCCGAGCAGCGCGCCGGCGCCCGTCGCGCCGCCGCCCCGCGCGACGATGGCGCGCGGCCAATATTTCTTGCGCTGGAACGGATATTTCGGAATGTCGACCTTGCTGCGCTTCCACGGCGCGTCGATCGCCGCGAAATCCGGCCGCCGCGCGCCCGCGACATAGAGCTGGCCCAAGGCCTCCTCGATCTGCCGCGCGTCGGAAGAGTCCCGGCGCAGCGAGGCGACCGCTTGCGGCGCGGGCCGCGCATCCGGCCAGGCGCGCAGCGACATGGCCGCGAGCACCGGCTGCGGGCCGATCTCCACCAGCACGCGGCAGCCCAGCTCGGCGAGCGTCTGCACGCTCTGCGCGAATTGCACCGGCTGGCGCGAATGCCGACGCCAATATTGTGCGTCCAATCGCGTCTGCGCATCCAGCGTCCGGCCCGTGCGATTGCAGACGAGCGTATGCGTCAGCGTCTCGAAAGGCGTCTGCGCCGCGAAGGCTTCGAAAGCGTCGAGCGCCGGCTCCAGCAGCTCGGAATGGAAGGCGTGCGAGGTCTCCAGCTCTTCCGTGCGGCGGCCTTCGCCGCGGAAGGCCTCGACCAGCGCTCGAACATCCTCCTGCGGACCGCTGATGACGATATGCGCGCCATTATAGGCCGCGATCGAAACGCGCGGATAGGAGGCGAGCCGCGCCTCCACGACGCCCGCCTCGGCGAAGACCGCCGCCATCGAGCCGCCGGCCGGCAGATCGCCGAACAGACGTCCGCGCTCGGCGAGCAGACGCGCGCCTTGCTCCAGCGAAAAGGCGCCGGCGACGCAGGCGGCCGCATATTGGCCGACGCTGTGGCCGAGCACGACGTCCGGCGTCATTCCCCAGCTGCGCCACAGGCGCGCGAGGCCCATCTCCAGCGCGAACAAGGCCGGCTGCGCATAGGATGTGTGATTGATCGCGCCGTCCTCGCCGAACATCACGTCGAGCAGCGGGCGCGGCAGAATATCGGCGATCGCCGCGGCGCATTGGTCCAGCGTCTCCTTGAAGAGCGGCTGCGTCTCATAGAGCGCGCGGCCCATGCCGGAATATTGGCTGCCCTGTCCGGTGAACAGCCAGGCGGTCTTCGGCGGGTCCGCCGAAACGCCCGAGTGCAGTCCCGGCGTGGGACGCCCCTCGGCGAGCGCCGACAGCAGGCGCGCGGCGTCGGCGCCGTCCTGCGCGACGATCGCCGCCCTATGCTCGAGATGGGAGCGCGCCACGCCGGCCGTATGGCAGACATCGGCGAAGGCGGCCACAGAGGGCAGCGCCTCGACGCGCGCGGCATAGGCCTGCGCCAACGCCTGCAGCGCCGGCGCGTTGCGCGCCGAGAGGGGCAGCATATGCCAAGGGCGCTCGGCGGGAGCGGCGGTCTCGCCTGCCGGCGCGGCGGCGGGCGCCGGCGCTTCCTCGAGGATCACATGGGCGTTGGTGCCGGAGAAGCCGAACGAGCTGACGCCGGCACGCCGCTTGCGCTCGGAGCGCGGCCAAAGGCGCGCCTCCGAGACGATTTTCAGCGGCAGCTCCTTCCACGGAATATGCGGCGAAGGCGTCTTGAAATGCAGATGCTTGGGCAGCAGCCCATGTTCTAGCGACAGCACCACTTTGATGACGCCGGCGACGCCCGCCGCGGCTTCCAAATGGCCGATATTCGTCTTGGCGGAGCCGATGAGCAAAGGCCGATCGGCGGAACGTCCGGCGCCGAGCGCGGCGGCGGCGGCCTGCGCCTCTATGGGGTCGCCGAGCGAGGTGCCGGTGCCATGGGCTTCGATATAATCGACATCCGCCGGAGCGAGGCCGGCCTGATCCAGCGCCGCGCGAATGACGCGCTGCTGGGCGCGGCCGTTCGGAACGGTGAGGCCGCTGGAGGCGCCGTCCTGATTGACGGCGCTGCCACGCAGCACGGCGCGAATGCGATCGCCGTCGCGCTCTGCGTCCGACAAGCGTTTCAGCACCAGCACGCCGACGCCCTCGCCGCGCGCATAGCCGTCCGCCGAGGCGTCGAAGGTCTTGCAGCGGCCGTCCGGCGAGAGCATGCGCGCGCGGCAGGCGGCGATGGTCGTCGCCGGGCTCAAGAGCACATTGACGCCGGCGGCGAGCGACATGTCGCATTCGCCCGCGCGCAAGGCCTGGGCGGCCTCGTGCAGCGCGACGAGCGAAGACGAGCAGGCGGTGTCGATCGCCATCGCCGGACCTTCGAGCCCGAGCGAGAAGGCGAGGCGGCCGGCGATCACGTTGAGCGCATTGCCGGTGATGAAATAGGCCTGAATCTCCTCCGGCGAGCCGGCCAGGAGATGCGAATATTCATTGGCGCCGACGCCGACGAAGACGCCGGTTCGGCTGCGCGAGAGCCCCGCCGGGCCGAATCCAGCGTCCTCGAGCGCTTCCCATGCGGTCTCCAGCACGAGGCGCTGCTGCGGCTCCATCCACAGAGCCTCGCGCGGCGACACGCCGAACAGCTCGGAGTCGAAGAGATCGACTCCCTCCATATAGCCGCCGTTGCGCGTGTAGACCTTGCCGGCCGCTTCCGGGTCGGGATCATAGAGCTCGTCCATGTCGAAGCGCTCGGACGGAGCCTCTCGTATGGCGTCGACGCCATGCGAGAGCAGATCCCAATAGGCGTCCGCGCCGCCGGCGCCGGGCAGGCGGCAGGCGAGGCCGACGATGGCGATCGGCTCGTCGGCGCGCAAAGTCTGGATGACGGGCGCGGCCTCGGCCTGCGCCTCATTCTGCAATCCGATGCGCGAGAGCAGGAAATCGGCCGCGTCGGTCAGGCGCGGATGGTCGATCGCCATCGTCGCCGGCAGCGTCTCGCCGAGGTCCTTTTCCAGCCGCTTGCGCAGCTCGATCGCCATCAGCGAATCCATGCCGAGATCGAAGAAGCCGGCCTCCTCGCGAATTTGCGCCGGGTCGAGGCGCACCACCTCGGCCAGCACTTGCCGCATATGGTCGAGCAGCATGCGCTTGCGGCCCTCGGCCGGCGCCGCGAGCAGGCGCTGCGCCAGCGCGCCGCCGCCGATGATCTGCTCCTCGCCCTCGGGCGTCTCCTTCTCCAGCTCCTTCATGAAGGCGCGCCGCGCCTGCAGCTGGAACACGGGCAGGAAGCGCGCCCAGTCGACGCGCGCGACGACGCCGCGGCCATCGGCGGATTCGAGCACCGCCTTCATGCCGTTCAGCGCCAGCTCGGAGGAGAGCTCGAGCACGCCGCGCTTGGCCAATTGCTCGCGCGCCGCCTCATCCGCCATGCCGGCGGACCAGGGGCCGAAATTCACGCTCGCGCCCGGCATCCCTTGGCGGCGCTGCCAGGCGGCGAGCGAGTCGAGAAAGCCATTGGCGGCGGCGTAGGCCGTCTGGCCGAAGCTACCCCACACAGAGGCGATGGAGGAGAAGGAGATGAAAAAATCGAGCGACGCGCCTTCGAGCGCGCGCGTCAGCCGATAGGCGCCCCAGACCTTGCCGGCGAAGACTTTCTCAATGTGCTTTTGCTCGAGCGCGGTGAGGCGCGTCGCGTCGATCTCGCCGGCGGCGTGAATGACGCCGGCGAGCGGCGGCATGGAGTCGCGGATGCGTTCCAGAATGCGCGCGACATCCGCCTCGGAGGAGACGTCGCCCGGAATGACGCGCAGCTCGCAGCCCTCATAGCGCTCGCGCAGCGCCTCGAGACGCTGATGCGCGCGATCGTCCGGCGTGCGCCGGCTGGTGAGCGCGATGTGACGCGCGCCCTGCCCCGCCAAATAGGCGGCCGCCTCCAATCCCAGCGCGCCGAGGCCGCCGGTGACGAGATAAGTCTTGCCCGGCCCGATATCGAGCGGCCGCGCCGTCGCGATCGTCCGGCGACGCAGGCGCACGATGAAGGTCTGTCCGCCGCGAATGGCGAATTGGTCCTCGCTCTCGCGCGTCTCCGCGCGCAGAATATTCGCGCAGGCGCGCCAGTCGGCGGCCGAGGCTTGGCCTGCGGGAAGATCGACGAGACCGCCCCAGAGATCGGGATGCTCGAGCGCCAGCACCTTGCCGAAGCCGAAGGCGCAGCCCTGCGTCGGATCGATGGAATCGTCCTCCGCGACCGGTTGCGCGCCGCTGGTGACGAGGAAAACGGGCGTCTTGGCGCCCGACGCCGCGAGAGCCTGCGAGAGGCCGCAGGCGCCCGCCATCGCCACCTGCTCGAAGCGCTTCAGCGAGGCTTCGCCGAAGCCCTCGGGCGTATCGATATTGGTGAGGATGGCGACGCGCGTCGGCAGAGCGGCGGCGACGAGACGCGGGAAATCCGCGGCGGCGGCGAGATCGACGAAGCGCGCGGCGTGGCCGGCGTTCGTCAGCTCGTCCAGGAGAGGACGCGCCGACGCTTCGCTGCAAGCGGCGACGAGCCAGGAATGCGCGTTCGTCGAGGGTGCGAAATCGCGGCCGGCGCGCTTGCTCCAGGCGAGCTCATAGAGATTTTCGGCGGTGTTCTGCGAGAAGCGCTCGCGCTGATAATGATCGTAGAGCGCCTGCAGAACGCGCTGCGTCGCGCCTTTGTCGTCGGAAAGGCGCAGCCGGCCGCCGAGCTCCTCGAGCTGGCCGTCCTCGATCATTTGCAGGATTTGCGAGTCGGCGCTCTTCTTGTCCTGCGCCGGCGCGCGCGTCTGCTTGAACCAATAGCGCTTGCGCTGGAACGGATAGAGCGGAAGATCGATCTTCTCGCGCTTCCACGGCGCCTCGACGGCTTTGAAATCGATGCGCGCGCCGGCGACATAGAGCTGGCCCAAAGCCTCCTCTATCTGCCGCGCGTCGGACGAGTCGCGGCGCAGCGAGGCGACCGGCTGCGGCGCCGGAGTCGTATCCGGCCAGGCGCGCAGCGCCATCGCCGCGAGCACGGGCTGCGGGCCGATCTCCAGCACGACGCGGCAGCCGAGGCTCGCCAGAGTCTGCACGCTCTGCGCGAATTGCACGGGCTGGCGCGAATGACGACGCCAATATTGCGCGTCGAGCCGCGTCTGCGCGCCGAGCGCCTTGCCAGTGCGATTGCAGACGAGCGTGCGCGTCAAATTCTCGAAGGGAATCTTTTCGGCGAAGGCCTCGAAAGCGTCGAGCGCCGGCTCCAGCAATTCCGAGTGGAAAGCGTGCGAGGTCTCGAGCGCTTCGGCGCGTTTGCCTTCGCCGCGGAATTGCTCCGCTGCCGCCAGAACATCCGGCTGTGGGCCGCTGATGACGATATGCGCGCCATTATAGGCGGCGACCGAAACATGCGGATAGGCGGCAAGACGCGCCTCGACGGCGGCCGCCTCGGCGAAGATCGCGGCCATGGAGCCGCCCGCCGGCAATGCGCCGAACAAACGTCCGCGCTCGGCGAGGAGACGCGCGCCCTGCTCCAACGAAAAGGCGCCGGCGACGCAGGCCGCGGCATATTGGCCGACGCTGTGGCCGATCACCACATCCGGCGAGACGCCCCAGCTGCGCCACAGACGCGCGAGCCCCATTTCGAGCGCGAACAGCGCCGGCTGCGCGTAAGAGGTGTGGTTGACGGCGCCGTCCTCGGCGAACATCACATCGAGCAGCGGGCGCGGCAGAATGCCTTTGATCGCCGCGGCGCATTCGTCCAGCGTGTCGCGGAAAATCGGCTGCGTCTCATAGAGCTCGCGGCCCATGCCGGCATATTGGCTGCCTTGGCCGGTGAAGAGCCATGCGGTCTTCGGCGGATCGGCCGAGACGCCCATGTGGACGCCGGGCGACGGACGCTCATCGGCGAGCGCCGTGAGCAGCCGCGCCGCGCTCGCCGGATCTTCCGCGACGATCGCCGCGCGATGCTCGAGATGCGAGCGGCCGACGCCGGCCGTGTAGCAGACATTCGCGAAGGCCGCGACCGATGGCAGCGCCTCGACGCGCTCGGCATAGGCCTGCGCCAGCGCCTTCAGCGCCGGAGCGCTGCGCGCCGAAATCGGCAGCAGGCGCCAGGGACGCTCTCGAATGCGCGCGGTCTCCTGCGGCGCGGCGGCGGGCGCGGGCGCCTCCTCGAGGATCACATGGGCGTTGGTGCCCGAGAAGCCGAAGGAGCTGACGCCGGCGCGCCGCGCGCGCTCGGAGCGCGGCCATTCGCGCGGCTCCGAGAGCACCTTCAGCGGCAGCTGCTTCCACGGAATATGCGGCGAGGGCGTGCGGAAGTTGAGATGTTTCGGCAGCAGCTCGTGCTCGAGCGAGAGGACCACCTTCAGCACGCCGGCGACGCCGGCCGCGGCCTCGAGATGGCCGATATTGGTCTTGGCCGAGCCGATGAGAAGCGGCCTTTCCGCCGGCCGGCCTGCGCCGAGCGCGGCGGCTGCGGCCTGCGCCTCGATGGGATCGCCGAGCGAGGTGCCCGTGCCATGCGCCTCGAGAAAGTCGATCTCGCCGGCGATGAGATTGGCCTGCTTCATCGCCTCGCGAATGACGCGCTGCTGCGCGCGGCCATTGGGGACGGTGAGGCCGCCCGAGGCGCCGTCCTGATTGACCGCGCTGCCACGGATCACCGCGCGAATATTGTCGCCGTCGCGCAGAGCGTCGGAGAGGCGCTTCAGCACCATGATCCCGCAACCCTCGCCGCGCACATAGCCGTCGGCGGCGGCGTCGAAGGTCTTGCACTTCCCGTCTGGCGCGAGCATGCGCGCGCGGGAGAAGTTGATCATTGTCGCGACATTGTAGATGACGTTCACGCCGCCCGCGAGGGCGAGCTCGCATTCGCCGGCGCGCAGCGCCTGCGCGGCCTCGTGCAAGGTGACGAGCGAGGAGCTGCAGGCCGTGTCGATGGTGACGGCCGGGCCCTCGAAGCCGAAGCGAAAGCTCACGCGGCCGGCGCAGGCGGCCGGCGAGGTGCCGGTGCCGAAATAGGCCTCGATGACGCCATAGCCGAGCTTGCCGGAGAGCAGCGACAGATAGTCATGCGTGCTGAGGCCGAGGAACATGCCGGTGCGGCTGCCCTCGAGATCGGCCGGGGCGATCCCGGCGTGCTCGATCGCATGCCAGCTCGTCTCCAGCACCAATCTGTGCTGCGGGTCGAGATATTCGGCCTCGCGCGGCGACACGCCGAAAAATTGCGCGTCGAAGTTGGCGACGTCGTCGGCGAAGCCGGCGCGACGCGTCGTCACCTTGCCGGCGGCGTCGGGATCGGGATCATAGAAAGCGTCGGCGTCCCAGCGGTCGGCGGGAATGGGAGAGATGCCGTCCCGTCCCTCGCGCAGCAGGCGCCAGAAGGCTTCCGCGTCGCGCGCGCCGGGCAGACGCGCGGCGTAGCCGATGATGGCGATGGGCTCGGCGCGGGCGTCCTCGAGCTCGCGCACGCGGGCGCGCAGAGTTTCGATGGCCAATAGCGCCTTCTTCTTGAAGTCGGCCTCGCTCACGAGCGTCTATCCATTTTGAGAACCGCGTCTATGCTGCCCTCGAGCAGCGCATCCAGAGCGGCGTCGTCGAGCAGATCGATCTCCTGCTCGAGCGAGGCGCCTTCCCAGGCGATGGGCGGCGGAGGCTCCGGCTCCGGCTCGGCGGGCTTCATCCCCAGCGCCTCCTCGCGAATGAGCCGGGCGAGCGCCTCCACTGTCGGATGCTCGATCATCAGCGTCACCGGGAAGGAATGCTTGAAGGCGGCGGAGAGCGCATTGCCGAGCTCGACGCCTTTCAGCGAGTCGATGCCGAGATCCATCAGCGGCGTCTTCCAGCTGATGTTCTCGACGCCGCATTCGCGTTGCAGCCAATCGACGAGCTGACGCTCCAGCACGCCCGGCTGTGTGAGCGGCTCGCCGGTGAAGTCGATGGGCGCGACCTGCATGGTCGAGCGCCATTCGTGCAGCGCCGCCAGCGTTCCGTCCTCGAGCGCCGCGCGGCAGGCAGCGCGCTGGACCTTGCCGCTCGAGGTCTTGGGCAGGCCGAAGGATTTCAGCAGCACGATGCGATGCAGCGCGAGCTGATGCTCGCGGGCGACCTCGCGCCGCATGGCCATGAACACTTCCGCCGCATCGACGGAGCGCCAGGCGCTGCGGCGCAGCTCCTGCACGGCGACGAGGCGCACGGCGTCGCCCTCCTCGACGCCGAAGACGGCGCAGGAGGCCGGCTGCAAGGCCGGATGGCTCGCCTCGATCGTCTGCTCGAGATCCTGCGGATAATAATTGACGCCGCGAATGACGATCAGATCCTTGCGGCGACCGGTGACGAAGAGCCGGCCCTCGGTCAGAAAGCCGAGATCGCCCGTGCGCATGAAGGGGCCTTCGCCCGTCGCCGTGCGCGCGCCGAATGTCGCCGCCGATTCCTCCGGCTTGTTCCAATAGCCCTGGCCGACGCTGGCGCCGCCCACCCATATCTCGCCGACCTGCGAGGGCGCCGCCTCGACCAGCGTTTCGGGATCGACGATGCGGACGTCGACGCCGAGCGCCGTCTCGCCGGAGCTCACCAGCCGCTTGCCGCGCGCATCCTCGGCGTCGCAGAAGACGACATTGTCGCTGCGCAGCGCGGCCTCGTCGACCGCGCGAACGAGCGGCGGAACCGGACCGCGCTTGCCGGTGACGAGCAGCGTCGCTTCGGCGAGGCCGAAGGCCGGCGTCAGCGTCTCGGCGCGAAATCCGGCCGGCGCGAATGTCTTCGCGAAATCATCGATCGTCGAGGCGCGAACGGGCTCCGCGCCATTCCAGGCGATCGTCCAGGAGGAGAGATCGAGACTGGCGACGCCCTGCGCGCGGGCCGCCTCGACGCAGGCCTGATAAGCGAAATTGGGACCGCCGCCGATCGTGCCGCGATAGCGCGAGATGGCGCGCGGCCAGCGCAAAGGGCTCTGCACGAAGCTCGCCGGGCTCATGAGATAGACGGGACATCCTGCCCATGTCGGCGCCAGCGCGCCGGCGACGAGCCCCATATCGTGAAACAGAGGCAGCCAGCTCACGCAGACCGAATCCGGCGAGGAGCCGGAGCCCTCGTGCAGCGCCATCAGATTGGCGGCCACATTGCCGTGGCTCACCATCACCCCCGCCGGCGCGCGCGTCGAGCCGGAGGTATATTGGAGGAAGGCCAGCTCGCCGGCCGCGCGCGGAATGTCGCGCCAGACGGCGCTCTCATCGGCGAGATCGTCGATGGCGATGATCGGCGTCGCCGACGCTTCGCCTTCGGCGAGGCGCCGCTGCAGCAGCTCGACATGCTTGGATGTGGTGAGGACGAGCTTGGCGCCGCTGTCGATGACGATGAGCTCGAGCCGTCTGTCCTTGCCATGCGCCAGCGGCAGAGAGGTCGGCACGGCCGGCATTCCTGCGAGCAGACATCCATAGAAGGCGGCGAGAAAATCGAGGCAGGTCGGAAAGGCGAGCAGCACGCGCTCGCCGGGCGCGCCATGCCTTTGGAGAAAGGCGGCCATGGAGCGCGCCCGGCGATCGAGCTCGCCGAAGCTCCATGATTGGCGGATTTCCAGATCATCGTCGAGAAAGGCCGCCGCCAGCCGGTCTGGATGTTCGACGGCGTGGCGCCGCAGCCGCTCGGTCGTCAGCTCCTCGACCCCGCTCAATGAATTCGTCGCGCCCATTTCGTCGCCCCCAACGCGCACGCGTCCGATCACGCCGCAGCCGCGGCGTGGACGCAGTGTCCCAACCTCTTTCGTCAAAGCGGCTTCGCCCATCGCCCCCGGGCCGGCGAAGCCTGCTCGCCCCTCATCTCACGCCGAAGCGACCATCTTCTTCAGCTTCAGCGCGAGCCCCATATCGCCATCGACCTTCAGCTTTCCGGCGAAGAACAAATCGCGGCTGTCCACCTCTCCCTCGGCCATGCGGACGAAATCGGCGGCGGCGACGCGGATCGTGCAATCGGCCTCGCTCTCTCCTTCGCGCACGCCGGGATCATCCGCTGTGAGATTGAGCACAAAAGTGCAGGCGCCCTCGCCCTTCAGCACGAATTTATAGCGGGCGCCCAGAGAGCTCGCCTTGTCTCTGTGCGTGTCGATCATCTGGGCGGCCCGATCCAATATGTCTCTCACCGTGGGCATGCGCCCTCCTCGAATTCTCGCGCGTAAAAATTGCTGCTCGGAGCCGTTTGAAAAAGCGGGACTTCGAAAAGCCGACGCCCGCTTTTTGACTCTCCGCTCACACAGGCTCGGCCTGAAATTCATCGATCTGCGCGAGCAGCCGCTCGTCCGGTCCGGGAAAGGCCGTCGGCTGCTCCCCCTTCTCGATACGAGACATTTCCCGCGTATAGAGCTTCCTCAGCAAAATGATTGCCGCGTCGGAGGCGCCGAGCCGATTTTTCGAGCGATCGGGAATGATTCCTTGGCCCACGAGGACGATTCCATCCTCGATGAGCAGGAGATCCGGCCGCGATTCTATGTCTTCCCAGCGCTTCTCGCCGGAGAGCACGGATTGGATCACCTGCTCGACGGGCGGCAAGGACGAGGCGACATAGCGCATGCCCGAGCGCACGCCCTCGGCGACGTCGCGTCCATCCTCCGGCGACAAATGCGCCGCGACGAGGAGGAAGAACATTTTGTGGCTGACGTCATCGACTGGCACATTCCACAAGAAGCTCTTGAATCCGCGCAGCATGCCGGCGCCGGAGGTGAAATAGAGCATGTTCGGCATGAAAAGCGCGAGCTTGCGCAGATAGCCGTTGGGAAAGGAGGTGTATTGCATGAGGCCGTATTCGGTCTCGAGCGCCGTGGCGGCGGGAATTTGCCCGGCGTTGGCGGCGTCCTGATAAATGCCCTCGGCATGCACCCAACGCTGGTGCACATCATCGACCGTGTTCTCGAGATCGTGGAAATAGTTCCACTTGCGCAATTCGACGACGTGGAAATAGCCGCATTGCTCGAGCGAGGGCCAGCGCGGCAAGGGCGGCGTCGGCGCGGGGCCGAGATAGACCCAGATCAGGCCGAAATATTCCTCCACCGGATAGCTGCGCACGCGCACCTTTGCCGCGAAGCTCTTGGGCTCGAAGGGCTGCTCGACGCATTGGCCGGTCGGATCGATCTTCCAGCCGTGATAGCGGCAACGAATGCTGTCGCCCTCCACCTTGCCGACCGACATCACGAGCCCGCGATGCGGGCAGCGTCCGTCGATGATGCGCGCCACCTTGTCCTCACCCCGATAGAGGGTGAGCTCCTCGCCCAGAATTTTCAGAGGCTTCGGATGCGCCGTCGGAAGCTCTTCGGAGACGAAGACCGGCTGCCAATAGCGCCGCAGCAATTCGCCAGCCGGAAGCCCGGGGCCCGTGTGCTCGAAGTCGACATGCGTCGATCCGCTCATTCTACATCTTCCCAGCGATCGTTTTCGACAAAAAAGCTCGGCGTCTTTCGACACGAAATAATCTCGTCGCGCATCTGCGCGAAAACGCCGAAGTAGCACGGAGGCTATCCGGCGTTTCCTTCGGCTCCGATCGTAACGAACGACCAATAGGCCGTCCTATCGACGTTCGCAACCCATGGATGGCGTTGCATCCCTTTGGACTGTAGCGTAAAAAGCAAAGGCGGCCAAGCGCGGCGGCGGCGCGCTGCGATGCGAAATATTGCTCTTACAATCAAAAGCGCGGGTGGTTTCATTGCGCGACCTGTCGGATTCTATCGAGACGTCTTCTATGTCTACTTCCATAGCAGGCGCCGCCGAAACGCGGTGTGCGCTGCATCACATCGCGATCATGCGCGGCGCCGCATGAACGAGCCGACCCTCGCCTCGCTCGATTGGCTCAAGCGTATGTCCGCAGACGATCACTCTTTAGTGACAATGATCTGCTTCCCGCCCGCGGGCGGCGGCATGACGGGCTTTTGGCCCTGGATCGCGCCATTGCGCGGCCGCGCCAATCTCTACGCCGCCTCGCTGCCGGGTCGTGAGCAGCGGCTGCGCGAGGAGCCGGCGCGCGCGCTGGACGCTCTCGCGGCGCCGCTCGCCGAGGCGGTCGCGGCGCTCGCCGATCGGCCGCTGCTGATTTTCGGACACAGCTTCGGCGCGCTGCTCGCTTACGAGATCGTCCAGCGCCTGCTGGCGGAGCGCCGCGCGGCGCCGGAGCGCCTGCACTTTTTGGCCTCGGGCCGCGTCCCGCCGCATCTGCCCTCGCGGGCGGAGCGCGTGTCGCATCTTCCGCCGCGCGACGTCGTGTTTCGCGTCGCGAAGCTGCACGGCAATATTCCGGTCGCTCTGCTCGAGCAGCCCGATTATGTCGAGATGATCGGCCGCGCGCTGCAGGCCGATCTCTTCATCAACGAAACGTACGACTGGACCGAGCGTCCGCCGCTCTCCTGCCCGCTGACGGTCGTGGGCGGCGATGGCGATCCGCTCGTGTCGGCGGCCGAGCTCGACGCCTGGGAGCGGCATGCCGGCGGCGGCTTCGAGCGGCGCCTCGTCGCGGGCGATCACTTCTATTTTCGTCCGGCGACCGGACAGCGGGCGCTGATGGAGATCGTCGCGGCCTGCTGCGAGACGCTCGCCGCCACGACGCAATAAAAGCGCGAGACCCGAAATGAGCGAGCTCGAGTTCAAGAAAAAGGCGATCGTCGCTCTAGAGACTCTGCGTCGCCGCGTGGCCGAGCTCGAAGGCGCGACGCGCGAGCCCATCGCGATCATCGGCTATGAGGCGCGCTTTCCCGGCGGCGCAGACGCCGAAGCCTTTTGGGAGTTGCTGCGGGACGGGCGCGAAGGCGTCGGCGAGGCGTCGTTCTCCCGTTGGGACGCCGAGGCGGTCTATGACGCCGATCCCGACGCGCCGGGAAAAACGGTGACGCGCCGCGCCGGACTCCTGGACAGCATCGATGATTTCGACGCGCAATTCTTCGGCGTCGCGCCGCGCGAGGCGTCCTGCATGGACCCACAGCATCGTCTGCTGCTGGAGACGAGCTGGCGCGCGCTGGAACATGCGGGCGTCGCCGCCTCGGAGCTGGAGGGCGCGCGCGCCGGCGTCTGGATGGGCGTCAGCACGCATGAATATCTCGGCCTGCTCATCGACAATATGACTCCCGAGGCCATCGACGCCTATTACGCGACAGGGACCTCGCCCGCGGCCGGCGTCGGACGCATCAGCTATCGGCTCGGGCTCGAGGGTCCGGCGGTGACGGTCGACACGGCCTGCAGCTCCTCGCTGGTGGCGATCCATCAAGCCTGCCAGGCGCTGCGATTGCGCGAATGCGATCTCGCGCTCGCCGGCGGCGTCAATGCGATCCTCACCCCGACCGTGATGATCAGCATGTCCCGCGCGCGCATGCTCGCGCCGGACGGCAAGTGCAAGACTTTCGACGCCGGCGCCGACGGCTATGTGCGCGGCGAAGGCTGCGGCGTCATCGTGCTCAAGCGCCTCAGCGACGCGCTGCGCGACGGCGACCGCATCCGCGCCGTGCTGCGCGGCGGCGCCGTCAATCAGGACGGCTCCTCGGGCGGCCTCACCGTGCCGAGCGGCCGCGCGCAGCAGCGCGTCATCCGCGCGGCGCTGGATCAGGCGGGGCTCACGCCCGCCGATGTCGATTATCTCGAGGCGCATGGCACCGGCACATCGCTCGGCGATCCGATCGAGGCGCAGGCCGCCGCCGCCGCGCTCGGCCCCGGCCGCGCGCCGGACAGGCCGCTGCTCATCGGCTCGGTGAAGACGAATATCGGCCATCTCGAAGCCGCAGCCGGCGTCGCCGGCGTCATCAAGGTGACGCAGGCGCTGGAGAATGAGCTGCTGCCCGAGCATCTGCATTTTCGCACGCCCTCGCCGCATATTCCGTGGAAGCGATTGCCACTGAAAGTCGTTGCGGAGGCGCGCCCCTGGCCGCGCTCCGAGCGCAAGCGGCGCGCCGGCGTCAGCTCCTTCGGCTTTTCCGGCACCAACGCCCATGTGATCCTCGAGGAGGCGCCGGCGCGCCCCGAAATCGCGCGTGAGGCGGCTTCGCCTCGGGCCGAACGCCCCTGGCATATGCTGCCGCTGTCGGCGCGCAGCGTTCCGGCGCTGAAGGCGCTGGCGCGGTCCTATATCCAGCGCGTCGAGACGCTGCCCTCGGCGAGCGCATTCGCCGACGTTTGCCATTCGGCGGGCGTCTGCCGCTCGCATCTCGAGCATCGCGCGGCGATCGTCGCCGAGGACGGCGCCGAGGCCGCGCGTCTGCTGGAGGCGTTCGCCGACGGGCGAGCCTCTGCGGGAGCCTACGCCGGCTTTGCCGCCGATCCGCCGAAGACCGCCTGGCTCTTCACTGGACAAGGCGGCCAATATTCGGGCATGGGCCGCGCGCTCTATGAGACGCAGCCGCTCTTCAAGGAGACGCTCGACCAATGCGCGGCGGCGATCGCCGATATTCTGCCGCGCCCGCTGCTCGACGTGATGTTCGCCGAGGACGGCGCTGTCAATCACACCTCTTACGCGCAACCGGCGCTATTCGCGCTGGAGATGGGTCTCGCAAATCTGTGGCGCAGCTGGGGCGCTGCGCCGGATGTGGTTCTGGGCCATAGCGTCGGCCAATACGCGGCCGCCTGCGTGGCCGGCGTCTTCACGCTCGAGGATGGCGCGCGTCTGCTCGCCGAGCGCGGGAGATTATTCGGCGCCTTGCCGGCGGGCGGGCTGATGGCGGCGATCTTCGCCGAGGCCGCCGCCGTCGAGGCGCGGCTCGCCTCTTTCCCGCATGTTTCGATCGCGGCCTATAATGGCGCGCATATCGTCGTCAGCGGTCCGCGGCAGGATGTGCGCGCGCTGGCGGAAATGTTTCGTGGCGAAGGCGGCCGCACGGAAGAGCTCGAGACCTCGCACGCCTTTCATTCCGAGCTGCTGGAGCCGGCGCTCGACGCCTTCGAGCGTTTCGCCGGAGAGACGCCTTTCGAGACGCCGACGCGCACGCTGATCTGCAATCGCACGGGCAAGCCGCTCGCCGCGCCGGCGCGATTGGACGCCCAATATTGGCGGCGCCATTCGCGCGAGCCGGTGCGCTTCGCGCAGAGCGCGCAGACGCTCAGCGAGCTGGGTTGCCGCGTTTTGCTCGAGGTCGGTCCGCAGCCGGTGCTCGCCGCAATGTCGCTGCGCGCCTGGCCGGAGGGGCGGCCGACGCCGCAGGCGGTCGCCTCGCTGCGTCGCGACGCCTCCGACACTCGCCAGATAGAGGAAGCGCTCGGCCAGCTCTACGCGGCCGGCGCGCGCATCGACTTCCGCGCCGTCGATGCGCCGTGGCGGCGCAGCAAGGTCGATCTTCCCAAATATCCGTTTCAGCGAAAGCGCTTCTGGTTTCAGGCCGTGCGGCGGGACGCGCATTCCTTCACCAGCTCCGGCGAGAAAGCTTTTTCCGCGGATGTTTCTTCCGCGGATGCGTCGTCCGCAGACGTTCTCTCCGCGGATTCCTGGCTCGTCGAGGCGCCGCAGGAGGAGCGGCGCGGTCTCGTGGTCGCGCGTCTGAAGGCGGAAATCGGCCATGCGCTGCATATGAGCGCCGAGGAGGTCGATCCGCATGCGGGTTTCGCCGCGCTCGGCATGGATTCGCTGACCGCAATGGAGCTGCGCAGCCGCTTGCAGGCGGCGCTCGCCGCGGCCATTCCGGTGGCGCTCTTCATCGAGAGTCCCGATGTCGCCACGCTCGCGACGCGCCTCCTCGATTGGTGGGAAGAGCAGCGCGGCGCCGCGGCCAAGCGCCAGCCGCCGATGACGCGACGCCCGCGCGACGGCGCGCCTCTGCCGCTCTCCTTCAATCAGGAGGCGTTGTGGTTCCTGCATGAGCTGGCGCCGGGCTCGAGCGCCTATAATATCGCCGCCGCCGTGCGCATTCGCGGCGCGCTCGACGCCGCTGTGATGCAGCGCAGCCTCGACGCCATCGTCGCGCGGCACGAGTCGTTGCGCACGTCGTTTCGCAGCGAGCGCGGCGTCGCGCAGCCGCAGATCGTCGCATCGCTGCATGTTCCGCTGCCCGTCGAGACCGTGCACGACGAGGCGGAGGCCGCCGAATGGGCGCGGCGCGAGGCCGGCGCGCCATTCGATCTCGCCCAGCCGCCTCTGTTTCGCGCGCGTCTTCTGCGCTTCGACGAGACGCATCATATTCTGCTGGTGACGATGCATCATATCGTCACCGACGGCTGGTCTTTCGCCGTGCTGCTGCGCGAGCTCTCCGCCATCTATCGCGCCTTCGAGACGGGCGAGCCCTGGCCGCTTCCCGAATTGCCGATTCAATATGCCGATTACGCCGCCTGGCAGCGCGACTGGCTCGCCGGCGAGACTCTTGGAGAACTGCTCGAATTTTGGAAGGCGGAGCTGTCTGGCGTCGCGCCGCTGGCGCTGCCGACCGACAGGCCGCCGCCGCGCACGCCGAGCTTTCGTGGCCGCCGCCTTCGCTTCGCGCTCGGCGCCGAGCGCGCAAAGGCGCTGCGCGCTCTGGCGCAGGCGGAGGGCGTGACCTTGTTCTCGCCGCTGCTCGCCGCGCTCGCCGCCGTGCTGCAACGTCACAGCGGCCAAGACGAATTCATCGTCGGCGCGATGAGCGCCAATCGCGGCCGGCTCGAGATCGAAGGATTGATCGGCCTTTTCGTCAACGCGCTGCCGGTGCGCGTCGTCCTCGACGGCGACCCCGACATGCGCACGCTGATCGCCCGCCTCGGCGCGCGCGTTCAAGCTGCGATGGCGCATCAGGACGCGCCCTTCGATCATGTGGTCAACGCTGTCGAGCGCGAGCGCGACGGCTCGCGCAATCCGCTCTATCGCGTGCAATTGCTGCTGCAAGGCGGACTGCAGCCGCCCGCAGTGCCGGGCCTCGAGATCGAGGTGCAGGAGATCGACACGCAGACGGCCAAGCGCGATCTCACCTTCACCATCTTCGACGATGCGGCGATGGCCGGCCATGTCGAATATTCGACCGATCTCTTCGATGCGCCGCGCATTGAGCGGTTGCTGCGGCATTTCCTCGCCGCGCTCGACGGCGTTCTCGCGGATCCGTCGCGGCGCCTTTCCACGCTGCCGCTGCTGACGCCGGAAGAGCGCGCCGCGAGCCGCGCGCCCGCGGAGGCGCCGTCGCCCGGCCCGCTCACCGTGGCGGAGCTGCTCGAATCCGTCGCCGCCGCGTGCGCCGATCAAATCGCATGCGAGGATGGCGAGCGCCGCCTCACTTACGCCGAGCTGCAATCCGCCGCGCGGCGCCTCGCGCGCTGGCTACGTGCGAAGGGAGTTCGCCCCGGCGACGCGGTCGCCATGCGCACGGGGCGCAAGGTCGATATGATCGTCGGATTGCTCGGCGCGATGAAGGCGGGCGCTGTCTATGTGCCGATCGACGAATCCTATCCGCGGGAGCGCATCGCGCATATGCTCGCCGAGGCGAATGTCGCGCTCGACGTCTCCGCGCTTTTCGACGCCGATGTCGCGCGCCAGTCGGATGCGCCGCTCGAGACTTTTGCCGCGCCTTCGGACCTCGCCTATATCGTCTTCACCTCGGGCTCGACAGGTCGGCCGAAAGGCGTGGCGATCTCGCATGGCGCCGTCGCCGAATATGCGCAGACTCTTCGCGCGGAGCTGGGAATCGTCGCATCCGACGCCTTTCTGCATACGTCGTCCAGCGCATTCTCTTCCTCCATGCGGCAGATATTGGCGCCGCTCGCCGCCGGCGCGCGCATCGTCATCGCCAGCGACGACGAGCGGCGCGATCCCTTCGCTCTGCTGGAGCGCGTGCGCGCGTCCAAGGCGACGATCATCGATCTCGTGCCCTCTGTTCTGAGGCGGGTCGCCGATGCGCTCGCGAGCCTGCCGGAGACCGCGCGCGCAACGCTGCTCGATAATGAGCTGCGCCTGCAGCTCACCGCGAGCGAGCCTTTGCGCCAGTCGCTCGTGCGGGATTGGCGCGCCTTCGTCGGCGACGAATTGCGCTGGGTCAATCAATATGGCCAGACCGAGACCGCCGGAATCGTCAGCCTGCATGAGGTGGGGCCGGGCGCGGGCGCCGATGCGCAGGCGGTCGTGCCGATCGGACGGCCGCGCGCCAATGTGCGGCTCGTCGTGCTCGACGCGCAGAAGCGGATCGCGCCGATCGGCGTTCCCGGGCAATTGCACATCGGCGGGCCATGCCTCGCGCTGCGCTATCTCGGCGACGCGGCGCTGACGCAAGAGCGTTTTTTCGACTTCGACGACGGTGAGACGACACAGCGTCTCTATGCGACCGGCGACATTGTGCGGCGCGAGGAGAATGGCGTTCTCGCCTTTATCGGCCGCGACGACCAGCAGGTGAAGATTCGCGGTGTCCGCATCGAGCCCGGCGAGATCGAGCGCGCATTGCTCGACCATCCGCGCATGCGCGCGGCGGCGGTCACGCCTTATGACATGGACGGCGAGGCGCGGCTCGCGGCCTATATGATCTTCGACGGGCCGGCGCCGAGCGCGCAGGCGCTGCGCAATCATCTGCGCCGTCTTCTGCCCGATCATATGATTCCGTCCGCCTTCGTGACGCTCGATACAATGCCGCTGACCGCGAATGGCAAGCTCGATCGCGCCGCCTTGCCGCCGCCGCCGCGCGATGCGGCGCGCGACACGGCTTTTGTCGCGCCGCGGACCGAAGACGAGGAGCGCCTCGCCGAGATCTGGCGCGACCTGCTGAAGCTCGAGCGCGTCGGCGCCGATGACAGCTTTTTTCTGCTCGGCGGTCATTCCATGCTGGCGGCGCAATTGCGCGCGCGCATTCATCAGAGCCTCGGCGTGGAGCTGCCGCTCGGCGCCATTTTCGAGGATCAGACTCTCGCTGCGCTCGCCGCCCGGCTCGATAGCGCGCGGCGCGGCGCCACCGTCGCTCTGCCGGAATTCGTCGCAGCGCCCGCAGGCGCCGTCGCGCCGGCCTCGCTCGCCCAGCTCGGCGCCCTCGCGGCCGAGCAGGCGTCTCCCGGCGCGCCGGGGCATTGGATCGACGTCGGCGTGCGCATTCTCGGCCCGCTCGACGAAGAGCGTCAGATCGAGAGCATAAGGGAAGCCTTTCGGCGCCACGCCATTCTGCGCACCATCCTAGAGCCCATGGCCGATGGCGGCGCGCTGCAGCATATCGTCGACGCGCCGCCCGAAGTGACGCTGCTCGATCCCGAGGACGCGCCCGATCCTTTGGAGCCCGCATGCGCCGATGACGGCCGGCCCGCAATCCGCGTCTCGCTGCAGCGGATCGCCGATGGCGAGCGCCTGCTGCGGCTGCGCTGTCATCGCTCGCTCGCCGATGGCGCCACTGTCCGCATGCTGCTCGGCGAGATCGGCGCGCTCTACGCCAATGGGCTCGAGGGCATGGAGCTGTTTCCGCTCCTCGATCGCTCGCTCTCCTACGCCGATTACGCGCTGTGGGAGCGGCAATGGCTGACGCCGGCGCTGCGCAGCGGCCAGACCGCCTATTTCCGACGGCTGTTCGCGAGCGGCCTGCCCGCGCCGATCCGGTGCGATCGGCCCCGCGCGGACGGCGCCCTCGTGCCCGAAGGCGCCGTCTTCCGTTTCGATTTTCCGCAGGCGGCCGTCGACGCCGCCGAGGCGCTCGCGGCGAAAGAGCGGGCCACTCTCGCCATGACCTTGACCGCGGCCTTCGCCAGCGCTCTCGCCGAGCGCGCCTCGGATGATGCGCTCGCGCTGACAATTCCGGTCTCGCTGCGCCATCATGCGGCGACGCATCGCATGCTCGGACCCTTCATGAACGCTCTGCCGCTGCGCATAGAGCGGCCCGGCGACGCGCTGGACGAACTGCTGCCGCGCGTGCGCGAGGCGACGCTCGGGGCTCTCGCCAATCAGAACGTGCCGTGGCGCGACATCATGGCGTCGCTACGCGAGGATCATGGACCGGACGCCGAGCGGCTCGGCGATGTGGCGTTGGTGATCGAGGACGCGCCGCCGCAGAATGTACAATTCTCAGGCTTGACGCTGTCGCGCGCTTCCGCCGACCGTGTCGCCGTGCGACGCCCGCTCACACTCTCCGTCTCTCTGGACGACGGCGAAATCAAGGGCAGCCTCATCTATGCGACGAGCCTGTTCGAGCGCGACACGATCGAGCGGCTCGCCGGGCGCGTCATTCACGCGCTCGCGCCGGGCTGATGGGCGCGCCGCCGGACCGTTCATGCGCAAGAATATTCGAATGCGCCATCTCGGACCCCCACGGCGACAAGCGCCAATTCCTGCTTGGCCAGCGCTTTTTTCAAGAACTCGCGGGATAGAGCCGGCAATAGCGTGTTGGTGACGATATTATCGATCATTCGCCCTCCCGAGTCGGGATCGCGGCATTGCTCGACAATGTGGTCCACCACCGTATCGTCATAGGTGAAGGCCGCGCGATAGCCCTCCGTCACCCGCTTGCCGATACGATCCAATTGCAAGCGCGCGATTCCGGCGAGCATTTGCCGCGAGAGCGGGAAGTAAGGCACAGTCACGATGCGGCCGAGCAGCGCCGGCGGAAACACGCGCAGCAGCTCCGGCTGCAGCGCCTGCGCGAGCCCATCCGCATCATTGGCGAAGGCGGGATCGGCTCCGAGCCGCATCAGCAGATCGGTTTCGACATTGGACGTCAAAATGATGAGCGTGTTCCGAAAATCGATGCGCCGACCCGCGCCATCCTCCATCTGGCCCTTGTCGAAGACCTGAAAGAAAATCTCGTGAACGTCGGGATGCGCTTTCTCGATCTCGTCGAGCAGAATGACGCTATAAGGCTTGCGGCGCACGGCTTCCGTCAAGCGGCCGCCTTCGCCGAAACCCACATAGCCGGGAGGCGCCCCTTTGAGCGTCGCCACGCTATGCGGCTCTTGAAATTCCGACATGTTGATGGCGATGACATTCTGCTCGCCGCCATAGAGCGCCTCCGCGAGGGCGAGCGCCGTCTCCGTCTTGCCGACGCCCGAGGGACCGACGAGCATGAACACGCCGATCGGCTTGTCGGGATTGTCCAATCGCGCACGGCTCGTTTCGATGCGCTTTGCGATCGACCGCAGACCGTGCGTCTGTCCGACGACGCGTTTGTTCAAAATATCTGTCAAATGAAGGACCGTCTCGATCTCATCCGTCACCATGCGTCCGACGGGAACGCCGGTCCAATCCGACACAACAGAGGCGACGCATTGCTCGTCGACATGCGCGTAGATCATGCGCCCCTCTGGACTCGTCGCCTCCAGGGCCTCCGCCTTGGCGTCGATCTGCTCGCGCACAGTTCGGCGATGCGCGGGATCGGCGGAGGCCGCCTCCTCCCGCAATCGGCGAATATCGTCGATGAGGGCACGTTCGCGCGTCCAACGCAATTCGAGCTCGGCGAGCTTTTCGCGCGCCGACGACATCTCCCTATCCACCTCGCTCGAGCGGCGCTCGTCCAGCGCCTCGAGATCGCTATTGCTCGCGATCGCCGCACGCTCGCTCTCCAAGGCGGCGATCGAGGCGCGCGCATCTTCTATGGGAGCGGGCGTCGCATTCTGCGAGATCGCCGCGCGCGCGCAGGCCGTGTCGAGAAGGCTGACGGCCTTGTCGGGAAGCTTGCGCGCCGGAATGTAGCGCTGCGACAGCTTCGTCGCCGCTCTGATCGCATTCTCGGAGACGCGGACATTGTGGTGCCGCTCCATCGGCTTCACCATGGCGCGCAGCATCTCGATACAGCGCTCGACGGAAGGCTCGTCGACATCGACAGGCTGAAAGCGTCGAGACAGCGCCGGATCCTTTTCGATATGGCGCCGATATTCCGCAAAGGTCGTCGCAGCGAGCATGCGCAAGGCGCCGCGCGCGAGCGCCGGCTTCAGTAGATCGGCGGCGTCGCCGACGCCATTCTGGCCGCCGGCGCCGATCAGCGTATGCGCTTCGTCGATGAACAGGATCACCGGCGTCGGCGAAGACTGCGCCTCGTCGATAACGGACCGAAGCCGCTGCTCGAACTCTCCCTTCATTGCGGCGCCCGCTTGCAGAAGGCCGATATCGAGCGACAGCAGGCGAATGTCGCGCAGGGCCGGAGGCACGGCGCCGCCGACGATGCGCTGTGCAAATCCTTCCGCGATCGCCGTCTTGCCGACGCCCGCCTCGCCGACCAGAATAGGATTGTTCTGCCTGCGTCGCATGAGCACGTCGATGACCTGACGAATTTCGTCGTCGCGTCCGAGCACGGGATCGAGCTCGCCGCTGCGGGCCCTTTCCGTCAGGTCCTGAGCGAAGCGATCTAGCGCCGTCTGAGCGCCCTTCGCCTCGCGCGCGCCTTTGGCGATAGGCCCGGCGCCGTCCAGCGGCCGTAGATTCTCTTCTTGCGATCCGGCCCAAATCCTATTGGCCTCCTGCATCAGCGCCTCGTCTGCGATCTTGTCGAACTCCCTCGACAGCGACCGCAGAGCGCGGCGAAGCTCCGGCGTTTTCAAAAGCGCCGTCAGCAGATGGCCGCTTCGAATTTGAGTCTCGCCGAAGAGCAGAGTGGCGAAGTGCCAGCCGCGATCCAGCGCGTCGATAACATTGTTGGCGACCCCCGGCATTTGTGTCTCGTCGATGCGAAACGAGCCGATGACACGTTCCAGATCGCTCGACAGCCTGGTCCGGTCCAGCGCGAAGCGGTCGACCGTGAGATCGAGGTCGCTTCCTTCGCTCTGCAGAAGATGCAACAGCCAATGCGCGAGCTCCACATTGCGATGCCCGGCCTGCTTCGCCTGTCGCAGGGCGCGCATGAAAGCGTCATAGCCGACGCGATTGAGCTTGCCGGTCACGGTCTCCAGGCTGATCTCTGTCATTTCCACCCCTCCTTCAAATCAACGAGTCCGCCGCTTCGCGGCGCGCGCGTTTAGCCGGATCGAAATGGGCGTCGCAGCGGCGCTCCGTGGTCGTGCGGTTCGGCGCCATCCAGCTGGTCCAGCCGAGCTCTCCCGCACGCCCGAGCGCCATTGGAGTCGTCTGTGTCGCCGGAAGAGAAATTTCGACGTCCCATTCCATTTCCTCGCCGATATAAAAGAAAAGGAGGTCGCTCAGTCTGTGGCAATCCTCACCTTCCGGTAGAAAGTCGCGATAGCGCTTCATATCTTCGACGAAAATTCGAATTCGGAATTTGTGATCGAGCTCGAAGGATGACGCGCCGAGCATTACATCGCCGCCCAAGCTGCAGTTCTTGCGTCCGAGTCTGCTGCGTTCGCTTTCCTCGATCGTGAGCCAGCCGCCGACGAGCTGCTCGATCTCGACGTCCACCGCGAACAATCCGCGAATGGCGCCCGCGAGCCGTTCGCCGGATTTCGTCCGCGAGCCCAGAAGACCGGCATAGGCGGAGATGCCTTTCGGCGTCGCGGCGAGCTCGCGAAAGGGCGGCGTTCCGACGCCGATGGTCGAATTCACATAATCGCGGAAGCGATCGCAATCTGGTCGATCGTGCTGAACAATGGCCCGAGAATCGGCCCAGGCGCGATAGAAGAGCTGCAAGAAGCGATTGTTGAAAATATCTAAGAAATGCGGGAAAGACGGGTCCTGCTGCAAAGACCAGCCATGCGCCTCCTCTGTGATGGAAAGAGGCAATGCGCCCTGCGGGCCGAGCATGCCGAGGAATTTGAGCACGATGTGCAGCCGTTCGCTGCGCTCCGTCCCTTCCCGCTCGCCGTCCGCGCTCGGCGCATCTTCCCGCCATTCGACGCGCGCGACATTCGAGCCTGGAAAGCTCATCCATGGATCCTGCCCGAATGACAGCGCGACCGCTTTGCCGTCGATTTCAATCGTTTCTTCCTTGCGAGACGCGCTGTCGCCGATCCGCGGCCTGGCCTCCGCTTCGCCCGACGCTTCTCCGAGCGAGCGCTCGATCCGACGCATCATCTCGAAAAAATCGACTCGCCAAGGCTCCTCTTCCAAATGCTCCAGATAGGTCACGCCAGCCTCCGCGAGCCGATTCGCGCCGGCCAACGCATGATCTCGCCGCGCTCGCTGGTGCGCATCACCAGCTGCGTGAAGCTGTTCATTCCTGCATAGGCCGGGAAAAATCGATCCAGCACGGCGCCGAGCAAAAATGCGCCCGATCCTTCGAACGCCTTGTCGTCGACTGTGACCGTGATCTCGATCCCGAGCGCTGTCCCGACGCCTCTGGCGCGACGCAAACGGCGCACGATCTGCCGGCTCTCCACGGATCGGATTCCACGCAGCCGCTTCTCGATCGAGCTGTCCGCCGCGTCGGAGAATGTCGCGAGCATTTCTCGAAGCGCCGACGCATTCTTGCCGCCGCCATGCGCGGCGACGCCCAGATAGTTGAGGCTGAGCATGTTCAAGAGACGCCAAGCGACGACGCCGGCGTAAGCCGATTCGGTGCGGCTCTTGACCTGCGAGACGACCGCATCACGCGGCGCGGTGGGCCCGGCGACGCAGGCGACGTCGAGCGACATGTCGTCCGATAGGCGAAAATCCGTCTTGCCGGTCCCGACCGGCAGATGCTCGGGAAGATGCCGGTTCGAGCATAAGGCGCGAATGCCGAGCTCCGCGATCTCGCCTCCCGTGGTGAGCGAGGCGGGCTCGTTGATGGAGATAAATACGTCGGAGCCCTGGTAATTGGACGCCACGCCGCGCCGCTTCTCGTCTTCCGACCGACGCCGCGGGCGTCTTCGTATCGTGTAGCTCGGATCGGACGTCGACGCGTCGTCGGCCGTCGCGGCGTAGAGCGGACGCACTTGCCGCTTCTCTCCCCCGCCCGACATATAGGCGAAGACATCGAGGATTCGATAGGGTTCGAAGTCGAGCGGCTTGCTTCGATCCGGCAGGATCTGATGCTCATGCTGATTTGTGCGAATGCGGATTCGGTCGGTCGTCATCTCGAACAGATTGACCGCGGGCGCGCTGAATAGCGAAAACATCTGCGCGCGCACTGCGGCCGCCAGCTGCGGATTGACCTCATCGAAGCCGAAGATCACGCTGATCGAGCTCGCCGCCATTCGCGTCATCCCGCGCCGCAGACCGCGAAGATCGAATCCCAGGAACTTTTGTGGAAAGGCGAAATATTCGCGCAGCAGCTCGAAGCCGCGGAAAATTCGGTCATCCGATGGTATCAGCTCCTCATCGTCGTCGAAGCCGATGTCGCTGATGGCCTCGCGCCCGAGCGACATTACGATCGGCTCGCCCGTGTCATCGACGCAGCGAAGCCAAACGCCGGTGCAATGCGCGAACATCTGCTCGTAAAGGCCGACCGATTCGGCCTCCGCGCCGCAGAAATGAATTGGCAGATGTTCCACCAGACACGACGAAAACATGTCTTGGGAGGCTCTGTCGCCGTCGCTGGCGGCGGCGCCCGAACGCATGTTCAAGGTCAGCTTCATTCCGGCGACGGTTTCCGATCCGGGCTTCACGCCGAGCGCGACCAGCGGCGCCGCTGATTGGCAATACTCCGCATCGCTGATATCGAATGGCCAGAGCTCGACGGGCGCTGTGAGCTTGTATCGGCAAGAGACCTCTCGGTCGCGCTCGATATGAGCGGCGTCCACATTGGTCCCACGCGCGATCGTACGCCCCTCTTTCAGAGCGGGGTCGCCGAAAGGCGGAGAAATTTGCGCAAGGAAGATGGACGGCGTGGGCGCCAGAAAATTCGGAACGAGCTGCTCCAAGAGATTGCCGATAAATTCGGGAAACTCGTGCTTCAACTTCAGCTGAACGCGCGCAGCGAGAAACGCCGAGCCCTCGAACAGGCCCGCGATCGATGGATCCATGGATTCGCGTGTGAGGCCGCCGAGGCGCGACGCGACGCCCGGGTATTCTTCCGCGAACTCTCGTCCATGTTCGTACAGGATATGGAGCTCACGATCATAGAGATCGAGGAATTCACGGTTCATAGAGTCACCTCTGCTGAATTTGGATCTTGCCGGTCGTGACTTCGACATCGGCAATGAATTCCATGGGAAGCGGCAGCGGATTGCTCGCGAGCTCCGCATGAACGACGTAGCGAATCGTGAGCTCGGCGGGATCGACGCGTCGATCTCGCGTCACCTGCAGCGTCGCGGCGATCAGCCGCGGCTCGTAGCTGCGCAAGGTTCTTTCGATCTCCGACTCGAGACCCGAGCGCTCCAGCTCGTCTATCGTCAGCCGCGCGATGCTGGGAAAGCCGTAATTCAAGACAGAGCGTCGAGCCCGCGGAAACTGCTGGAGATCGATCGTCGAATTGACTGCGACGCAATTGAGCAGGGCTTCGACATGCTGGGCGACTTCGTCCTTGAGGGCCGACTCGGTGATAGCGACCCGGCGCCCCTCGCGTGACGTCGTCGGCGTAGGCCGCCACGCGCCGACGCCGGGATTGGTCCGCACATCTTTCGCCGCATGCGCGGCTCGAAAGCAATGCATCAATGAAGACTCGACCCTGTTTCGCAGCGATTCCGCCATTTTCGTCTCCCTCAATCATTGCTCGCAATATCATCCGCGAAGGACACGGCGCCGTCTTTCAGACCCCTGTGGTCTTGGGCTTCATATTCGACCTCGAGACGGCGATAGCTTATCTCGAATTCCTCCTTCGGCAGCGCCGCGAATTCGTCGGCGGCGTCCTCGCCGAAAATCTTGTAGGAGACGAAATACGCATCTTTTAGAACGAGCGTGTAATAGACGAGCGGCTCGCCGCCTCCCTTCGTCAGGCTGAGCGTCGCCTTACGCACCTTGGTGTTCTGCGCGAGCATCTGCTGTATGGTGACGCTCGATCGATCGACGACCTTGCGGAAGCGCACATTCGAATAGCTCCGGCGTTTATGGCCGGGCTCGCCTTGGAAATGATTGGCCGTCGTCGCATATTCGAAGCCGAGGATTTCTATGAGATCGTCCTTTCCGCCGCGCCTGGCCTCGCCCCGAACGCTGTCGATCTGCAATGTGTAATTGGTCGAGCTCATGGAAATGCTCCGCGGCAATTTTCGATTTCGTCGTCGCCGCTGCGCGAGGCTGATCGCGCAGCGGCTCGTCGCATGGTCGTCGGTCAGCTCGCCTTGCCTTGCAGCGCCTTGAGGTCCCAAGCGAACTGGCCGCCCTTGACCTTCTTTCCGTCGCCGTCCTGCTCATTGTAGGAGAGGTCGAACTTCGCGAAGGAGAGGCCGAGCGCCTCCATTCCTTCGCCGGTAGTGAGGCCGGAAGGAACAACGCTGGTGATGAAGCACTGCTCCATCACGATCGTGATATATTCCAGCGGCTCCTTGTCGCCGGACGATTTGAAGAGCTTCACCTGCACCTTCGGAATATGCTTGCCGACCGCGCAGAAGTGCATGAGGCCGGGAGAGGATTTGTCGTAGCGCTTGACGAAGGAGATGGCGCCGAAGTCGGCCTTGCCGACGCCGGAGCCTCCGCCATAGCTGGAACTCGAATGATTGTGCATGTTGAAGTTCACATCGAGGATATCGATCCATTCGCCCTTCGGGCTCAGCTCGGCGTATTCGGCCTTCGACTCGCCCTTGATGCCGGAAATGTGGAGAAAAGCATTTGAAGACATATGGAGTTCCTTTCGGTTTTGCTTTGTTGGGTCTCGTCGATCTCGACGATGGCTCTACATTGAAGAAAATGCGCTTTGGATGATGTGGCGGAAGCCACAATGCGTGCGCGCGTCTCACTTGCCAGTCGGCAAGCGTGAAACGAGGCGAAGGCCGATATCCATTCCTTCGAGCTGATAATGCGGGCGCAGCTCGAATGTGGCGGAGTAATAGCCGGGGTTTTCCTCATTCGGCACGATCGAGATCGATGCGCCGGCGAGAGGACGGCGCGCCTTCACGTCCTCGGTCGAATTGGTCGGATCGCCGTCGACATAGTCTTGGATCCAATTGTGCAGCCAGCGCTCGAGCTGCTCCTTCTCGCGATAGGAGCCGATCTTGTCGCGCACCATGCATTTCAGATAATGCGCAAAGCGGCTCACCGCGAACATGTAGGGAAGGCGAGAGGCGAGATTGCTCGACGCGGTCGCCTCTGGATCATTCTGATAGGCCTTCGGCTTGAACAGAGACTGTGCGCCGATGAAGGCCGCGCGATCGGTGTTCTTGCGGTGGATCAACGGAATGAGGCCGGACTTCGCGAGCTCGGCTTCACGGCGGTCGCTGATCGCGATTTCCGTGGGGCATTTCAAATCGACCCCGCCATCGTCGGTCGGGAATGTGTGGGTGGGGAGATTTTCGACTTCGCCACCCGATTCGACGCCGCGAATGCGCGTGCACCAGCCATATTCCTTGAAGGCCCGATTGATGTTCGACGCCATCGCATAGGCGGCGTTCATCCACGCATAGTTTTCGCCCGAATGTCCATCGGTTTCCTCCTCGAATGCGAATTGCGGCACAGGCTCGGACTTCGCGCCATAGGGCTGGCGCGCGAGCACGCGGGGCAGGCAGAGGCCGATGTATTTTGCGTCGTCCGAATCGCGCAAGCCTTTCCATGCGGCATATTCGGGCGTGTCGAATACCTTGGAGAGATCGCGCGGGTTGGACAGCTCTGTCCAGCTGTCCATGCCCATAAGCGTCGGGTCGGCGGCCGCAATGAAGGGCGCATGCGCGGAAGCGGCGATCTTCGAAAGATCGCGGAGCAGCTGCACGTCGGTCGCGCGGTGCGAGAAATAATAGTCGCCGATGAGACAGCCATAAGGACGGCCGCCCAGCTGCCCATATTCCTCCTCGTAGACTTTCTTGAAGAGCGGGCTCTGGTCCCAGGCGGCAGCCGGATATTGGCGAAGATGGCGATAGAGCTCCTCCTTCGACGCATTGATCACGCGAATCTTCAACGTGGCGTCGGTCTCCGAATGATAGACGAGGTGGTGCAGGCCGCGCCACGCGGACTCGAGCTTCTGAAATTCCGGGTCGTGCAAGACCGCGTTGATCTGCGAGGTGAGCTTCTCGTCGATCGCAGCGATGATTCCTTCGATCGTCTCGACGACATCGTCCTTGATGACGGCCGTGTCGGCGAGCGCTTCTTTGATCAGCGTCGAGACGGCATTCTGGACTTCGGTCTCGGCGCGCTCCGTGCGCGGCTTGAAGCTCTGCTTGAGCACCTCGGAAAAATCGTCGGCGATGACGATTTGGGAGGGCTCTGAGTGGTGAAGAGTTTCCTGTTCCTGGGACATGTGATCCTCGTTTCGTGCGGAAATCTGGTTCTGAAAATCTAGTCGGCCAATTCGATCACGCGCGGCTATCGCGCAGATCGGCCATCAGCTTTTGGTCTTTGAGCAGCTTGCGCAGCTGCTCCTCGGCGGCCGCCTTGCCGTCCATGTAGCGGAGCAGATTGGCGAGCTGGGTGCGCGCCTCGAGCAGCTTCTCGAGCGCCGGCGTCTGCGCGGCGATAGACGCCGGATTGAAGTCCGCCATCGTTTCGAAGCGAAGGTTGACGGCGAGCTTTTCGCCCGGCTCCTCGCTGAGCTTGTTGTCGACTCGCAATGAGAGGCCGGGCGCCACGGCGGCCATGCGCTGGTCGAAATTGTCCATGTCGAATTCGAGGAATTTGCGCTGCGTCATGTCCTCCTTCGGCGTGCTCGGCGCATTGCCGGAGAGATCGGCCATCACCCCCATCACGAAGGGCAGCTCGATTTTCTCTTCGGAATTCGTCGGATTGGCGTAGGTGATCTGCACCCGCGGCGGGCGGTTGCGGCTGATGAACTTCTGTCCGCTATTGCTTTGTCTGGTCATTCTTCGGTCCTCGCTTCGGTGCGATGTTCGCGGCTGCGCGCATCGGCCCGGTGCTTCCGGGGCTTTCAGGACAGAGCATTTGTCGTCGTCGCGGCTTCGTGTCGGCCGGCGATTTGTCCTGAGCGCAAAATGCGGGAAGGGAGCGCTTGTGGCGGTGACTAAAGTCACAAGGTGAGCTTTGGCGCGCCGCGAGTTCCGCGCGGGCGCTATTCGACGTTGCGGTCATTGAGCGCGCGCTCTCTCAGCAGCTCGCCGAGAAGGCTGAGGAAGTCCTTTTCCGCGAGCTTTTTCGCGCTGGCGATCAGCCAGGGGATAGGGCTCGAGGGCTCCGCGATCTGGAAATAGCGCGACGTCTCGTCGAGCAGCTGCATCGCTTCGGCGCGCGTCACTGCGTGGAATATCGGTTCGGGCGGGATGTGAGGCGGGGGCGTGAAGGGAGGATCGTCTTCATAGGGCTCGTCGGTCCTGGGTTCACTGTCGTCGTCGCTATATGGATCGCGCTGATCCTTATCTTCTTGGTGCGTCTGGATGAGGGGCGCGGCTTCGATTTCGGAGTCGAAATCCTCGCAATATCCTTCGGCGGGCGGGGTAACTCGGGTCAAAAGATCGAGCGGCAGCGCGAAGAATTTCTGGTCGCCGATTTCATATTCGGCGTCGGAAGCATGCCGGGGCACGAGTGATTCGAGGACTTCGGCGAGAGATTTGCCCTGTATGTCGCGGGCCTTGGCGACCAGCGGCAGCACCGGACTGGAAGGCTCGTGCCGTCGAAAATAGTCCATAGCGGCGTCGAGAGCGCGGCGGGCATGCGTAGGGGCGCCGATGCGGCAGTCGGCGTGATGTCGAGGGTCGCGCTGCGCGTCGGCGTTATGGGCGTCGTCTTTCGGCGCATCGCCGGCCGCTTCCGCGAGCAAGGCGCGCATTCCGGCGACGGTCGCGCGGATTTTGTCGAGTCGCGGGGTCTTGTCGAAGCCGCACATTCGGCCGAAGCAGCCGTTGATCGTCTCTAGCGCGTCGGCGAGGCGGTCGATGAGGCGCCGTTTGGCGACGAGACGCTCATTTTCGCAATCTCGGAAAGCCTGCGAGATGGATAGAGATGAGAGAATGGGCTCGCCTTCCCTGGGCTTGGCTTCGCCGATCGCGCACATTTGGGCGCGATAATGGATCACACCGAAGCGTCGGTCCTCGCAGAGCGGCATGTATTGGAGCGGAAAGAGGACAGTCGATTCGTTCAACGGTCCGAGGGCGGCGGCGCGAAGCGCGAACGAGCCGTTCTCGGCGCAAGGATGAGTCTCTTCCCAATAGGCGCCGAGCAATTCGGCGATGGCGTGGACGGCGCCGACGAACTGCTCATAGTCGCGGCGCAGAATGGCGAAGCGCGCGACGAGGCAGAATAGGCGTATGTCGCGCGTTCGACGCATGAGAGCGTCGATCTGATCGAAATGCGCGAGCATTGCTGGTTGTGAGGCGTCGAAAGCTTCGCCGTCACGAAAATATTCTGTCGGAAGCAATCCCTCGGCGACGGCGACGAAGTTCAAATAGTCGTCGTCTCCGTCTAGGTCGAGATCGGGGCCGCAAGGGGCTTCCGGCGACAGTGGCGCGATCGCCTCGGCGAAGTCGATTTTGGTCATGTTTCGGCTCACTCTATGCTCGCGTTGTCCCTTGCTTCTTTTTCATGCGCAGACGGCGCGCGCGATGTGGCCTATGCCACAGTCCAGAATCCGCGGGGGTGGGTAGCTTGCGTCGAGGAAGCGCGCCGGCGTGGACGCTGGCGGCGAGGAGTGGATCACAATGGACAGTCGTCTCGATCAGCAGAAGCGTCTCGCCGCTTTCAAGTCGCCGTTCGGCGACGAGGCTTTGGTCGTCGAGAGCTTCGAAGGGACGGAGGGGCTGAGCGAGCTCTTCGAGTTTCGCGTGCTCGCGCTCTCCCGGGAGCCGACGATCGATTTCGACCAAGCGCTCGGGCGCTCTTGCAGCGTCGCCGTGCGTGCGAGCCAGGGTGGAGCGCGGCATTTCAGCGGGATCGCGACGGAGGCCGAGGCGATCGGGCGGCGCGGCGATCTGTTCGCCTATCGTTTCGTGCTGCGGCCGTCGCTGTGGCTGCTGACACGTACGAGCAATTGCGCGATTTGGCATCGAAAGACCGCGATCGAGATCATCGAGGATGTGCTACGCAAGCGCGAGATCGACTTTCGCAAGGCTCTGTCGGGCGATTTTCCGCGCCTCGATTATTGTGTGCAATATAGGGAGAGCGACTTCGCTTTCGTGTCGCGGCTCATGGAGCAGCATGGCGTCTATTATTTCTTCGAGCATGACGAGGATGGAGCAAAGCTCGTGCTCGCCGATTCGGCGTCCTCCCATCGCAAGCTGTCGAGCGCGCCGACGATCGAATATGCGAGCAAAGAGTTCGGCTCCATTCATGCGAAGGCGCGACGTCTCTATGGATGGTCGTCCAATCGCAAGCTGCAGACCGGCAAGGTGACGCTGCGCGATTATAATTTCGCGGCGCCGAACGCCGATATGTCCGGCGAGGCGAACGCCACCGAGCGTTACGACAAGTCGACGCTCGAATATTACGATTATCCTGGAAAATACGAGCAGCGCGACATCGGCAAGCATTATGCTCAAATAAGGCTGGAGGCTACGCAGGCGGCGGATTATCGGCGCTTCGCGGATGGCGATGCGGCGGATTTTTTCCCGGGCGCCCTCGTGAGCGTGACGCGGCATCCGACAGATGAAGAGAACAAGGAATATCTGATCGTGCGCTGCGCGCATCGCTTTGTGGCGGAGGCCTATCGTTCGGGCGTGCGCACAGATGCGCGGCCGTATCAGGGCTCCTATGAGCTGCATCCGAGCGATCGGCCTTTTCGCGCGCCGCTGGCGACGCCGAAACCGATGATTCATGGTCCGCAGACGGCGAAGGTCGTTGCGCGCAAAGGCAAGGAAAGCGAGGAGATCGACGTCGATGACGATGGCTACGGCCGCGTCATGGTGCGCTTTTATTGGGATCGCGACGATCTGCGCTCCTGCTGGGTGCGCGTCGCGCAAATGTGGGCGGGCGCGAAATGGGGCGGGCAATTTATTCCGCGGGTCGGAATGGAGGTCGTCGTCGAATTTCTCGAGGGCGATCCTGATCGGCCATTGATCGTCGGCGCCGTGTACAACAGGGACAATGGGCTTCCTTACGATCTCCCCGCGAATAAGACGCAGTCGGGCGTGAAGTCGAACAGCTCGACCGGCGGGAGCGGGTATAATGAGCTGATGTTCGAGGATGCGAAGCTGGCGGAGAAGATCCGGCTACATGCGGAGCGTGACCTCGAATCGGTGATCGAGCATGCGGAGACGCGGGAGATCGGCGCGCGTTTCGAGACGCCGGTCGGGCAGTCGTCGCGCAAGACGACGATCAAGATGGGGGACGATGAGCTCGATGTCATGAGCGGCGATCGCAAGGTCACGATCGCGAGCGAGGACAAGCTCACTGTCGGCATGAGTCGCGAGGCGACGATCGCGTTGAGCGACAAGACGACAGTGGGCGCCAATCAGAGTGTGAACGTCGGCGGCGAGCAGACGACGCAGGCGGGTGGCGCGATCACGATCGAGGCGGGTGGCGAGGTCACGATCATGGCTGGGGCGACGATCACGCTGGTCGCGGGCGTGTCGATCGTTCTGGAGGCCGGCGGCGCGACCTTCACCGTCGGGCCGGGCGTTATCAACGCCGTGGGTCCAATGCAGGTTCCCGGGCCTTTGACGGCGATCGGCGTCGTGGCGCCGGTCGCTTGAGGGAGGCGCGAGATGACTCGGGAAAGATTCGGCGCCGTATATGATCTGTTCGCGGCTTTCCCCGCCGCGGCGCGTGAGATCGGCGTGGCGCCGACGAGCGAGGCGCCGCTCGAATTTCTCGCGAGGCTGCGACGCGCTCGGCAAATCGGCGAAGCGGTGGCGTTTTGCGCCTATTGGCTCGAGCGTCGTAGAGCGGTGTGGTGGGCTTGTCAGAATTTGCGCGCCGCGCAGTCGGCGGCGGCCGCGCTCGATTCCCATGCGCTCGATGTGGTGGAGGCCTGGGTTCGCCAGCCGGAGGAGCGGTTGCGCGCACAGGCGTTCGATGTCGCGCGTCGCGCCGCGCGGCCGACGCCTGCGACGAGCGTCGCTTATGCGGCCGCTTATTGCGGTCCGAGCCTCTGGCTGCCTTCGAGCGGTCGTTTGGAGGCGGTCGCGTTCGTCGTCGATCCGGGACTGACGGCGGCCTGCGTTCGCGGCGCCTTGATGATGGCGGCGGGCCGTCTCGCGCCGTCGGCGCGGGAGGACGCTCTGCATCATTGGCTGGACGAGGCTCTGCGCCTCGCGCAGATCGCTCGATAGGAGCGCAGGCGACCGCGCGCGCGGAAGTCGACTGCGGCATGCGGAGCGCTGTGGGTTTTCTCACCGAGACCGCGCTTCTGCTCGGGTAGAAGATTCGTCAGGAGAAACGGCGGGTCTTCGCAGCGTGCGCACAATGCGGCGAGACGAGGCGGCCCGCGCATTCGAGGGGATGAGAAACATGTCGTGGCGCAGCAAAGTCGTGTGGCGGGAAGGTCTTTTCTTGCGGCCGCATCATCTCCAGCAGAATGATCGCTATCTCGAGCACATCATCGAGAGCCGCACGCGGCATTCCAGCCCCTATCCTTGGGGATTCGCGCAGCTCGAGATCGACTCCGATCTCGCGCAACAGAGCAAGATCGCGCTGCGAAAGGCGGCGGGCGTGATGCCGGACGGAACGCCCTTCGATATTCCGGGCGAAGGTCCGGCGCCCGCCTCTATCGAAGCGCCGGCGAAGGCGGCGGGCCTCACCGTTTGGCTGACCTTGCCCAACGCCTCGCCCAATTCGCGCGAGGTCGATTATCGCGCGAAAGATGTGGCGAGCCGTTTCATCGAGGGCGTCGAGACGATCATCGACTCGGTCGCCGAGATGCGCGACGAGGAGGAGATCGACGTCGCGCATCTGCGTCTCGAGCTGGAGCTCGCTCGCCGGCCGAAGCCGGGATATGATTGCCTCGCCGTAGCGCGTATTTTGGAGATACGCGACAAGGTCGTCATATTCGATCCCAATTTTGCGCCCCCGCTGCTCGTCTGCGCGGCGCATAGTGTCGTGACCGGATGGATCGATCGCGTGATCGGCTGGGTCGACGGCAAGCTCGAGGAGCTGGCGCGCTATGCCGCGGATCCGTCTTCCGGCGGCGGAATGCAGAGCGCGGATTATCTTTTGCTGCAGACGCTCAATCGCGCCGCGCCCTTGCTGCGCCATTTGCGGCAGTCGGGTTATACGCATCCCGAGCGGCTCTACACATCGCTCGTCTCGCTCGCTGGCGAGCTTGCGACATTCTGCTCGCAGGAGCGCCGCAGCCGGGTCTATCCGCCCTATGATCACGATGATCTCGAAAATGTCTTCGAGCCGATTCTGCGGGATCTGCAGGATTTTCTGAGCGCCCGGACCAGTCGGCGCGCACGACGGCTGGAGCTGGTTCAGCGCGCGCCCAATGTCTATGTCTCGCCGATCCGTGACCGCGCGCTGCTCGGCAATGCGACGCTGGTGCTGGAAGTGGCGAGCAATCGGCCGCCGTCGGAGATCGCGCAGCTCTTGCCGCAGCTGCTGAAGGTCGGGCCGAATAATCGGATGAACGATATCGTCTACGCCAATCTGCCGGGAATTTCGCTCGTGCATATGCCGACCCCGCCCGGCCAAATTCGCACGATCTCGCACCATGTGTATTTTTATCTGGATCGTCATTCGCCGCTCTGGCGGGAATTCTCGATCGCCGCCTCGATCGGGCTGCATTTTTCCGGCGACTGGCCGGAGCTCGAGGTCGAGCTATGGGCGATCGCGGAGGAGGCGCGGTGAGCGGCCGCCGCGTGCGTGCGGCGGCTCGGCGGCGGCTTCCGCTACAGCCCTGGGCCGGGCTCGTCCAGCCATCTCGAGCCAGACTATTGCGGCTTACGACATAAAATTCTCGAAGCGACGGTTTTTCCAGCATCAAGAGGCGCTGGATGGGTCGATTTTCGACGCCGATCCTCTTCTTCTCCGATGAAAGAAATTTGACAAAAGCCCTGTCTTCGCCCGATAGGCAGAGGCTGCGGCCTCAGACTGTAGCCGAGCGTGCTACCCGGGTATTCCATTGAACCAACAACAACAAGCAAGTCCGGCTACCCTCGACGCTCCAGACGGCGCCCCGGACGCGAAAGGCCTGGCCCAGCGTATCGCTGCTTTGAGGGCCTGGGCGCATGAGCAGGGCTATTACAGCGTGCCCTTTTGGGAACAAGCGCTTCGCTGCCTGGAGCTGGTGGCGGCGCCTGCTCTCGCTTTCGCTCTGCTCGCGCAGGGCGGCCTCACCGCGGTGGTCGGAATGCTCGTTCTCGCGATGCATTATCCGAGGACGGCCTATCTCGGGCATGACGTCGCGCATAGCCAGTGGGGGCCCCGTGGCGAGATGAAGGCGCGCCTGAAGCTGCGGCTGATCGCGCTCGCACAGGGCTTCGGCTCGACATGGTGGGTCGAGAAGCACGAGCTTCACCATGCTTTCCCCAACGCTTGCCGCGTCGAGGAGGATGGCAGCCTCACGCCGATCGACGGCGACATCGACTCGCCTCCTTGGCTGGTCTGGGACAAGTCGCTCGCGCCATACAATGACAAGGCGCGCCGCGCCGGGCTGGGGCGCGCGCTGTCCTTCTTTCTGCCGCGCTTTCAGGTTCCGCTGTTCTTCCCGATCCTCTCGGTCGCGCGCTTCAACTGGAGCTGGCAGAGCATAGAGGTCGCGGCCAAGAACAAGCAATGGTGGGAAGCGTCGCTCTGCGTCGCCCATTGGGTGTCGGGCTTTGCGCTCGCGGGACTGCTGACGCCGGGACCGGTCTGGACCGGCTGGCTCTGGTTCCTCGGCGCCCAGCTTCTCGGCGGCTTCATCCTCGCCTTCGTCTTCGTGCTCAACCATACGGGCATGGAAGTCTATGACGCGAAGGAATCGAAGGGTTTCTATGACCGACAGGCGCGCGCGACGCGCAACACGCCGAGCTCGCCCTTGCTCGATTGGCTGACTGGCGGCCTCAACAGCCAGATCGAGCACCATATGTTCCCCAGCCTGTCTCGCCGTCGCTTGACGAAAATGCGCGAGGCGACGAGAGCGGCGATGGAGGAGTGTGGCTATGCCTATGTCACGCTCAGCAATCGCGAGGCGATGCGCGCCGTTCTGTCCACGCTAGGCGAGGCGGCTTGGGCGTGAGGCTTTAGGCTTTTTCCGCTTCGGGGAAGAAAAATCGAGGGCGCTATCCGATCCAGACGGCTCGGATAGCGCCTTTTTCGTCGGCCGCAGGCGGAAAGCCGCTGATCTGAAAGAGGCGTCTCGGCATTTGGCGCGCAAAATGCGTGGCGCGCGGCGTGGACCCCGATCTGTCGGGTCCGACGTCGAAAACCACAAGGAGCCGACCTTGCCCGTATTGCAAGAAACCCGCACCATCGTGACGCTGGCGCCCGCCAAGCCCACAGGATTGGCCGATCTGGGCGTCCCGCTGGACGACGCCAGTCAGGTCAAGAAGGGGCGCGCGCATGAATTTCCGCAACTTCTGACGGATGGCGCGATCGGCCGCCGCTTCCAGGATCTCCGCGTCATCGGGATCAAGACCACCGAGGGGGGCGTCACTTCCGCCAAATTCGTGGTCCAGTTCGAGGCGTTCGGCGACAATACGGCCGCGCCGACCAATGGCGCCGGCGTGGAGGTGGTCCTCTTCGCGGGGACGGAGCCTCTGGCCAGCCTGTCCTTCGGCAATCTGTTCCTTCCCTACGCGAATTTCTGGTATCCGAACCGCTTCCTGCTCGAGGCGGCGGCGGCGGATTTCGATCGCGCCGATCGCCTGGAGTTCATCGCGAAGCCGGAGGAGGTTCGCGCCGTCTAGGCGAGAAGCGGGGCGAGAGCCCGAGTGGCGCAGGCATTGCTTTATGGGTGACCGCCATCGCCGCGTTTCTTCGCAGAGACGACGGTGGCGGCTCCTCTCCCGCCGAATACCACCCGAGCAGAGACGCATGAGCTATCCCCTCGTCAAGCGCGTGCAGAACCGGCTGTTCGGCGACATGTTGCGGATGATGCTGAGCGAGCGGGTATATTTCGACCTGACCCTCGAGGAAGGCCGGACCTTGTCGCGCAATTTTACCGCTCTCGCCTATGACTGGCGGCGGGCCGACATCATCTATCTGAGCCCGGTCGGCGGCGACGTCGAATTTTCGGCGACCGTCGGGCAAGACGGCGTTCTCGTGGAAACGGTGGAAGGACGCCGGCTCTTGTCCTGGGACGATGTGTCCGAGCTGGCCGAGCGGCTGGCGGTGGAGTGAGGCGACGGCGCGCGGTTATCGATCGGCTTTGCGGCCGCCTAGCCGTTTGCGTCGAGCGCACCCTCCACCAATTTCGACGCCTCCGCCAAATCGCCGTATCGCAGCTCATAGGCGGGAGTGGATTCGATGAAGCGGCAAATCTCGGCGATCTTCGCTTCGGTGACGGGAGCTTCGATATCCATCGCCGATCCGAGCAATCGCGTGATCGTCTGCAGCGGCGTGAGCTCGGCGAGCGTCGCGGCCGTGTCGGGCGCGTAAGCCGGAAAGAGCATCATCGCCGGCGCGCAGGAGGAGCGCTCACTCGCGCTCGGAGCCACATAGCGCACGTCGCTTCCATGGCGGCGCAGGATTGGACGGCCGGGAAGCTCGGGAAAGAGCCCTTCCAATATTTTCCAGGAATCCGATTTCAGCGAGAGCAGAGTCGGCAAAGGCCGCAGAGACCAGTCCTGCGCCGAGAGGCCGATGAGATCGTCGCCGAGATAGGAAAATCCATGGCCGGACAGATAGGCGACGAGCGTCGATTTTCCGGCGCCGCTCGAGCCGGAGATAAGAATGGCGCGCGCATCGCGGCTCACCGCCGCCGCGTGGAAATAGGCGAGAAGCTCGACGCCTGGATGCTCCCATCCGAGGAAGAGCTCGTTCATCCGCGCGATCAGCTCCGGCAATGTGTCGCCGATCCATCGGCTCTCGCCGTTCAGCGTCAGCCGATAGCCGTCGTCGGCGATCGATAGCCGCAGCTGCGCAGCCTCCGCGCTCGGCGTCGCGACCGAATGCGCGAAGCGCGCGAAATAGTCTCGGGTCAGCTCCGGCGCGCTCGAGACGATATGGACGTCATGCTCGCCGAAACGCCATGCGCCGCAGTCGATCTCATCGCCTTCGATGGAAGGGGCGTCCGGCGTTTCGACATTCGTGTCGTCGAGCTCGGCGCAGATGGATTCGACATCGCTCGCGGCGTCATCCAGCGGCAAGTCGAAATGCTCTGCGAAAGCGCCCGCGATCTCCTCTTGCGCCACGCCTGCGCGTAGCAGGTCCAGCACCAGCTTCGTGGTCGCATTGATGATGACGAGGTGATCCATGGCGGGCGGATGGCGAATCCAACCGTCGCTCGATGAAAGGGAGTGGCTCTTTTCAGTTTCCACTGTCATCGTTCGCCATTCGAGATGCGCCGGCTCATTCGCTGACGAGCTTCGGCGGCGTGACAAGACAGTGATCGCTCGACGCGCCGAGGATCTCATCGATCGCCGTCATTCGAGCCCTGCCTGCGAATCGTTCGCGACGCGAGTCGGATGACGAGAATCCGTTTATCTTCGCTTCTGGAGAGTCGCCATTCGGGCGTTCACTTATCCGTGTCGGCTATCGCGGACGACTGCGAAGGCGCCATTGCCGATGGCGGGATAGATCTTCCGCGCCGCGATGAAGCGGCGGCGGCGACGAGCGGCATGGGGCGCGCCGTCGCCGTCGCCGCTCATCGCGAGCGTGGCTATGATCGCTCGCGCGCTTTCAGGCCGCTTCCGTTACGCCGCTGGCGTGAGCGATCGCTGCGCGCGGCAGACGAGCGCCTATGACGAGCGCATAGATCGCGGGAATGACGATGAGCGTCAGCGCGGTCGAGGAGACCATGCCGCCGATCATCGGCGCCGCTATGCGCTGCATGACCTCCGAGCCGGCGCCGGAGCTCCAGAGGATCGGCAGCAGGCCGGCGATGATCGCCGTCACCGTCATCATCTTCGGACGCACGCGCTCGACGGCGCCGAGCATGATCGCCTCATGAAGATCGGCGCGCGTGAGCGCGCAGCCCTGCGCGGCGCGTGCGGCGGCGATCTCATGTAGCGCCTGATCGAGATAGATCAGCATGACGACGCCGGTCTCGGCGGCGACGCCGGCGAGCGCGATGAAGCCGACCGCCGCGGCGACGGACATATCGAAGCTCATGAGCCACATCGCCCATACGCCGCCGACGAGCGCGAAAGGTAGCGACGCCATCACGATCAATGTGTCGGTCAAGCGGCGGAAGTTGAGATAGAGCAGCAGAAATATGATCGCGAGCGTCAGCGGCACGACGATCCGCATCCGCGCCTCGGCGCGCTGCATATATTCGAACTGCCCGCTCCAGGTGAGATAGGAGCCGGCGGGCAGCGCAATCGATTGCGCGACGGTCTTCTGCGCCTCGGCGACATAGGAGGCGAGATCGCGATCGCGCACATCGACGAAGACATAGACGGCGAGCTGGCCGTTCTCGGTGCGGATCGACGTCGGACCGCGCGTCAGCTCGATCGTGGCCACTTCCCCCAGCGGCGCGGCGCCGCCGCGCGGCAGCGGCACGAGCACTTCCCTGCCGATCGTCTGCGGATCGGAGCGGAACTCGCGCGGATAGCGAATATTGACGCCATAGCGCTCGCGCCCTTCCACTGTCGTCGTCACCGTCTCGCCGCCGAGCGCGGTGGCGATCACCTCCTGCACATCGCCGATCATCAGATTATAGCGCGCGAGCGCCGGATGATCGGGGACGATATCGAGAAAATAGCCGCCATTGACGCGCTCGGCATAGGCGCTCGCCGTGCCGGGCACGCGTTTCAGCGCCGCCTCCACCTGACGCGCGAGACCTTCCATCTGCGCGAGATCGCGGCCGAAGATTTTCACGCCGATCGGCGTGCGTATGCCCGTCGCCAGCATGTCGACGCGCGCCTTGATCGGCATGGTCCAGGCGTTGGAGACGCCGGGAAATTGCAGCGCGGCGTCGAGCTCGGCGATGAGCTTGCGCGTCGTCAGTCCCGCGCGCCATTGCTCCTTCGGCTTCAGCGCGATGATGGTCTCGAACATTTCGAGCGGCGCCGGATCGGTCGCCGTCGCCGCGCGGCCCGCCTTGCCATAGACGGATGCGACCTCGGGAAAGCTCTTGATGATACGATCCTGCGTCTGCAGCAATTCGGCGGCTTTGGTGACGGAGAGGCCGGGCAGCGTCGTCGGCATGTAGAGCAAGGCGCCCTCGTCCAGCGTCGGCATGAATTCGCCGCCGAGCCGGCCTGCGGGGACGATTGTCACGAGCATAGCGACGATGGCGAGAAGGATCGTCGCCGTCTTCGCTCTCAGGACGCGCGCGATGATCGGACGATAGAGAAAGATCAAGGCGCGATTGATCGGATTCTTCGCTTCCGGCACGATCTTCCCGCGCACGAAGACGACCATCAGCGCCGGAACCAGCGTCACCGAGAGCAGCGCCGCGGCCGCCATGGCGAAGGTCTTGGTATAGGCGAGCGGCGCGAACAGTCGCCCTTCTTGCGCCTCCAGCGTGAAGATCGGCAGGAAGGACACGGTGATGACGAGCAGGCTGACGAATAGCGCCGGCCCTACTTCGCTCGCCGCCTCGATCAAAATGTCGAGGCGCGGCTTCTGCGGCGACGCGCGCTCCAAATGCTTATGCGCATTCTCGATCATGACGATCGCCGCATCGACCATGGCGCCTATGGCGATGGCGACGCCGCCGAGACTCATGATGTTGGAGCCGACGCCGATCGCCTTCATCGCCGCAAAGGCGATGAGCACGCCGATCGGCAGCATGAGGATCGCGACGATCGCGCTGCGCATATGCATCAGAAAGGCGGCGCAGACGATCGCGACGATGAGGCTCTCCTCGACGAGCGCCTTGCGCAATGTCTCGATCGCCGCATGAATGAGCGGCGAGCGATCATAGACGGTCGCGATCTCGACGCCCTTGGGCAGGCCGGGCATGAGCCGCGCGAGCGCCGCCTTCACATTCTCGACCACGCTCAGCGCATTGACGCCGTAACGTTGCAGCGCGATTCCACTGGCGACCTCGCCTTCGCCGTCGAGCTCGGCGACGCCGCGGCGCTCGTCAGGCCCCAGCTCGACGCGCGCGACATCGCGCAGCAGCAGAGGCGTGCCATTCTCCGCGCGCAAGCCGATATGCTCTATATCGGCGGCGTTCTTCAAATAGCCGCGGCCGCGCACGATGAACTCGAATTCGGAGAGCTCCACCGTGCGTCCGCCGACATCCGTGTTGCTGGCGCGGATCGCCTCGCGCAGCTGCTTCAGCGAAACGCCCAGCGCGCGCAGCCGGTTGGGATCGACGACCACATTATATTGCTTGACGAAACCGCCGACGCTGGCGATCTCCGCCACGCCCTCCGCTTTCGAGAGGCCGTAGCGCAATGTCCAATCCTGCAGCGAGCGCAGCTCGGCCAGCGTCATCTCCTTGGCGATGAGTGCATATTGATAGACCCAGCCGACGCCGGTGGCGTCCGGCCCGAGCGTCGGCGTCACGCCTTGCGGCAGCTTTTTGCTGGCGGCGCTCAAATATTCCAGCACGCGCGAGCGCGCCCAATAGAGATCGACGCCATCCTCGAAGATCACATAGACGAAAGAGACGCCGAAGAAGGAGAAGCCGCGCACCACTTTCGAGCGCGGCACGGTCAGCATGGCGCTGGTCAGCGGATAAGTGACCTGATCCTCCACCACTTGCGGCGCCTGTCCCGGATATTCCGTGTAGACGATCGCCTGCACGTCGGAGAGATCGGGAAGGGCGTCGAGCGGCAATGTGCGCAGCGCATAGAGTCCCGCCGCCGCGGCGAAAGCGGCGCCGATGAAGACGAGAACGAGATTGCGCGCCGACCAGGCGATCAGCCGGCCGATCATCGCGCCGTCTCCGCGCCGGCGAGAGTCTGCAGCGCCGCGCGCAAATTGCTTTCGGAGTCGATGAGAAAATTGGCCGCCGTCACCACGCGGTCGCTCACGTCGAGCCCGCTTCTCACCTCGACAAAGCCCTCGCCACGACGGCCGAGCGTCACCTCGCGCGGCTCGAAACGGCCATCGCCCTTGTCGAGCAGAACGAGCGCGCGCTTGCCGGTCTCGATCACCGCGCTTTCCGGCGCGGCGACGACGGCGTCCTGATCGCCGGAGCCGATCTGCGCCTCCACATACATATCGGGCCGCAAGGTCAGATCGGGATTGGGCAGCTCTATGCGCACGCGCGCCGTGCGCGTTTCGCGATTGATCTGCGGATAAATGGCCGTCACATGGCCGCCGAAGATGCGATCGGGAAGTCCGCGCGCTCTGATCTCGACGGGTTGGCCGAGGCGCAGCCGCGCATAATCATGCTCGGAGACATCCACCAGCGCCCAGACGACAGAGAGATCGGCGATGCGGAACAGCACTTGGCCGGCGTCGGCCTTCATCCCTTCGACAGCGTTGCGCTCGAGAATGAGTCCGTCGCGCGGCGCGGGCCAGGAGACGCTCGCCGGCACGCGCCGGCTCCGCGCGATCTCGGCGATGAATTCCGCCGGCGCGTTCAGCGTCTCGAGCTTGCGGCGCACGCCCTCGAGCAGGCCGGGGTCGCCATTGCCGCGTGCGCCGGAGAAGGCGAGATAGTCCGCCGCCGCCGCCGCTATGGCCGGCGAATAGAGCCGCACCAATGGCTGGCCCTTGGCGACGCGCGCGCCCGTCGTCGCCTCGAAGACTTTCTCGATGAAGGCTTCCGATCGCGTCGCCACGACGGCGACGCGGCGCTCGTCGACCTGCACGGCGCCGGGCGCGCGAATCTCGGCGACGATCGGCCGGCGGCGCACAGGCTCCGAACGCACGCCCGCGCGCTGGATTTTCCCAGGCGCGATGCGCAGGCCGCCATCGGCCTCGACATCATCGCCCTCATAGACGGGCGTGTAATCCATGCCCATCGAATCCTTCTTCGGCGTCGCCGACACATCCGGCAGGCCCATGGGATTGCGGTAGTAGAGGATGCGTTTCCCGCGCGGCTCGGCGGCGAGCTTCGAGAGGATGGCGCGCAGATCGGCGGGACGGACCGGCAGAAAGTCCATCCCCATGCCGTCCTTGCGCGGCGCGGCGGAAATCGCGTCGCCGCCCATGGGATCGCGATAGAAGAGCGGTTCCTCGCTCGCGGCGGCGGGCGGATCGGGGAGCTTTGCGACGAGTGGCGCGAGCTGCGAGCGGCGCACGGGCAGAAAGTCCATTCCCATCTCATCCTTGCGCGGCTGGCGCGAGATCTCCGTCCCGCCCATCGGATCGCGATAGAACAAAATGGGATCATCGAGCGTGACGGCCCGTGTCGAATGTTCGGACCCCGCGGCGTTGCTATGGGAGGCGTCGGAATGGGAAGCGTGGAGCACGGATGCGGTCACGCTCGCGGCGAGCGCGAGCGCGCCGAAAATAGGCGCATAAGGAGGCATGATCTCGATCTCCGGCCGCTGTTGCGGCGGATGGCGTTGAAGCGGCGTGGCCGTTCCGTCGCGCGAGCGGCGGAGCCGGCGATTGCGGCTTCAGGCGATCGGAGGTCGAAGCTCTGGAGAGCCGGTCAGTGAGGCGGGATCGGCGTCGCTCGCCGCGATAGGCCGTCCCTTCGCCATGGCGGCGGGGATGAGGAAGAAGGATTCGTTCGGCGCTGCGCCGATCGAAATCTGCGCGCAGGACACGGCCGCGCAGTCATCCGCGGCGACCGAGCCGCGATCCCCGGCCGCCTTGTGGCAATCCTCCATGGAAGCGGCGCTCATGCCCTCGCATCCGTGACCGGCGCGCGCCAACGGCGCGGCTCCGAGGAGCAGTGACGCCAATGCGAGCACGGGGATGAGCGCGCGGAGGAAGCGGATCATAAGCTATATCTATCATCGCCAATCCAAGCGGTAAACCCGGTCCTGTTCGGGCGCGAGCGGCGCGATCTTCCCCCTTCGCATCGGGCGAGCCCCGCCCCTATCCTGCCGCTCGCGGCAGCGTTGTTTCTCAGACAGACGTCATAACGCCCGCCGGCTTTTCGCGCCGATGACGACAGTGGCCGTGCGCCCGGCGATCATGACCACGTCGCCGGCGGCCGGATCGAGCGCGATGCGCACCGGTATGCGCTGCGCGAGCCGCACCCAGCTGAATGTCGGATTGACATTCGGCAGCATCGACGTTCCGGCGCTGCGCTCGCGATCCTCTATGCCGCCGGCTATTCCTTCGACGCGTCCGTAGATCGTCCTGGCCTCGCCCATCAGATGAATCTCGGCGCGGTCGCCGAGGTGAATCATCGGCAGCTTGGTCTCCTCGAAATAGCCGTCGACATAGAGGCTCTCGGCGTCGATCAGCGCCGCGACTCCCTTGCCGGCCGTCACATAGACTCCCGGCCTCAGGTCGAAATTCGTCAAAGGTCCGCTGACGGAAGCGCGCACTTCCGATCGATCGAGGTTCAATCGGGCGAGATCGCGGTCGGCCGCCGCCTGCCGCAACGCCGCCTGGGCTTGGGCGTGAGCGGAGATCGCCGCATCGAGCTGCTGCTTGGAGACAGCGATCGTCTTCGTCGCCTCGAGAGCGCGATAGCGCGCGAGATCCTTCGTCGCGGCGTCGAGCGCGGCGGCGCGCCCCTCGAGACTCGCCTCGGCCTGGCGCAGGGCCAGCACGAATCGTTCCCGATCGATGCGGAACAGCGCCTCGCCTTTGCGCACGAATTGGTCGTCGTGAACGAGCACCTCGCTGACGAGTCCCGACACATCGGCGGCGACGGCGACGACATCCGCGCGCACGCGCCCGTCCCTTGTCCAGGGCTCCGCTTCGTAATGATCCCAAAGGCGCCAGAGAACGAAGCCAGCGGCGAGGGCGAGCGCCGACGTCGTCGCGATGCGAAGAAGGGTGAGCAATTTGGTTTTCACAGCCGTTCCGTGGACAAGAGAAGCACGCAAGCGCCGAGCAGGCAGACGAACATGGCGAAGTTGAACAAGGCCGGGTGCCAAACGAAGCGGTAGAAGCCGATGGTCTCGAGCCCTCGCTTGATCACGGTCTCCAAGAGGAAAGCGACGAGCGAGAAGGCGAGCAGCGATGATACGAACACGCCGAAGATGCTGATTTCTCCATTCATGCGACTTTCGCCTCCGACAAGGATGGTTCGGGCGGCGGCTCCGCGGCGAAGAGGCAGCGGCGCAGGCCGACCAGAGTGAGCAGAAGGCGCGTGTCGCCGGCCTCTCGCGCCATCGCCATCGCGCGATCGACCGCATGCAGAGCGGTCGGAGAGGGCGTCGGCGCGCCAGCATGGAAAGAGCGCGACAGATGCCTCAGCAATGCGTCGATCCGTCTGCGGCGAGAGCCGGCGAGCGCGTTGCGCGAGCGGCGCGCATCGAGAATGTTCAGCCCGGTTCTCAAATCCCGCAGCGCATCCGGCAATTTGCCGTCGACGGCATGGGCGATGGGCGCGAGCAGGAACAGACGGTCGAGCATCAGGCCCATCAGGCGCACTTCGTTTCCGGCGTGCAGGTCGGCCGCGCGAATGAGCGCGGCGCGATTGGCGCGCGCATAGCGGCGCGCGCGCCATTGCGCGCCCGCGCGGCGGATCAAGGCCGTCGTGATCGCCGTCAGCGCCATGCCGGCGCACATTGCGAGGCTCGTATTCACGAAATTCTCGGCGTCGGCGGAATAGAGCTCCTGCACGGCCATTGCGGTCGGCGTGACGATGGCGAGCGGCAGGCCGATGCGGAAGGTCTGCGGCGACGCGATCAGCAAGCCGAAGGTCAGGTAGACAGGCGCGAGCGCCAGCGTCAGCGTCTCGAAATTATGCGTGTGCGGCAAGACGGCGAAGAGATAGACGCCGGCGATCGACGTGGCGACGATGGTCCATTTGGCGAAGCCGGCGATCGACGGAGTGGGGTCGTCCTGGGATGCGTAGAGGCTCCCGACGATCGCTCCCATCATCGCGGCGACGGAGCCTTCCGGCCAGGATGTGGCGATCCAGAATAGGCAACAGGCGAAAATTGCGCAGGCGAGCGCGAAGCCGGCATGCAGGGCCGCGCCATGGTCGAGGTGACGGACGCGCGCGACGCGCGATTCCACCGTCAGACGCAAGGCCGCCGGCCGCTCCGTTCGGTCGGCGAGCGCTTTCGTCAGCTCGTCGCAGTCGAACAGTATGTCGAGCAGCTCGACGAGCCGCTGGCAGAGGCTCGCCTCGACGAGCGTGGGCCAGTCGGCGTCCATGCTCGGAGAGGCCGCCGCCTCGAGCTCGCGCCGAAGCTCGGCGGTCTGCGCATCTTCGGCTCCGACGACCGCGGCGCATGTATCCGCGACCAGCGCGCGAAGGCGCTCCGAGGCGCCGCCGAGGTCGGCGAGCGCGTCGAGTCGATCGGCGATCCCCGAGAGAGTGGGAAACAGCAGGAGCACGCGCGGCACGATGCGGTGAATGCGGTCGAGCGATCGGCGCTCGGCCGCCGCGTCGAAGGCGAGATGGGCGGCGAGCGTCTCGATCTCCGCCACATCGGCCACGAGGCGGAGCCAATGGGCGTCGTTCGGCGCATTTTTTTTCAGGTCGAGCGCGGCGGCGGCGGCGGCGCGCGCGTGCTGCAGCAAGGCGTCCAGCCTTTCGGCGACGACCGGCGCGACGGAGCGCGGGAAGACCAGGCTCGACACCAGCGCGGCGCTGGCGATGCCGACGAGAATCTCCTCGGTGCGCGACAAAGCGAGATCGAAGATCGTCTCCGGCGCGTCGACGGCGGGAAAGCCGACGATCGCCGCCGTATAGCCGGCGAGCATGAACACATAGCCGCGCGGCGTGCGATCGAGCAGCGCGAGATAGAGGCAAAAGCCCGACCAGATGGACATTGCGAGCGCCAGCGCGAGCGGGGCGCCGACGAGATTGGGAACCATCAGCACCGCCCCCGCGGCCCCGATGAACGTGCCCGCGGCCCGATAGACGGCCTTGGACAGCGTCGCGCCGGAGAGCGGCTGCGAGGCGATATAGACCGACGCCAGCGCCCAATAGGGGCGCGGCAGATCGAGCCAGAAGCTGGCGGCGAGGGCCAGCATGGCGGCGGCGAAGGTCTTGACCGAGAACAGCCAGTGGCTCGAGCCGAAAAAGGTCATCGAAGGGGTTCCGGGCGCGGCCGCCGCCGCAGCGAAGCGCTTGCGTTCGGCCGGGCTTTCGTTAAAAATGACCACTCAGTCATTTTATGTCAAGACGTGATCCGAACGAGAGACGCGAGAAGATGGCGAAACGCCCGACCGACGCCGTGAAGAGCGTGGAGCCCCGGCGAGCAGGCCGAGGGCCGAGCTCAGAGAAAACCGCGCAGACGCGCCGCGTGATCGTCGACGCCGCACTCGGCGAGTTCCTCGAGAAAGGCTACGCCGACACGACGATGGACGGCGTCGCGCGGCGCGCGGGCGTCGCCAAAGGCACGCCCTATCGCTACTTCCCGGCCAAGGAGGCGCTGTTCGAAGCCGTGGTGCGGGAGAAGATCGCAGGCGCGCTGATCGACGCCGACCCCGCCAATCGTCATCCCGACGAGCCGGTCTCGACATTCATGCGACGCACCATGCTCGTGTCGATACGCGAGATCGAGCGCAATGGCCGCGCCGCCATCGCGCGGCTCGTGCTCGTCGAGGGCGCGCGATTTCCCGAGATGACGGAGATCTATCGACGCGTGATGTTCGAGCCGCTGCTGAATCAGATCCGCGCTCTGGCCGCGACCGCGCGCGCGCGAGGAGAGCTGCGCCGGCCCGAGCTCGAGGACTATCCTCATCTGCTCATCGCGCCCATCTGGTTCGCGATCATTCACAATGGTCTGCTCGACCGCGCTCATCCTCTGGACATCGGCGATCTGTTCGAAGCGCATCTCGATCTCGTTTTCGACGCGTGAAGCGGCGCGGCGTCGCGCGCCCGTCCGTCGGCCCTTCTTCTCATTTTGAAATTTTCACGCGTCGAGCAGAGGCCGTCCTACGGCTCGATCGTCCGACGACGGCCGAAGCTGTCGCAATATTGCGACAATCGCGAGCGCGTCGCTCTTTCGTGATCTGGCGCGCGACATCCATTCGATGAATATCGATCCTCGAGCGGCGTCGCATGCGGCCGCTGCATGAGCGCGCGGCGGGCGGCGAACGGCTTCCCGGGCTCGTCGCCGTCCGTCGCGCATGACGCGCAAGCGAGAAAACAACTGGCTGCGGAGGAAATAAAATGCAGATGAAGAAGCTTCGATTGTCGATGTCGGTCGGCGCGCTCGCGCTCGCGCTCGCGACCAGCGGCGCCTTCGCGGACGCATTGCTCGACCTGCAGAAGGACCCGCGGCAATGGGTGTCGCCGACAGGCGATTACGCCAATCTTCGGCATTCGGCTTTGAAGCAGATCACCACGGCGAATGTGCACAAGCTCGCGGTCGACTGGCAATTCTCGACGGGAGTTTTGCGCGGACACGAGGGCGCTCCGCTCGTCATTCACGATGTGACCATTCCCGCCGTCGTCGACAAGGACGGCAAGACGACGAAGGCCGCCTATGTCACCGATGTGATGTATCTGCACACGCCGTTCCCCAACAATGTCTATGCGCTCGATCTGCGAGATCCCGATCACAAGGTGCTCTGGAAATACACACCGCAGCAGGACGCCTCGGTCGTCCCCGTGATGTGCTGCGACACGGTCAATCGCGGCCTCGCCTATGGCGACGGCAAGATTTTCCTCGCTCAGGCGGACACGACTCTCGTCGCGCTCGACGCCGCGACAGGCGCGTCGTCCGGCGAGGGCAAGGACAAGCCGATCTGGTCCGTCAAATTCGGCGATCCCGCGAAGGGCGAGACCTCCACGGCCGCGCCGCATGTGTTCAAGGACAAGGTGCTCGTCGGCAACGCCGGCGGCGAATATGGCGTGCGCGGCCATATCTCCGCTTATGACGTGAAGACCGGCGCGCTGCTCTGGCGTGGCTATTCGACCGGGCCGGACGAGGACACATTGATCGATCCTGAAAAGACGACGCATCTCGGCAAACCGGTGGGCAAGGATTCCGGGATCAACACTTGGAAGGGGGATCAGTGGAAGCTCGGCGGCGGCACGACTTGGGGCTGGTACAGCTACGATCCAGAGCTCAATCTCGTCTATTACGGCTCCGGCAATCCCTCGACATGGAATCCGATACAGCGTCCGGGCGACAATCGCTGGTCGATGACGCTCTGGGCGCGCGATCTCGACACGGGCAAGGCGAGATGGGTCTATCAGACGACGCCGCACGACCAATGGGATTATGACGCGGTCAACGAGCTGCTGCTCGTCGATCAGGAGATCGACGGAAAGAAGCGCAAGACCGCCGTTCACTTCGATCGCAACGGGTTCGGCTACACGCTCGATCGCGTCAATGGCGAATTGCTCGTCGCCGCGAAATTCGATCCCGCCGTCAATTGGGCGACGAAAATCGATCTCGACAAATCATCGAAGACCTATGGCCGTCCGATTCTCGACGAGCGCTTCTCGACCGAGGCGCATGGCGAGGACGAGACGACGCGCGGCGCCTGTCCGACGACGCTCGGCTCCAAGGACGAGCAGCCCGCGAGCTATGATCCGAGCACGGGGCTCTTTCTCGTGCCGACCAATCACGTCTGCATGGATTTCGAGCCGTTCCGAGTCAGCTATTCGGCCGGCCAGCCCTATGTCGGCGCGACGGTCGAAATGTTCCCCGCCGATCGCGACAAGGGCGAGACGCATACGGGCAATTTCATCGCCTGGGACGCCAAGACCGGCAAGATCGTGTGGGCGAACAAGGAGCAGTTCTCGGTCTGGTCGGGCGCGGTCACGACGGATGGCGGCGTGACCTTCTACGGCACGCTCGAGGGATATCTGAAGGCCGTCGACACGAAGACGGGCAAGGAGCTGTTCCGGCGCAAGACGCCCTCCGGCATCATCGGCAATGTGATCACCTATGAGGTCGGCGGAAAGCAATATGTCGCCGTGCTATCGGGCGTCGGCGGCTGGGCCGGCATCGGCCTCGCGGCGGGATTGACGAAGAGCAGCGACGGTCTCGGCGCCGTGGGCAATTATCGCAGCCTGTCGAACTATACGGCGCTGGGCGGCGTGCTCACCGTGTTCGCTTTGCCGGAATGAGCGATTGCGGGCGGCGCGCCTTTTCGATGGCGCGCCGCTCGGTCCGGCATTCCTCAGATGACCGCCCAAGCCCGGTATCGCCCGCGTCCGGTCAGCTCGCGAAGGTTCGACGAGAGCTCGCCGATCATCGTGGTCGCGGCTTGCTGAGAGATTCGCAGCTCCTTGGCGGCGAGAGGGACGGTGACGACAGGCGACGCCAGACAGAAATCGACGAGCTGCGACAATCTCGAATTCGTTCTTCGGTCCTTGCACTTTCTGAGCAGAAGCTCGCGGGCGAGCGTCAATCTGTCGAGCTCCTTCGAGTCCGCTTTCGCCATCGATTCGATCGCGCAGGCCAATGCGATCAATCGAGATTCGAAATCGTCTCGGCCGACTCGGCGATATTTGGCCTGTCGAAAGCCCGAATGCAGCGCCGGGAGATAGTGCCGGGTCTTTCCCCGGGAGCGAAGCGAGGCGGCGGCGAGCAAAGGGCCGAGCCAAGCGCTGTGCTGCAAAGGCTCGATCTCTTCCCATGCGTCGAGCGCGACGCATGCGGCCATCAAGGGCGGAAGATTGCGGGCTCCGTCCAGACGCTCGCGCCATTCCGCGATACGGGCCTCCTGGTCCCAATCTTCGTCATAGACCAAGCCGGAGTCGTCCCGCTTCAGCGGAGCCGGTTGGGCTCGCTCTATCACGCGTGACGTTCGCGTCAGCAATTCATCGATCTCGTCGAATTCTCCTGCGCCGAACGTCTCGCCCTCTTCGTCATCCGGCTCTCCGTCCACTTCGTCCATGGCGCGCGAGCCATTGGTCGGCGCGCTCGCCGCGCTTTGGGGGCTCCCTGCGCCACGCAGGCTGGCGAGGCCATCGCTCGTCAACGCCCAGGCGGGCTCGCGATCGGCTATGCGACGCCGCGTCAGCAGCACGGCATGGGCGCGCACGAGCTCATGCGTCGGCGTGCGCACATCCGCTCCGGCGTCATGAAGCACGAGATCTTCGAGCTGCACGAATTCGCCGATGCGCCACAAGGCGGCGCAAGCGTCGTGGAAATGCGCGCGAAGAACGAACGCCTCGGCGACGGGGCTGGAACGGAGCCGCTCGTCGAAACGCGCGACGGCGTCGGACGCGCTCTCGAAGGGCGCTTGCAGACGCTCGAATGAAACAGCGGCAGGCAGACCCGGTCCCATCTTAATTCCATGCGAATCGAGACACTTTATCGGGAGACACTTTGGCATGAGAGCGTCCCTCGCGGGAGTCGATGATCGAATCGAATCCGTCATGCGCTGGACGGCTGCGCCGGCAACCGATGCTCCGCGGGCAAGGGCGGAAGGTTCTTCATCACCGACGCCATGCTTACCTCCAGGTCAGTATATGACGAACTTCTCTGTCGTCCGTCAAAGCGTCTAAATGGCGCGAATCCCCCGTCTGAAGAAGCACTGGTGTCGGAGAGCCCGTCGAGGCTCGCGACGACGGATAGGAGAATGACGATGAGAGTCGTGCAGCTGAACGCCTTCGGCGGCCCCGAGGCTTTGGAGCTGGTCGACGCGTCCGTCCCCACAAGTCGGCCCGGGGGAGATATTGATCCGAGTGAGGGCCTCGGGCGTGAACTTCGCCGAGACGGCGATGGGGCAAAATCGCGACGCGGTGACGCCGCCGCTCCCGAGCATATTGGGCGCCGAAGCAGCGGGGATCATCGAAGCGGCGGCGCCATGACGAAGGAGGGCCTGAAGGCGCTCGCGCCTCTCGGCCGGCTCGTCATTTATGGCTCGCTCGAGCGCTGGGACGCCGCCTCGGCGTCGATGCCGGGAGCGGCTGCGATCTCGAGGATATGAGTCGGCTCGACGCCAGCGGTACGTTTATGATTGTCGCATGAAGGGAATTCGTCGTTTCGTGCTGGCCGCTGTCGCTGCGGGCTCGGCTGTCCTCCTGCTCGTATCGTTGCGCGCGCAGCCGAATGTGGAGCCCGAATATGTCGGCGCGATCGTCTGCGCCGGCTGCCATGCGACGCAGGCCGAAGCCTGGAGCAAATCGCATCACGCGAAGAGCATGGCGTCGCCGACGGCCGGAACGGTTCTCGGCGACTTCTCCGGCGCCGATCCCCGATTTTTTCAGCGTGGGAAAGATTATTTCATTCGCGCCGAAGGCCGGGACGGCGAGGAGCGAGAATTCGCCGTCGCCGCGACATTCGGCGTCGCGCCGCTGCAGCAATATCTCCTGAGCCTGCCCGGCGGGCGGCTGCAGGCTTTTTCGATCGCATGGGATTCGCGGCCGAGATCGGAGGGCGGGCAGAGATGGTTCGACCTCTATCCGGGCGAGCGCATCGCGCCCGGCGATCCGCTGCATTGGACCGCGCGGGCGCAGAATTGGAACTTCATGTGCGCGGATTGCCATTCGACCGGGGTCGTCAAGAACTACCGCCCGGAGACGGACAGCTACGAGACCCGCTGGCGGGAGCAGAATGTCGCCTGTGAGGCGTGCCATGGACCCGGCTCGCGCCATGTCGAGCGAGCCAAAGCCGGCGCTGGCGCGGGGCTGATCGTTTCCGGCGAGACGGCCGTGGGCTCCTGGGGCGATTTCGACGCGCGCGGGATTCGTCATTGGAAGGGCGAGGCGCGAAAAAATCCCTCGGAGGAGATTTGCGCGCCCTGTCATTCGCGGCGGCGGCCGATTGCCCCGGCGGGCCCCGGCGCGGCCTTTCTCGACGTTTTCATGCCGGAGCTGCTGGAGCCGGGGCTCTATTTCGCCGATGGCCAGATCGAGGACGAGGTCTTCGAATGGGGCTCCTTCCAGCAGAGCCGCATGCATGGCGCCGGCGTGACTTGCGTCGATTGCCACGAGCCGCATGGCGCCGCGTTGCGCGCCGAGGGCAATGCTCTGTGCGCCCAATGTCATTCGCAAGCGACTTTCGATCAGCCGCGGCACCATCGTCACGCCGAGGGCTCGCCGGCGGCTCGATGCGTCGCCTGCCATATGCCGCAGCGGATCTATATGCAGATTCACATCCGGCGCGATCACTCCTTCCGCATCCCGCGTCCGGCGGCGAGCGCGCGGCTCGGCGCGCCCAACGCCTGCAACGCCTGCCATGCCGATAAGAGCGCCGATTGGGCGGCCGAGAGGCTGAAGGATTGGGGCGCGGCGCGACAGGCGCCGGAGGAGGCGCTCTCCGAGATCGCCCGCGCGGCGCGCTTCGCCGCTCTCGCGGGCGAGCCCGGCGCCGTCGCGCTGGAGAGGCTGACGCCGGAACTCCATGCGCCCTCCCCTCTGCTGCGCCTCGGCGCGCTGCGCGCGCTCGCCCCTTATGACGAAACGCTTCGCGAGAAGCTCGCCGGACCTTTGCGCGAAGATCCCGTGCGGGCGGTGCGCATCGAGGCCGCGCGGCTGACGCCGCTCGTCGATCATCCGGCGCTGGAGGAATGGCGCGCGGCCGAGAGGCTCGCCGAGGATCGTTCCGAAAGCCATCTCAATCTCGGCGCCTTGGCCGCCGAGCGCGGCGAGATTGGAGAGGCGGAGAAAGAATTCCAGCGCGCGACCCGAATCGACGCGAGCTATGTCCCGGCTTGGCTGAATCTCGCCGATCTGCTGCGCGCCACAGGCCGCGATGCGGAGGCCGAGGCGCCGCTGCGCAAGGCGCTGGCCGCAGCGCCGGCCGACGCCGACGCCCATTATGCGCTGGCTTTGTGGCTCGTGCGGCAAAAGCGCCTCGCGGAGGCGAGCGCGCAGGTCGAGACGGCGGCGCAGCTGTGGCCCACGGACGCGCGCTTCACGGAGTTGAGCCGCTTGCTGGCGCGCTGATCCTGGGCGGCTATTTCAGCTCCACGTGAACTTTGTCGATCTGGCCGTTGAAGGCGAAGGGCGCGGCGTAATCGGGGCTGACGGGCGCGCCGGAATCGAGGCCCACGTCGAGTGTTTCATTATAGGAGAGCTGGAGATTTTCGATCCGCCCTTCCGCGACCTTCGCGCCATTGACGCTGAGGATGATCTTTCCGGCGAAGACCACGCGCGGCTCGAACGAGGTGCGCACCGGCGGCGGCTTGGCGGCGTCGGGGATGAATTCCACGCCGATCCGCGCCGCGCCCACCGGCAGCTTCCCGGTCGAGACGATTTTTCCTGCGACATTGCCCCAGGCCTTGGCGAGATAGACGAGCTTGCCGTCCTTCACATAGATCGAAAAGCCGCCGTAATCGCCGCCGTCGGCGAAAATCACGCCTGCCGGCTCGGCCGGCAGAGTCACCTCGGCCAGAATCGAATGGGCGCGCCGGTTGAATTTCGGCCCGATGCGTTGCGGAATATGGTCGGCGCCGGGGCGATAATCGAAGACAACGCGGCCATCGGCGGGTGACGGCAGATTGCCGCGCGCCGGCAGCAAGGGGTAGATTTGCGTGCGCGCGGCCTCGCTGTCGAACAGAGCCGCCAGCTCCTTCACTTTCTCGGGCTTCTCCGCGGCGAGATCATGCGCCTGCGAGAAATCCGCGCGCAGATCGTAGAGCTCCCAAGGATGCTGGCCGATCGCGAGATCGGCGCCGCGCGTCGCCGACCAGGGCGCGACATGGCGCGCTCCGGCCCACCAGCCGTCCTGATAGATGGCGCGATTGCCGGAGGTCTCGAACACTTGCCGCCCATGGCTGCTCGGCGCCTTCGCGTCGTAGAAGCTCGCCGCGAAGCTCTTTCCCTCGAGCGGCGTTTGCGCCACGCCGTCCACCTTGTCGGGCGGCGTCACGCCCGCCAGCTCGTAGATGGTCGGCGCGATATCGGTGATGTGCTGGAACTGCGTGCGCAATTCGCCACGCGCCTTGATCTTCGCCGGCCAGGAGACGATGAGCGGATCGCGCGTGCCGCCGAGATGCGAGGCGACCTGCTTCGTCCATTGGAAGGGAGTCGAACTCGCCCAGGCCCAGGCGGCGGCGTAATGATTGTCGAAAATCTCCTCGCCCAGCTCGTCGGCGCGCTTCAGCCGATCCGCGGCCGAAGGGGCCGTCCCGTCGACCGCTATGACGTCGCGGCCGTCGACGCCGCCTTCGCCCGAGCCGCCATTGTCGCCTGCGATGTAGAGCACCAGCGTGTTGTCGGCGATTCCGTCCTTCTCCAGGCTCTTCAGCAGACGGCCGATCTCGAAGTCGGTCTGCTCCATGAAGGCGGCGTAGACCTCCATCTGCCGGGCGAACAGCTTTTTTTGGTCTCCCGAGAGCGTATCCCAGGCCGGCAGCTCGGCGGGGCGTGGCGTGAGCTCTGCATTGGCGGGTATGACGCCGAGAGCCTTCTGCCGCGCGAAGGTCTCCTCGCGCAGTCTGTCCCATCCCTTGTCGAAGGCGCCGGCATATTCGGCGATCCATTCTTTGGGGACCTGATGCGGCCAATGGGTGGCGCCGGGCGCGAAATAGAGCAGGAAAGGCTTGGCGGGCGCCACGGCCTCATGTGCATGGACCCATTTGACGGCGTCGTCGACGAGATCGGTGGTGAGATGATAGCCCGGCTCGCCGGCGCGGGGCGGATCGGCCGGCGTCGTGTTGCGATAGAGCCGCGGCGCATATTGGCTGTCATAGCCGGCCAGAAACCCATAGAAATATTCGAAGCCCAAGCCCGTCGGCCATCGATCGAAAGGGCCGACCGGCGAGATTTCGTCATAAGGCGTGTTGTGCCATTTGCCGAAGGCCGCTGTGCTATAGCCATTGTCGCGCAAGACGCGGGCGAGGCTGGCGGCGCTCCGCGGCCAATGCGCATTGTAGCCGGGGTAGCCGGTCGCGCCATCGGCCACGGAGCCGAAGCCGATCTGATGATCGGTGCGGCCCGACAGCAGCGCGGCGCGCGTCGGCGAGCATAGAGCGCTCACATGGAAGGCGTTGTATTTGAGGCCGCGCGCCGCCAGCCGATCCAGCTCCGGCGTCTTCGCGGGTCCGCCGAAAGTGGATGTGGCGCCGAAGCCGGCGTCGTCCAGCAGCACCAGGACGACATTGGGCGCGCCGGCCTTGGCTACGACCGGCTGCGGCCAGGCGGGCGGCGCAGCGTCGCGCGACGGATCGACGATCACGGCGGGGGCCGGCTCGGCCTTGGGCAGGACCTCCTCGGCCCGGACGCCGAGCGACAGAGCGAGAGCTGCGCCAGTGGCGGCGAATGAAGCGATGCGCATTGGGATCCCGCGGATTCGACGAGCCTGACGATTGTCCGAGCGCGATGCGTCTCGAACGGGCGGAAATAGGAAAATCGGCGGGAGACCGACCGCGGGAAGCCCCCGGATCGCGTTCAACGGGCGCCTTTCCAGACGTCGTTGCCGCGCACGTCCAGCCTTCGGGGAAGAAGCTGCGCTTCGGTGAATGCGTCCGAGATTTTCTGCTGCTCGGCGAGCGCGTCTTCGTCCACCAGAGCGACCGCATAGCTGCGCCGGCTATTGGCGAGCTCCAATGTCGCCGCGTCCAGCCCGACCAGCGGGGCCAGACGCTCGGCGGCTTCCTTCGGGCGCGCCTTGACCCACTCCCCGGCCTTGCGGAGCTCATCGACGACGATCTTCAATACGTCGGGGCGGCTCAGCGCATATTTCGTCGACGTCAGATAGAAGCGCCGATAGCTCACATCGGCCGCGCCGCCGTCGGCGAGCACTCTCACCTCGACGCTTTTCTGCAGCGCCGCCAGAAAAGGATCCCAAATCGCCCATGCGTCTATCGCGCCTCGCTCGAACGCCACGCGTCCGTCGGCGGGCTGAAGATAGACGATCTCGGTCTCCTTCAGCTTCACGCCGGCCTTCTCCAAGGCTTGCAGAGTGAGGTAGTGGACGCCGGCCGCTTTGGCGAAGCCGATTTTCTTGCCTTTGAGATCGGCGAGCGTCTTGATCGGCGAGTCCTTGCGCACGACAATCGCCTGGCCTGTCGGCGATGGCTTTTCCTGCGCGAGATAGGTCAATTTGGCGTTCGCCGCCTGGGCGAAGAGTGGGACGGGCTCGGCGACGTCCGCCGACAAATCTATGCTGCCGACGTTGACGCCTTCCAGAAGCGGCAGGCCGGAGCTGAATTCATGCCAAGCCACTTTCACGCCCAAGGGCGCCAAGGCTTTCTCGAGAGCGCCCTGCCCTTTGAGAAGGATGAGAAGCGAGGAGGATTTTTGGTAGCCGATACGCAGAACCTCTTCCGCCGCGAGGGCTGGACGCCCTCCGATGGAGGCGAGAATCAATGTCGCGATCATCGCGAACGCCGCCGCCGCCGCAGAATTCCAAAATCCTCTCGCCATGAACGTCCGCTCCGATCGCTTCGGCGGGTCGCCGCCGCGTTTCGACCCTATCGCAACAAGCCTATCAGTTCTAGTGACCGAGTAGGCTTCTGCGGGACCTTGTCGCGAGGCGTTGGTCAGTACAGCTTGACCAGCATGGTTCCGCCGAATGCGCGGGGATCATTGGGCCAGCCGATGGTCGCCGGCGTCGTCGCATTGCCCGGCGCCCAGGCGGTGAAGGGCCGATTGTCGAACAAATTCTTCACCCAGACGGACAAAGCGTAGCGTTCGTCGTCCGTTTTCAGGCCGAAACCGAGATTCGTTCGCGTATAGGGCGATGTCCAATATTGAAACACGGCGTGGGGATCGGTCAGCTGGACTTTGTCCTGCCATGCGGCGTTCGCGTAGAAGAAGCCCGTGACCGATCGGTCCGCCCATTCGCCGAGATCGCGGAAGAGCGGTCCCAATGGCCGTTCGTAATTCACGCCGACGTTGAAAGACCAGAGCGGGACGAGCTCCCATCGAGAATTTGACCGCGACAGTGTGAGCGGAGCGGAAAGAAAGCCCGCAGGCGGGTTGGTCGGCGTCGACCACAGCCAATCTGCGGGCGTCGCCGCATTGGCGAAGTCGAGCCAGCGGGCGTCGGTGCGCGCGCCGGAATAGTTGAACGAGAGACCCTCGAGCGGAGTCGTCCAGCGGCCGTCGATCTCGACCCCTCGCAACTGCACATGATTGGCCGTTCCGAGATAAGTGGTGCGGATCGGCTGGCCGAGACTGTCCTTGTAGGAGGTGTCGGTCAGATTGGTCTGGAAATTATAAATATCGTTCCAATAAAAATTGATATTGGCCACGAGCGCGCCGTCGAGCCATGTCGTCTTCGCGCCGATCTCATAATCCCATGAGACCTCCGGCTTGGTGATCACCGGCTGCCAACCTTTGAAATTGTTCTGGCCGTCGAGGATCGGCTGCGCGGCCGTATTGACGGCGCCCGCCTTCTCGCCGCGCCCGACGAGCCCGAAGATCAATATGTGCTCGTCGATCCTGTATTGCGGATTGAAGACGCCCGTCAGCGAGTTGAGCGTTTTGCTCACGCCGCCCGTGTCGAAGAAGCCCTGGCCGCCGCCAGATCGGATCGCCGCCGTTTGTTGCGCGAGGGAATATTGATTGGGATAGATCTGCTCCCAGCCGAAATTGGAGCCTTCCTTGATCTCGTAGCTGTCGCGCAGACCGAAGGTCAGCGCCAATTGCTCGTCGACATGATAGGTCGCCTGACCATAGGCCGCGACATGGAAGGTCCGCGCCTTGCCGTCGCGATTGTTCTGGAGGCCGTTGAGCAGAGCCGGCGCGCCGAACCAAGCCGCGGCGTCGGAGCCGAATTCGGTCAGATTATGGTTCCAGACATATTCATACATGGAATAGACGCCCGTCGTCCATTCGAGCGCCTGCTCCTTTGGCGATGCGAGCCTGATCTCCTGAGAGAATTGATCGACATAGCTGTCGACGCGTCCGCCGGTGATTGAGAGCTCCTGATTGCCGAGCGGCACGCGCGGCTGCAAGCGGAAATGGCCATAGGCGGAAATCAGGCTCAGCGTGTTCTCGCCGAGCTGAATATTCGCCTCGTTCGAGACATTGTGCTGCTGGGCGTAGAAGGTCGGTGTGCGGGTGAAATAGGGCTTGAATGGATCGAAGGTGAGAACCGGCCGCCCGAGCCTTTGCGCCAGAGTCTGTGAATAGGTGCGCGCGGGCAGCGTGCCATTGGCGAAAAGCTGGAACGAGTCGCCGAAAGCGCAAACCGTGCTGCTGCAGGCACCGATATTGCTGTATTCGGCAGAGCGTCCATAATTGAAGATCAAACGGTCGGTCACGCTGTCGCCGACATAATATAATTGCCCGCGCACGCCCCAGCGATTGTCGTTGCGATAGCCGGCGCCGGTGACTTGATCACGAATCCAGCCGTCGCTCTTGTCGAGATAGAATGCGACGCGATAGGCGAGCTTGTCGTCGATGATCGGCCCGGTGACGTTCAGCTTCTCGATGATGCGATTGTAATTGGCGAAAGACGTCTCGAAGCTCGCCTTGCGCTCGAAAGAGGGCAATTGCGTGCGGAGGACGATATTGCCGACCGTGGTGTTCTTGCCGAAGGCGGTTCCCTGCGGGCCGAGGCCGATCTCGAAGGATTCCAGATCGACGAAATCGCCCCACTGGAAGCCGAAATTCTTCCAGAACACATTATCGACGACGAAGCCCGTGTCCGACTCCGATCCATCGCCGGTTCCGGCGCCGAGCCCGACGCCCCGGATCGTCGCCGGACGTCTCGGATGGCTGCCGTCGACTCTGTAGTTCGGGACCTTTTGCGCGAGATCGGTCAATCGATCGAGATGTTCCCGCTCGGCGGTCTTGGAGGTCACGACGACGATCGGCCGAGGCTGCTTGGTCGCCTGCTCCTGGCGTTGCGTTCCGTCACGCGCGCCGGTCACACGCACATCGTCGACCTGAGCGTCCTGCGCGAGGGCGATATCGAGAGAAAGACACGCGACCCCCGCGAGCAGCGCGGCTCGTGGCGCTCGAGCGCCGAAGCGGCGCCGCTTGTCCAAGCTTCCCGGGGCGACGCGCATGCAATTCATCATTACATTAAATCGATGTGATTTAAGTGAATATACTGATGGCGCCCAAACGGTCAAGCTCGCGCGGCGGCGCCTTGCATGCGCGGCGGAAACGTCGATAGAAGACACAAGGGCCGAACGGCGGTGTCCCCACTGTCGGCCCATCGCCGGCGTGGCGGGCGTAACGCCTACTGAATCGATAGGGAGTTCTGGCCCATGGTGGAGCAGATTTCGGCGCGCGCGCTTCGCGCGCTCTGGCGGGCGGGCGAGGAGGTCGCGCTGTTCGACGCGCGTGAGGAAGGACCTTTTTCGCGCACGCATCCGTTCTTCGCCGTCTCGCTGCCCTTCGCCGAGATCGAGGCGAAAGCCTATGAGCTCGCCCCGCGCCTGTCGGCGAAGATCGTCGTCTATGACGATGGCGAGGGAGCCGCGGAGCGCGCTGCGCGCCGTCTCGTCGACGTCGGCTATCGCGATGTCGCCCTTCTCGAAGGAGGGCTTTCCGCCTATCGCGAGGTCGGCGAGCTGTTCCGCGACGTCAATGTAGTGTCGAAGGCTTTCGGCGAGCTGGTCGAATCCATTCGCCATACGCCGTCATTGTCGGCGCGCGAGGTCGATCGGCTCATTCGCGACGGCGCCGACGCCGTGGTGCTCGACGCGCGCCGCTACGAGGAATATCGCACCATGAGCATTCCGACGGCGGTGAGCGCGCCGGGCGCCGAGCTCGCCTTGCGCGTCTTCGATATTGCGCCGTCGCCGGACACGCTGGTCATCGTCAATTGCGCTGGACGCACGCGCTCGATCATCGGGACGCAGAGCCTCATCGACGCCGCTGTCCCCAATCGCGTCGCCGCGCTCCGCAACGGCACGATCGGCTGGACTCTCGACGGGCTGGCGCTCGACCGCGGACAGGAGCGGCGCTTCCCGTCGATCAGCCGAGAGGCGCATGCTCGCGCGCTCGCCGGAACGCGCGCTCGCGCAGCGCGCCTCGGCGTCGCCACGCTGGACGCCGCCGGCTTTCAGGCCGCGCTCGCCGAGCGTGAAAGGCGCACGCTCTATCTGCTCGATGTGCGCTCGCCGGAGGAATATGCGGCGGGCCATGCGTCCGGCTTTCGTTCCGCGCCCGGCGGTCAGCTCGTTCAGGCCACGGATGAATGGGTCGCCGTGCGCGGCGCGAAGATCATCCTGTATGACGATCTCGAAGCGCGCGCGCTCTCTACGGCTTCATGGCTGACGCAGCTCGGCTGGGAGACGGCCGTGCTCGCGCCGGATGCGGTCGCGGCGACGGATGTCGGCCCCTCCCCGCGGGCTCGTCCGCCGATCATCGTCGCGCCGGGCTCGACGATCTCGCCGGAGGAGCTCGCGGCTCGCCGCGACCATTTCGTCATTGTCGATCTCTCGCGCAGCCCCGTCTATCGCGCGGGCCATATTCGGGGCGCTTTTTGGGCCGCCGCCGCGCATCTCGAGCGCGATCTTTCGACGCTGCCGCGTGACGAGCAGGTCGTGCTGGTCTCGCCCGATGGAGAGACCGCGCTGGACAATCTCGCGCGGGCGCGGAGCGTGGCGCGCGGCGCGGTCGCGCTGGCCGGCGGAACGCAGGCATTCGGCGCGGTCACGGCGGAGAATCCGCAATGGCTCAGCGAGCCGGACGACAGCTACAAGCGCCCCTATGAAGGCGTCGACAATTCACGCGATGCGATGCAGGCCTATATCGATTGGGAGCTGCAGCTCGTCGCGCAACTCGCCAATGACGGCGTCGCCAATTTTCATGTCGTGCGATAGCTGCGCTCGTCACTCGGCGGCGCGCCCGGCCGCGTCTCCGAGCAGATGATCCAATATCTGCTCCTCGAGTTCCGCGACCTCGACCGCGCCGCGACGGCGAGGACGCGGCAGATCGACGGCTATGTCCCGCGAGACCGCGCCATTCTCTATGATCACGATGCGATCGGCGAGCGTGACGGCCTCGGCGACGTCATGCGTCACCAGCAGAGCCGTGAAGCCGTCGCGCAACCACGCGGATTCCAGCAGGCGCTGCATCTCGATGCGGGTGAGAGCGTCGAGCGCGCCGAGCGGCTCGTCGAAGGCCAGCAGGCGCGGCCGGCTGACGAGCGCGCGCGCGAAGGCGACGCGCTGCTTCTGGCCGCCGGAGAGCGTCGACGGCCAATCCTCGGCGCGATCCTCGAGCCCGACCGAGCGCAGCGCCTCGAGGGCTTGCGCCCGGCCATCCGCGCTGCCTCGGCGCTCGCCGAGACCGACCTCGACATTGGCGAACACGCGCGCCCAAGGCAGGAGACGCGGCTCCTGAAACATCACGCGGACAATGTCGCGCGCTTGCGCGACCAGAGGCTCTCCGAATGCTATGGTCCCGCGGGTCTTCTCGTCGAGGCCGGCGATCAGACGCAGCAGCGTGCTCTTTCCGCAGCCGCTGCGTCCGACGATCGCCAGGAACTGACCGGCGGGCGCGTCGAGCTCGAGATTGCTCAAAATGCGCTTGGAGCCGAAGGATTTGTCGAGATTGCGCACGCGCAGCGGCGCTCCGGCGCAGGGCCTCGCCTCATGCGCGAGCTTACCGAGCGTCATGGCCGATCTCCTCGACCGCTCTGAAATGCGGGGTGCCAGGCAAGACAGGAGCGCTCGAGAATGCGGGCGACGGAATCTGCGAATTTGCCGAGCAGAGCGTAGATCGTGATCGACAGCACGACGATATCGACCTGCATGAATTCGCGCGCCTGCATGGCCATGTAGCCGAGCCCTGATTGCGCTGCGATCGTCTCGGCGACGATCAGCGTCAGCCACATGACGCCGAGCGCATAGCGAAGCCCGACGAATATCGACGGCAATGCGCCGGGCAGCACGACACGTCGGAACAGCTCGTGGCTCGGCATGCCATAGCTGCGCGCCATTTCCAGGAGTTGCGGATCGATCGAGCGAACGCCATGCAGCGTGTTGACGTAAATCGGGAAGAAGACGCCGATCGAGACGAGGAAGAGCTTGGCCTCCTCGTCGATGCCGAGCCAGAGGATGACGATCGGGATCAGCGCCAGATGCGGAATATTGCGCGCCATCTGCAATGTGGAGTCGGCGAGGACCTCGCTGATCTTGGACACGCCATTCGCCAAGCCGAAAAAGAAGCCGATCGCTCCGCCGATCGCGAGGCCCCCGATCGCACGCAGGAAGCTCACGCCGAGATTGCGCGGCAGCTCGCCCGTGAGCGTCAGTCGCCACGCGGCGTCGAGGACGGCCATGGGCGAAGGCAGCAGCGTCGACGACGTGAGCCCCATGACGCAGACAGCCTGCCAGAGGGCGACGATCGACAGAGGAACGATCCATGCCGCGGCTCTCGATTCGAGAATCGCCCGCCAGGAAAGGCGCTGTGAGGTTCCGCCTCGCGGAGCGCGGCTGGAGAGAATCGAGGCGTCCTGCGAATGTGTCATCGCACGCTCTACTCTGCGGCGGCGCGCGGCGAAGCGCCGGAGCCGACGCCATATTCTCCGACCGCGGTTCCATGCGACCATTTGCGGCCGCTTTCAATGCCGAGCGCAGGGAACAGCAGCTCGGCGACCTTATAGGCCTCCTCGAGATGCGGATAGCCGGAGGCGATCACCGTATCGATTCCGAGCGCCTGATACTCTCGCAAGCGCGCGGCGACCGTCTCGGGATCGCCGACCAGCGCGGTGCCGGCGCCGCGTCGCACGAGGCCGACGCCGGCCCAGAGATTTGGCGCGATCTCGAGTCGATCGCGGCGGCCGCCATGCAGAGCGCTCATCCGCTTTTGGCCGATGGAGTCCGATTCGAGCGCGAATTTGCGCTGTGCCGCGGCGATCGCATCGTCCGAGAGATGCGTGATGAGCCGGTCGGCGGCGTCCCACGCCTCGCGCTCCGTCTCACGCACGATGATATGAATGCGCAGGCCGAACTTCAGCTTGCGCCCACGCAGCGCAGCGCGTTTTCTCGCCGCAGCGATCTTCTCGGCGAGCTGGGCCGGCGGCTCGCCCCAGGTCAGATAGACGTCGGCATGCTCGCCGGCGACCTCGAGCCCTGCGTCCGACGAGCCGCCGAACCAGATCGGCAGCGGGCTCTGCACGGTGGGAAACAGCAGCCGCGCGCCTTCGACACGAATATGCTCGCCGACGAAATCGACCGTCTCGCCGGCGAGCAGCCTGCGAAAGACAGTGAGAAATTCGGCGGCATGGGCATAGCGCGCATCATGGGAGAGAAAAATCCCGTCGCCGGCGAGCTCCACCGGATCTCCGCCAGAGACGACATTCACGAGAAAGCGTCCCTCGCTGATGCGATCGAGCGCCGCCGTCTGGCGCGCCCAATGGGTGGGCGTCGCGAGCCCCGGACGCAAGGCCGCGAGGAAGCGCAGCCGCTTGGTATGCGGCGCGAGCGCGGCGGCGGTGATCCACGGATCCTCGCAATGGCTGCCGACAGGCAGAAGCGCGCCTGCGAATCCCAGGCGGTCGGCGGCTTGCGCAATCTCCTTCATATAGTCGAACTCGGCATAGCGAATGCCTTTGTCCGAGCCGAGATAGGAGCCGTCTCCGCTGACGGGAATGAACCAGAACATATCGAGCGGTCGGTCGGTCATGCTGCGCTTCTTTCAGCCGGCGGGCTTGTGCTTCCAGACGATATCGCGAATGTCGAGGCGCGCGGGGATCAGCCCGAGACGCAAGAAGCGATCCGCCACTCGTTGCTGCTCGGCGATGATGGCGTCGTCGAGCGAGACCAGCGCGAATTCGGCTCGATCGACCGATTTGCGTTGCGCGGCGAGCGGAACGCCGCTCGCCGCGGCGTAGAGTTCCGCGACCTCGGCGCGATGCGCGGCCGCCCAAGCGGCGGCTTTCGCGATCTCGTCGTTGATCTCGTCGACGAGGGCGGGATATCGCGCCGAGAAATCGGCGTTGGCGAGAAAGAAGCTGCTCTGAGCAGCCGCGGTGGCGTCGATCTCGAGCTGGCGCGCGCCGGCGTTCAGCTCGGCGATGGCGAGATAGGGGTCCCAGATCGACCACGCGTCGATCGCGCCACGGGTGAAGGCCGCGGCTGCGTCGGCAGGCGCGAGATAGACGGGCGTGACGTCGTCAAAGACCAGATTTGCGCTCTCGAGCGTCGAGACCAGCAGATTATGCGCGCTCGAGCCTTTGGCGACGCCGATCCTTTTTCCTTTCAAATCGGCGACGCCTGCGATGGCCGAATGACGCGGCGTGACGACGCCCTGGCCATAGGCGTTCGCCGGAATAGCCGCCACATAGGTCAGCCGTCCGTGGGCCGCTTGCGCGAAAATGGGCGGCGCGTCGCCCGTGAAGCCATAATCGATGGCGCCGGCGCCGAGCGCCTCCAGCATCGGAGGGCCGAAGGGGAATTCGACCCATTTGATCGTCACGCCGTTCGGCTCGAAGCGCTTCTCCAACAGCCTCTGCGCTTTGGCGACCAGAAGCACGCCGAATTTCTGATAGCCGATCACCAGCTGCTTCGGCTTTTCGTCCGTCGCCGCGTGAAGAGAGCTCGCCGAGATCGCTGCGGCCGCGAGCAAGAGAATTGTCCGGCGATCGACGCTCGACTGTTTCATGGCGACGACCGAGAAAGCCCTTCGACGCCACACGCGCGGAGATCTGTTCCTGGAAGCGGCGGCCGATGCGGCTGGTCGCGGCGATCTTGCGATGCGAGCATGCGGTTCTCCTCGGCGGCCGCTACGAGATACCGCCGCACAGCCATTAATGTATCGATTTTATCAACTATCTGCGTCGAGCGCAACGCGCCGGTCCGAATGCCGCGGCGCATCCAAAACGCCGCTGTTCGTTTCCTTCGCGAGCGCGAGCCGAACGGCGGTTCCCGGGGTCAGCCTCTCGCGGTTCTGTGCTGCGGAGCCTCGAGGCGAGCAGCGGCGACGCCCGCGTTCGTCGAGCCGACGCGTCCGAGCGCCGGAAAGACGCGCTCGCGCTTTCTTTGGAGCCGGCTCATGAGAAGATAGATGATCGGAGTCGTGTAGAGCGTCAGCAATTGGCTGAGCGCCAGACCTCCGACGATCGTCACTCCGAGCGGGCGGCGCATTTCCGCGCCTATGCCCGTGGCCATGGCGAGCGGCAGCGCGCCGAGCATGGCTGCGAAGGTCGTCATGAGAATCGGGCGCAGGCGCTCCTTTGCGGCGAGCAGCACGGCCTCCTCATGGCTGAGCATCTTCTCTCGCTCGGCCTGCAGCGCGAAGTCGACCAGCATGATGCCGTTCTTTTTGACGACGCCGATCAGCAGCAGAATGCCGATGAAGGCGATGACGGTGAATTCGATATCGAAAGCTCGTAGCGCCAGCAGCGCTCCGAGGCCGGCGGACGGCAAGGTCGATATGATCGTGATCGGATGTATGACGCTCTCATAGAGAACGCCCAGTATGATATAGACGCACAATAGCGACAGCAGAATGAGCTTGGCCATGCCGTCCGCGACCTTGCGAAAATCGGCGGCGTCGCCGGCGAAATCCGCTCTCAGCCCGTTGGGGAGCTGCATTTCGTCGGCGGCGCGTCGCACCGCCGCCGTCGCCGCATCGAGCGTATGCCCCGGCGCGATATTATAGGAGATCGTGACCGCCGGAACGACGCCTTGGTGGTTCACGACCAGAGGCGTCGAGCCCCTCTCTATTCGCGCGACAGCGGTGAGCGGCGTCTGCGTTCCATTCGCGCCCGAGACATAAATCTGCGAGAGGTCGCTCGGATCACGTTGCCGCGCGGGGAGCGCCTCCATGATCACGCGATACTGATTGCGCTGCGTATAGATCAGATTGTCCTGCCTCTGGCCGAAATAGCTGTTGAGCGCCGCGTCGATCGCGGAAATCGAGACGCCGAGCCGCGACGCCGCGACGCGATCGATGATTATGTCGCTCTTCAACGCGCCGGATTGCCTATCCGTCGAAACGTCGACGATCTGCGGAAGCGCGCGGAGCCGCTGCAGAACTTTCGGAGTCCATTCGTTCAATTCGTCGACGGACGAGTCCCAGAGGGTGAATTGATATTGGCCTTTGCTCTGCCGGCCGCCGACTCTCATGTCCTGCGCCGGGACCATGAAGACGCCGATTCCGGTGACGTCCGCCATTTGCCGCCTCAACCGCGCGATCACGTCGAAAGTCGTGACGATGCGCTCGCCCGCCGGCTTCAGGCTGATGTACATCCTGCCCTGATTGGTCGACGAGGTGAGGCCAGAGGAGCCGCCGATCGACGAGCCGACAGCGACGACATCTGGATCGGAGGCCACGATCTCGGCCACGAGCTTCTGCAGCCGCGCCATTTCGACGAATGACGTGTCGGCGGAGACCTCCGTCGTCGCATTGATCAGCCCTGTGTCGTCCGGCGGCAGATTTCCCTTGGGGATGACGCCGTAGAGATAGATCGTCGCGGCGATGCTGACGGCGACGGCCGCCGGTCCGAGCCAGGGATGCGCGATGATCGACCTCAAGCTCTCGAGATAGAAGGCTTCCGTTCGCGCGAGGAGCCCGTCGCTCTCGCGGCCTTCCGAGGGCCGAGCATGTCGCCCGCCGGGAAACCAGGCGCAGACCATAGGCGTGACCGTCAATGAGACGACGGTCGATATCGCGATCGCAAAGCTCAGCGTGAATGCGAATTCTGCCAAAACGCGTCCGGTCGGACCGTCCAGAAACTTCAGCGGGATGAAGACCGTGACCAGCGAGAGGCTGATGGCGATCACGGTGAAGCCGATCTGCCGCGCTCCCGCGAGCGCCGCCTCCAGCCGGCTCAATCCCTTCTCCGAGCAGCTCGCGATATTCTCGATCATCACGATTGCGTCGTCGACGACGAAGCCGACCGAAATCGTCAGCGCCATCAACGAAATATTGTCGAGAGAAAATCCTGCGAGCCACATGGCCGCGCCGGTTCCCACGAGCGACAGGGGAACAGTGACGCCAGCGGCGACAACGGGCGTCGCGCGTTTCAGAAAGACGAAGACCACGAGCATGACGAGCGCGACCGACAAAGCCAGCGTATGCTGGACGTCCCTCACGCTCGAGCGAATGGAGACGGTGCGGTCCGATTGAATGGCGATGGAAACTCCAGCCGGAATCCATCTCTCGAGCTCCGGCAGCAATGCTTTGACGCGATCCGCGACTTGCACAACATTGGCGTTGGCCTGCTTGGTGATGACGAGCAAGACCGCGGGCTTGCCGTTGAACCAGCCCGCTGTCGTCCGGCTTCGCGTGCCGCGTTCGACAGTCGCGACATCGCTCAGCCGCACGATGGCGCCATTTTGCGCACGCAGGACGATGTTACGAAATTCCTCGGGGCTCGACAATTCGTCGCTCGCTCCGAGCGTCGTCGCCGTCGTCGCTCCATCGAAAGCCCCGAGAGGCGACCGAACATTGGCGGAGAGGATGGCGCTCGCGACCGCATCGACGCCCAGTCCCATCGTCGCGAGGCGCGCGGGGTCGATCTGCACACGGATCGCCGGCTGCTCCGCGCCGGCGACCTTGACTTCTGCGACGCCGGGAACTTGAGATATTCTTTGCGCGATCACCGTATCGGCGACGTCGTAGAGGGACGTCGTCGGCAAATTGTCCGACGTGAGCGCGAGGATGAGAATGGGCGAGGCGGCCGCATTGGATTTGCGGAACGACGGCAAAGCCGAGAGATCGGTGGGCAGGTCGGTCGCTGCGGCGTTGAGCGCCGCCTGAACGTCGCGCGCCGCGGCGTCGATGTTTCGATTCATGTCGAATTGCAGCGTGATCTGCGTCGAGCTGGGCGAACTCGACGAAGTGAGCTCGGTGAGGCCGGAAATCGTGGCCAGTCGACGCTCCAAGGGCGCCGCGACCGAGGCGGCCATCGTAGAAGGGTCGGCGCCCGGCCGAAAGGCGCCGACGCCGATCACCGGCATGTCGACCGCCGGCAGGCTGGCGACAGGAAGAAATGCGTAGCCGATAGCGCCCATGAGAAAAAGCGCCGCTGCGAGCAGCGTCGTCGCGACTGGACGGTGTATGAAGGGAGCCGAGAAGTTCATGTGAGCGCGGGTTACGAGGCGAGGGCGTCGCGCCCGCGGGAGTATCTATATATACTATCAAGTTAATATGATTACAAGCTGGGCGCGCGCAGATCGGGCGGCTCGCCGAGATGGATAAAGCCGCTCGGCATTCGAGAGAAGGTCTGCGTCGAGCGGCGGACGTTTCCTGCCCCTCCCCCTCCCCCGCTGGCGGCTTCGACGGGTGGGCTCGACGGGCGCGTCACAATATAATATCTAGATGATAGGAAAAGACGTCGCATCGCGCCCTCTCCGGCTGCCCGCTGGGACGAGCGGTCGCGCCGGCCGCGGAAGCATAGCCGCGCGCGTAGGAGAAAAGCGGAGCCTGGGTTTCATGAGTCTGCTCGAAACCGCGGTCGCGCGTCCTGTCGCGACAACTTTGCTCATGGCTGGACTCACCCTGATTGGAGCCGTGGCGTTTTTCCTTCTGCCGGTGGCTCCTGTTCCACAAATCGACTATCCGATGATCACGGTCGTCGCTTCCATGCCCGGCGCCAGTCCGCAGACCATGGCGGCCTCGGTCGCGACGCCGCTCGAGAAGCACCTAGGCAAGATCGCGAGCGTCAATGAGATGACGTCGACGAGCTCGCTCGGCTCGGCGAGAATTTCACTGCAGCTCGATCTCGATCGCGACATCAATGGCGCGCAACGCGACGTTCAGGCGGCGATCGCCGCCGCTCGCGCGGATCTTCCGACATCGCTGCGCAATAATCCGACGACCCGGGCGACAGGTCCCGCAGATGTGCCGGTCCTGACGCTGTCGCTCACGTCGAGCCGGCTCACACAGGGCCAGCTGTTCGACGCCGCGTCCAACATATTGCAGCAAAAGCTCGCGCAGGTTCCGGGCGTCAGCCAAGTCTCGGTGAGCGGCGGCGCGCTTCCGGCGGTTCGCGTCGAGCTCAATCCGCACGCGCTCTTCAAATATGGAATTTCGCTGGAAGACGTTCGCGCTGCGCTCGCCGCGACCAATTACAACGCTCCAAAAGGGGCGGTGACGGTCGATGAGCGGCGTCTGCAAATCTACTGCAACGATCAGCAGCGTCGCGCCGATGATTATACGGGTCTCGTGGTCGCATATCGCAGCGGCGCGACGATACGGTTGAGCGATTTGGCGGAGGTCGTCGATTCGGTCGAGGACAGCCGCAGCTTCGGGCTCGTCAACGACGAGCCGGGAATTCAGGTGAATGTCTCCCGTGCGCCGGGCGCGAACAATATCGAGATCGTCGATGCGATCAGGGCCCTGCTGCCCGCGCTCAACGCCGCGCTGCCCGCCGGAGCCGAGATGCGCGTCATGCGCGATCGAACATTGACGATACGCACATCGCTGCACGAGGTCGAGCAGAGCCTCGTCATCGCGGTCGCGCTGGTGATATTTGTGGTGTTTCTCTTCCTGCGCGATTGGCGCGCCACCCTCGTCCCGGGAATATCGGTCATCGTCTCGCTGATCGGCTCGTTCGGGGCGATGTATTTGCTCGACTACACGCTCGACAATCTCTCGCTCATGGCGTTGACGATCGCCACGGGCTTTATTGTCGATGACGCGATCGTCGTCGTCGAGAATGTCGTTCGTCACATGGAGTCGGGAGCGACACGGTTGCGCGCCGTCATCGACGGAAGCCGCGAAGTCATGTCGACCGTGCTGTCCATGAGCCTGTCGCTGATCGCAGTGTTCATCCCCATCCTGTTCATGGGCGGCTTCGTCGGCCGCATGTTGCACGAGTTCGCCGTCACCCTGTCGGTCGCGATCCTCATCTCGCTCGCTCTTTCGGTCACGGCGACGCCCATGCTATGCGCGCAGCTCATGCGCGCGCACTCCCCCCGATCGTCCTCTCGAATGCTACGCGTCAGCGAATGGATTTTGGCGGCGCTGCAAAGGGGCTATGAGCATTCTCTCGAATTCGCGCTTCGCCGACCGCGCCTGACGATGCTCGCGCTGCTGGCGACGGTCGGGCTCAACTTTCATCTCCTGACGATCATTCCAAAAGGCTTTTTTCCGACGCAGGACACCGGCCGCATGAGCGGAGCCCTGGTCGCCGACCAGAGCGTCTCCTTTTCGCTCATGAGGACGAAGCTCGAGCAGTTCATCGCTGTTCTGAGGAACGATCCGGCGATCGAGACGGTCGCTGGAACGATCGGCGGAAGCTCTTATGGCCCCAGCGGCTCGGTGAATGTCGCCGACATGCAGGTCACATTGAAGCCGCTGCGGGAACGCGGCGTCTCGGCGGACGAGATCATCGCGAGGCTGCGTCCGAAGCTCGCCAAGCTCAGCGGCGCGACCCTTTATCTCCAATCGACGCAAGACGTGCGCATCGGCGGACGTCCGAGCAATGCTCTCTATCAGTTCACCTTGCAATCAGACGATTTGGACGAGCTCCAGAGCTGGGCGCCGAAGGTGACCGAGGCGCTGCGCCGAAATCCCGTGCTGCAGGACGTCAGCTCGGATCAGCAGGACAAGGGATTGCAGACCAGCGTCCATGTCGTTCGCTCCACGGCGTCGCGCTTCAAGCTCACCTCCGCGCAGATCGACAACACGCTCTACGACGCCTTCGGTCAAAGACAGGTGTCCACCATATACGAGCCGCTCAACCAATATCATGTCGTCATGGAGGTGGCGCCGCAATATCGCGATTCGGTCCATGCGCTCGACGAGCTCTATCTGGGCGCGAGCGCGACGCTCAGAGGAAGCTCGCTCGGCGCGGCGGCGCAGGTCTATACTGTTCGCAGCAATGATGCGGTCGGAACTGCGGTGAATGGGAGCGCCGATACGATGGTGCCTTTGCCGGCGTTCAGCCGGCTCGCCGGCGGCAAGACGCCGCTGCAAGTCAATCATCAGGGCAATTTTGCCGCGATCACCATCTCCTTCAACCTCTCGGAAGGCAAATCGCTCAGCGATGCGACGCGCGCGATCACGGAGACGATGGAGGCGATCGGAACGCCCGCGGCAATTCATGGCGTTTTCGCAGGCACGGCGGCGAGCTATCAGGACGCCCTCTCCAATCAGCCTCTGCTGATCGCGGCGGCGCTCACCACGGTCTATATCGTGCTCGGAATTCTCTATGAGAGCTTTTTATATCCGATCACGATTTTGTCGACGGCGCCGTCGGCCGGCGTCGGCGCCCTCCTCGCTCTCATGGCCTGCAAGACAGATTTGAGCATAGTGGCCATGATCGGCGTGCTGCTGCTGATCGGAATTGTGAAGAAGAATGCGATCATGCTCGTGGACTTCGCGGTCGATGTGAAACGTCGCACCGGAGCCGGCGCCGCAGAGGCCATACGACAGGCCTGCGCCTGCCGGTTCCGGCCGATTCTGATGACCACGGTCGTCGCGCTGCTGAGCGCCCTGCCCTTGGCTTTCGGAACCGGGGAAGGATCGGAGATTCGCAGGCCGCTCGGCATCGCGGTCATAGGCGGGCTGATCGTCAGCCAATTCCTGACCCTCTATACGACGCCTGTCATCTATCTCTACATCGATCGGCTGCAGAGCCGGCTCTCGTCGATGCGACGAGGCGCCGAACGCATTTCCCGAGAGATACGGCTCGACGAGCGCTCGTGATGAAACTCGCGCATGTCGTCAGGAATCGGCCGCGCCTGCGCGCCGGCCGTCATCATTGACATATTACCATAAATACGACCAATTTGCTGGTGATGATTGTTCGGAGGCGCGCCATGCGGAGATCGATCCCATTTGTCAGCTCCCTCCTTTTCGGCCTCGCCTCGATGCCGGCGAACAGTCGCGCGGAGGTTTTGCCGAAGCCGGATGCGCCTTTCTCGGGCGTCGTCGCCGAGACGCGCGAAAAATCGGTTCCCGCCTTTCCGCGGCCGGTTCAGCCGCGCAAAGGCGCGCCGAATGTCATTGTGATCCTGCTCGACGACGTCGGATTTTCCGCCTCCTCGACCTTCGGCGGCGCGGCGCAGACGCCGGAGCTGGACAGGCTCGCGGCGCACGGCCTGCGCTACAACCAGTTCCACACCACGGCGCTCTGCTCGCCGACGCGCGCCTCGCTGCTCACCGGCCGCAATCAGCATCAGGTCGGGTTCGGAAATCTCGCGGATATCGCCACGGGCTATCCTGCTTATAATTCTGTCTGGAAGAGCGAGACCGCCTCGATCGCCCGAGTGCTGCGCCTCAATGGATACAGCACCGCGGCTTTTGGAAAATGGCACAACACGCCGCTGTGGGAAATTTCGCCGGTCGGGCCGTTCGACCATTGGCCGACCGGATTGGGCTTCGAATATTTTTATGGCTTTCAGGCCGGCGAGACCAGTCAATGGGAGCCGCAGCTCTATCGCGGCACGGTCGCCGTCGAGCCGACGAAAAAGCCCGAGCAAGGCTATCATCTGACCACCGATCTCGTCGACGATGCGATCAAATGGCTGCACAATCACGAGGCGGTCGCGCCGGACAAGCCGTTCTTTCTCTATTTCGCGACCGGCGCGACCCACGCGCCGCACCATGTGCCGAAAGAGTGGATCGACAAATACAAAGGCCGGTTCGACCAGGGCTGGGACAGGCTTCGCGAGGAGAGCTTCGCCCGCCAGAAGGCGCTCGGCGTCATTCCGGCAGGCGCCGAATTGACGCCGCGTCCCGAGGGACTGCCAGCTTGGGAGTCGCTGACCGCGGATCAAAGCCGGCTTTTCGCGCGGCAGATGGAAGTCTATTCGGCCTTTCTCTCCCATACAGATCACGAGGTCGGACGTCTGCTGAAGGCTTTGGGCGACGAAGGCCGCGCCGAGGATACGCTGGTCTTCTACATCGTCGGCGACAATGGCGGGAGCGCGGAGGGCGGCTTGAACGGCTCGGACAGCAATCTCGGCACTCTGCAGGGCTCCAATACCGAGGTCGCTTTTCAATTGCAGCATTTCGCGGATCTCGGCAGCCCGCTCTACGACAATCACTACGCCGCCGGCTGGTCCTGGGCCACCACCACGCCCTTTCAATGGATGAAGCAGATCGCCTCGCACTTCGGCGGCACGCGCAATCCTCTCGTCGTGTCATGGCCGGGCCATGTCGCCGAGACGCAGGCGATCCGCAGCCAGTTCGGCCATGTCAACGACATCGCGCCGACCATTTACGCGGCCGCCGGCGTCACTTTTCCAGAAAAGGTCGATGGCGTCGCGCAATTGCCGCTGGAAGGCGCGAGCCTGCTGCCGAGCTTCGCGGATCCTTCGGCCAAGAGCGCGCATCGCGAGCAATATTTCGAGATTTTCGGCAATCGCGCGATCTATAAGGATGGCTGGGTCGCCGGAGCGCGGCGCTATGCCCCCTGGGAGGCCTTCACCAATCTGGCGCGGCTGTTCCGCGGCGGCTTCGAAAACGACAAATGGGAACTCTATCACGTCGACGAGGATTTTTCGGAGGCTCACGATCTCGCCGAGAAAAACCCAAAAAAGCTCGCCGAGCTGAAAGCGGAATTCGACCGCGAGGCGCGCCGCAACGCTGTCTTTCCGCTCGTGCCGATCCCGGATCCCGACACATTTCCCTCGCCTGCCGCCGGCAAGACGCATTTCGTGCTCTACGAGGGCGTCGAGCGCCTGCCCACGCGTATTCTTCCCGACATTGGCGCGCGCAGCCATAAGATCACCGCGGCGATCGACAATGAGGACGGCGGAGTGGAAGGCGTGATCGTCGCCGAGGGCGGCCGACACGGCGGCTATTCCCTCTACGTCAAGGACGGCAAGCTCGTCTATCAGAACAATCTGTTTGGTCAGACGCTGGAGAAGCTCGTCGCATCGAAGCCTCTGCCGCGCGGCAAGGTCACGATCGTCTATGAGTTCGACGTCGATTTTTCGCTGACCGAAGCGGCCAAAGGCCTTCTGTCCTCGGCGCTCGTCGCAAAGGCGCGGCCAGGCAGAGCGAGATTGGCCGTCAATGGCGAGGAGGTCGCGAGCGGCCATTTGAGCTTGTTCGGCGGATTTCGAAGCATCGGTACGGAGACCTTGGACATAGGCAAGGATCTCGGCTCGCCGGTGTCGCCCGATTACGCCTCGCCCTTCGCCTTTACGGGACGAGTGGAAAAAGTGGAGATCGACCTGAAAAAATAGTGCGATGTTCCGTGCTGCTTGGAGGCGCTTAGAACGAGCGCGTCGTCATGATCGGCCAGCGCGGGAATGCGCCAGCCGGTCGATGAGCACATAGACGACCGGGGTAATGTATAAAGTGAGCAGCAGGCTCGAAATGACGCCCCCGGCGATCGATATGCCGAGCGGCTGGCGAATTTCGGCGCCCTCCCCATTGCCGAGCGCCAGGGGCAGCGCGCTGAAAAAAGCGATCGCTGTCGTCATTATGATCGGCCGAAGCCGCTCGACGCTGGCGCGTTCTATGACCAGCGTCGCGTCGAGCCCAGTAGAGCGCCGCGCCGCCGCCGCGACGTCGATCATTATGATCGCGTTTTTCATCGCCACGCCGGTCAGCATGAGCAGGCCGATCATGGCGAAGAGCGACAGGTCGGTCTTTGTCGACATGAGCGCGAGAGCCGCCCCGACGCCGGCGGATGGAAGCGTCGACAAGATCGTTACTGGATGGAGGTAACTCTCATAGAGCACGCCGAGGATGATGTACACGGTCGCAATTGCTCCGAAGAGCAGAAATCCGTAGCTTCCAAATATCCCTTCGAACGCGCCTGTCGGCGTGAACAGCTCGCCATGAATCGATGGCGGAGCCCCGATGCGCGCCAAGGTTTCCCGAATGAAGGAGGCCGCGCCGGCGACAGATTCGTTTGGAGGAAGGCTGAACGAGATTCCGACCGCAGCCGATCCGCCCCAGTGATTGACGGCGATCGGCGCGACGACCGGCGTGAGGCGCCCGAGCTGCGCGAGCGGGACCGCGCGCGCCGGCGTCCGGGCCGCCGGCGGCGTGCTTCGGCTCGAGGCCCGCGACCCTGCATCAGGAGGAAGAAAAAAGAAGTTCTCGAGCGATCGCTGGCCCACGGCGAATCGGGGAGCGAGCTCGATGACCACATGATATTGATTGAGCGCAGCGTAGAGCGTCGACGCATGACGCTGGCCGAAGGCGTCGTAGAGCTCCTTATCGATATCGGCTGCAGTGAGATTGAGGCGCGCGGCGGCGGCGCGATCGATTTCGAGCCGCGTCTGCGGAGTTTTGTCTTGCTGATCGGAGACGACGTCGAGCAGCCGACCGCCGGCCGTAAGAGCCTCCGTCAGCCGGGGCGCCCATAGTCGCAGCGTGTCGAGATCGTCAGATTTCAAAATATAGATGTAATTGGCCGTTCCCGACGCGACGGTGAAAGCGAGATCCTGGACAGATCGCAGCGCGATGGTCGCTCCGCTGATTTGCCGCAAGGGAGCGCGCAAGCGCGCAATCACCTCATCGGCTGAAGCGCTTCGTGTCGGTCTTGGCTTCAGCCAGATCAGAAGGTCGGCGCGATTGTTGGATGTCGGCCCATTGAGATTTCCGCCGATCGTCCCGGTCGCAGCAAAGACGTCGGGGTCTTTCTGAAGGATACCGATCGTCTGCTCGAGCTTGCGCGCCATCACCGCGTAGGAAGCGCCCTGATCGGCGATGATCGTGCCGCGCACGCGTCCTGTATCCTGGAATGGAAACAGGCTCTTTGGGATCAGGGCGAACAGGTAGAAGTTGAGGACGACGACGCCGCACAACGCCGCCAATGTCGAAACCGGCCGCTCGATCATCGCCGAAAGCGAGCGCGAATAAGCCTTGGTCAACCTGTCCCACGCACGCTCGCCGGGCCGAGCTGCGCGCCCGCGGAGAAGATGGGCGCAGAGCATAGGGGTCGTCGTGAGGGACAAGACCATCGATATGACGATCGCCACCGTCAAGACGACTGCGAATTCACGCAACATGCGTCCGATGACGCCGTCGAGAAACGACACGGGCAGAAAGACCGCGACGAGCGAGAGGCTCATCGCGACGATGGTGAAGGCCGTTTCTCGCACGCTCTCCGTCGCAGCGTGGAATGGATGCTCGCCGGCGTTGATGCGCCGCATCGCGCATTCGACGACGACGATCGCGTCATCGACGATCACGCCCGTCGCAATGGTGAGCGCCATCAAGGACAAGTTGTTGATCGAATAGCCGAAAGCGTACATGAGCGCGAAGGTCGTCGACAATGTCGCCGGGATCGTGATGGTGGAGATCAGAGTCACTTTCACGTCGCGCAGAAACATGAAGACGACCACAATGACGAGGACGATGGCGATCAGCAGGGCGAGCTCGAGCTCATGCAGCGAATTGCGAATCGTGAGCGTCCTGTCTTGAACGACGTCGATCTGCAGATCGCCCGGCAGCGCCTGGGAGAGCGCGGGCAGCAGCGAACGCACGCGATCGACGGTCTCGACCATATTCGCGCCCGGCTGCCGGTAGAGAATGACCTGCACCGCGGGCGCGCCGTTGCAAAGGCCCATGGTGCGCAGATCCTCGACCGAGTCGACGACATCGGCGATGTCTACGAGACGAACGGGTCCGCCGTCGCGAGTCGCGACGATGATGTCTCGGTAATCGCTAGCTTTGAAGATCTGATCATTCGCGTAGATCTGCAGCCGGCTCTCATTGTGCTCCAACGCCCCTTTCGGAGGACTGACATTCGCCGCGGCGATCGCCGCACGAACGTCTTCGAGCGCTACTCCATATTTGGCGACGAGGCTGGGGTTGAGCTCGATGCGAACGCCGGGAAGCGAGGCGCCGACGATCAGGACGCGCCCCACGCCTTCCACCTGCGCGAGCTTCTGCTGGAGAACGACCGTCGCGGCGTCGTAGATCGCGCTCTGGGACAGCTTGGTCGAAGTCAAGGCGAGAATGAAAATCGGATTCTCGCCAGGGTTGGCCTTGGTATAGGTCGGATTGGCGCGCAACGCCGCCGGCAAATCGACACGCGCCGAATTTATCGCGGCCTGAACGTCGCGCGCCGCGCCGTCCACGCTGCGGGCGAGCCCGAATTCGAGGAAGACCGACGACATGCCGGAGATGCTGGACGACGAAATTTCCCGAACGTCCGCGATCCGGCCCAAATGCCGCTCGAGCGGCGTCGCCACGGAGGAGGCCATCGTTTCCGGCCCTGCGCCCGGCATCGTCGCGGAAACATAGATCGTCGGATAGTCGACCTGTGGGAAGGGCGCGATCGACAAATAGAAGAATGCGCTGAGACCCAGCAGCATGCAGCCGAGGGTCAGGAGCGTCGTCGCCACGGGGCGGGTAATCGCTTTTTGAAGAAAATCCATTGTCGAAAACGAAAAACGCGGCGGCGAGCTGCGAATCCGTACGGCGCTTCGTCGCTCATACGTCTCCACCGGCGCCTGCGCCGAAACCAAACTCTAGTAGGCTGGTATGCATATCCGCAGGCGGGCGGCTTGGCAAGGATCGAACCGAGCCCATTGGCAGGACCGACGCTCTGACGGACCGTATTGCGAGGCGAAATGCTCTCATTCGACAGATGAGCCGGGCTCGATTATCGACTGTGCGTTCCTCGGCGATCGGACGGCGCTCGCCGTCCGGCTTTCTCGATCCGAAACGCTTCTCACACTTGCAGGAAAGAACATGCGGCTCCTCGCCATCTCAGGCAGCTTGCGCGCCAATTCGTCGAATACCTCCGCTTTGGAGGCTATGGCGAGACTCGCGCCGGCAGGCGTCAAAGTCGTTCTTTTTGAAGGGTTGGCGGGCCTGCCGCACTTCAATCCCGACCTGGATCGTAGCGAAGCGTCCGATTCCCTCCCTCGAGAAGTCCGGGAATTGCGGCGAGAGGTCGGTCTTTCGGACGGGCTCCTCATCTGCTCGCCGGAATATGCTCACGGCGTCGCGGGCTCCCTGAAAAACGCCCTCGATTGGCTCGTGGGCAGCGTGGAGTTTCCTGGAAAGCCAGTCGCATTGATCAATGCCGCGCCCCGCGCCGTCCACTCGGACGCGCAGCTTCGCGAGATCCTCGCGACCATGTCGGCGTGCTTGATCGAGGAGGCGTCCGTCACCGCGCCGATCGCCGGCGTCGGAAGAAATCTGGACGCGAACGGAATCGTGTCCGATCCCGATTTGTCGGACCGACTCGGCGAGGCGTTGCGAGCGTTCATTGAAGCGATCACGTTCAAAAATTCCGAGGCATGAAATTGACGGCAGCCTCCGTCAGGCGTGTTCGAGATCGATCACGGACTTCGATCGAGACGAAGCGCGCCCCGACGACATCGCGTCGCCCGGCGCCGAACGCGAGCGAGCTACGATCACGCGCGGCCGAAGCGCCCACGTTGAAAAAGATCGTCTACTCTAGGCTTCGGCCCCGCGCGCCGTCGCCAGCGCGGGTTCCTCTCGAAGCGGGTCTCATGAGCTCGACGATTTCTTCCGTGATCTCCTCCTGGCGCTTTTGACGATGGCGGGCCTCGAGCTCTTCGAGCGTCTTTTGCACATTGCTCCGGGCCTCGATCATCGCACGCATTCGCGCTTCGTTTTCCGCGGCGAAGGACAGCGCCGCCGCCTCGCATAATTCGGCGAAGACATATTCTTGCGCCAGGCTCTCGATGAGCGCCTCGGGCGGAATGGCGACGAGCGGCGGGACCAGGCGCGGCGCCGGTGGAAAGCGGGCGAGATCGAGAGGAATCAGTGGTCTCTGGATGATTTCGACGCTGGCGGCGCTCGGCCTTCCGTGAATGATCGTCACGCGATCCGCGCTATGCTCGCCGAGCCTTCGATAGAGCGCGGCTGCGATCCGTTCTGCGAGCGACGGCGCGTCGTCGACGCGCGACGCCATCGGCAATGTCCAGTCGACTCGCAAGCCTCTTTCTCTGGCGAGGGTCGCCCCACGCTCTCCGACGATGAAAACGCTCGTGCGCCCTTTGCCGGCGCCGGCGGCGAGCCGCATCGTCGTCTCGAGAACATGTTCGTTGAACGCGCCGACGAATCCGTGTCCCGAGCAAAAGGCGAGGATGATGTGGTCGGACGCGGGCCGATGATTGGCCATGCTGCGCGGATGCGGCGCTCGCGCCAGCAGGGGGAGCGCTGCGCTGATCGCTTCGCCCAGGGCCTTCGCATAAGCGCGTACGCCGTCGAGACGCGATTGAGCCTCGCGCGTTCGAACCGCAGCCACGCCGCGCATCGCCGTAACGACGCTTTCGAGCTGCCGTGTCGCGACGATATGCGCCTTTATGTCGCTCGAGCGTTCGGTCATGGCACCGTCGCCTTGATCTCGGTCGCGAGATCGCGCACGCGCTCCGCCAGATCCGCGCGCTTCGCCGCATCGAGCGGCGCGCCATGCGCGAGCGCGGCGACGCTTTGCGTGGCGGTAGAATCGAGATGCGCCGGCAGTCTCGCCGTCAGCAGAGGAATGTCTGTGACCGGCAGGGAATCGAGGACCCCCGCGTCCAAGGCGGCGAGCAGAGCGACCTGATCGGCGAGGCGCAGAGGGGTGAAACGAGGCTGCGTCAGCAGCGCCCGAATGCGTTCGCCGCGGATCATGTCGCGCGCGATCCGCGCGTTCGACAATCCGCCGAAGCGCGTGAACATCTCGAGCTCGAGAAATTGCGAATATTGCAACCGCAACTTTCCCGAGACGTCTCGGAGCGCCGCCGGCTGCGCGCGGCCGCCGACGCGGCTGACCGAGAGACCGACGTCGACGGCCGGACGGCGATTGGCGGCGAACTGGCGGCGGTCGAGCACGATCTGGCCATCGGTTATGGAGATGAGATTGGTCGGAATATAGGCCGAGAGATTGCCGGAGTCGGTCTCGGCGATCGGGAGCGCGGTCAGTGAGCCGCCGCCGAGCTCCTTCGACAATTTGGCGGCGCGCTCCAGCAGCCGCGCATGGACATAGAAGATGTCGCCCGGATAGGCCTCGCGTCCCGGCGGCTCATGCGTCAGCAGAGCGAGCTCGCGATGAGTGACTGCGTGCTTTGTCAAATCGTCGATGACGATGAGCGCGTGACCGCCACGATCACGGAAGAACTCCGCCATGGCGAAGCCCGCGAAAGGCGCGATCCATTGCAGGCCGGGAGGCGCCGCGGCCGAGGCGACGACGAAGATCGTGCGCTCTGCGGCGCCGCGCGTCCTCACCGCCTCGATCACGCGCTCCACCGCCGTCATCCGTTGCCCGACGGCGACATAGATGCAGACGAGGTCCGAATGACGCTGGTTGATGATGGCGTCGATGGCGATCGACGTCTTGCCGGTGGCGCGATCGCCGATGATGAGCTCGCGTTGGCCGCGCCCCAGAGCGAACATCGAGTCGACGACTAATATGCCGCTCTCGACGGGCTCGGTCACGAGATCGCGCGCGATGATGCTCGGGGCGTCGCGCTCGACCGGATGAAACGCGGCGGCGGAGATCGGCTCGCCGCCGTCGAGAGGGCGCCCGAGCGGATCGACCACGCGGCCGAGAAGGCCTTCGCCGACCGGAGTATGCGCAACCTCGCCAGTGCCGAAGACGCGCGCGCCGGCCTCGATGGATTCGCCCGAATCGAGAAGCACGACGCCGATACGGTCTGTTTCGAGCGCGAGCGCAAAGCCCAGCTGGCCGCTCTCGAAACGCAGCAATTCATTGAGCTCGACCTGTGGCAGGCCGGAGACGAAGGCGATTCCGTCGGCGAAGCTCTCGACCCGACCAATGGTCTCGACTCGCGGCCCGAGATCGATCTGGGCGACCGCCTTGCGGCCACGGTCCAGCCATTCGCCGGAGTCATCCGGCATTTTCCCGCTCCGTCAGCAAAGTTGCGGAAATGCGCTCGAGATCGGCGCGCAGGCTGTTGCGGATGCTGGTGTGATTATTCTCCAATTCGAGGCCCGCGAGCAATGTCGGATCGACGCGAAGGGCGAATTCTAATGGGCGTCCGAGGGCGCGCTCGAACGCGCTCCGGCAGAGTGAGTCTTCCTCGGCGGTCAGCAGGCGCGGCGCGGTGAGCGTCGTTTCGCCGCGCAGACAAAAATCCACGCGTTCCGGCTCCGGCAGAGCGGCGATCGCTTCGGCGAGCCCCTCCACGAAGCCTGCGACGCGCGACTCCTGCGGCAGCCTGTCGAGCAGACGCCGGGCGATATCGACGGAAAGGAGGCTCGCGCGCTCCGCTTCGGCGCGACGCTCCGACTTTTCGAGGCGCTCGATCTCGAGGCGCATGTCGGCCCGCATGCGATCAGCGTCGGACTGGGCGGCGTCGAGCAGCTCGCGGCTCGCCGCCTTCGCCTCTTCCGTGGCCGCGCGGATCGTCTCGGCGCGTTTCGACGCGATGTCCTCGACGGCGACGCGCGCTTTCTCTTCCAATGTTCGAGCCGAGGCTTCGGCGGCGGCCGCTTCGTCGAGGAGGCGTTGCGCCGCCGCCTTGCGATCTGCGAGGATCGACGAGATCGGACGGAAGAGAAAACGGGAGAGCAGCCAGATCAGCACCAGCGCATTGACGGTCTGCAAACCGAGCGTCCACCAGTCGATCTGCATGCGTGCGCGCGCCTTATTTGATGAAAGGATTGGCGAAGAGAAGCAGCAGCGCGATCACGAGACAATAGATCGCCATGGTCTCGATCATCGCGAGGCCGACGAATAAGGTGCGCGACAGGACGCCCGCGGCCTCCGGCTGTCGCGCGATCGCATCCATGGCCGCGGCGACCGCCTTGCCTTCCGCGAGCGCGGGGCCGATCGCTCCGAAAGATACGGCGACGGCTGCGGCGATCACGCTGATATATTGAATATCGTCCATTTCGCGGCTTCCTCCGCTATCGAGCTTCGTGCGTTCGAGAGTCGCGCTCCTCGACCGCCGCGCCGATGAACACCATGGCGAGCGTCGCGAAAATGTACGCTTGGACCGCCCCGGTCAGCAAGTCGAGCGCCATCAGCGGTATCGGCACGAGCAAGCCGGCGAGCGAGAGGACGATGCCGATGACGAACACGCCGCTCATTATATTCCCGAACAGGCGAACGATCAGTGAGAAGGTTCGCGTGATCTGCTCGACGAGGTTGAGGGGGATCATGACGATGCTCGGCTCGGCGAAAGTCGCGAGATAGCCGAGCGGTCCGCGCGTACGCAGGCCGTGATAGATGGTCGCGCAAAAGACGATGAGAGCGAGCGCGGCGTCGGTCTCGAGCCGCGCGGTGGGCGGCTCGACGCCGGGAATGAGCGACGACCAATTGGCGGCGAGCACGAATAGGAAGATCGTTCCCAGCAGCGCGCGGTAGGGCGCTGGATCCGCGCCCAGAGTGTCCCTTATTTGCGCATCGAGCGTCTCGACAAAGAGCTCGAGCGCGGACTGCCCTGTCCCCGGCCGCAGCGAGAGCCGCCGCGTCAGGAGGATGCTCGCGAGCGTGAGCGCCACCATTATGAGCCATGTGACGATGACAGGCTTGCTGATCGGCGCCGGTCCGAGCTGAAAGCCGGGCTCGAGCGCCAGCGGCGAGGATTTCATCAAAGGCCTCCCAATCGACGCAGAACGGCGCGCCTCGCGACCAGCAATCCCAGAGCGCCCGAGAGCAGGGCGATGGCGCCGATTTTCGCGAGCGCCGTCAAAGCCAGGGCGAGCGCGCCGAAGCGCGCCATGAGCAGGAGCAGGGCCTTGGGCGCCGCGCCCCGTTCGAAGAGCTCGACGTTCCAGCGCAAGGCGACGAAATAGGCGAAGCCTGCGGCGAGGCCCGCCCCCGCGCCGAGCGCGAGTTGGAATAAGAGAGCGGCGGCGGATGGAGCGATCATTGGCGCGACATCCATTTCCAGGCGAGCCACAGGCCGGCGCCGGCTCCGATCATGACGAGGGGAGCCGAGAAGAACACGCCCGTGGCGTAGGTCCTGTCGAGCCAGCGGCCGAGGAACAGTCCGGCGAGCGCAGGAAGGACGATGGTCCAGCCGAGCGCGCCGATCTGTCCCAGCCGTCGACCGAGCGAGGGCTCGGCCTGCTCGCGCAACAGCTTGCGACGCGCGGCGGCCAGGCGCGAAGCTTCCGCCATCGGGTCGCGCTCTCGCCCAGGCCCGGCTTCGCTCATGGCGCTTCCTTTCCGTCGCCGAACATTTCCGAAACGCTCGAAGGATGCAGATAGCGGACGAGCTGACGCACGGCGCTGGCGTGCAGCCGCGTCTCCTCGACGCGAGCGCGCGCCGACGCGTCCTTTTCTGCCGCGCGCGCCGATTCGACCTCGGCTTCCAGCTCTCGCAAATCGCCGCCCGGAACGCCTTGGCGGCACGCGATCGACACGATCTCTCCTTTTCGGACGGTCATCACGCCGCGTCGAATCGCGCAATAGCGCTCTGTCCCGTCGGAGGCTCGCCAGCGCACGACCGAGGGTGGAAGCACGGTCAGAAGATCGGCGTGTCCGGGCAGGATCCCGAAACCGCCGCTCTTGTCCTCGGCTCGAACGGATCGTACGTCGGCTTCATCGAGGAGGACGACGTTCGGCGTCGTGATGGTGAGCCGCAATGTTCCGCTCATGCTCGTCCTTCCTTCGTTTCGGCGTCCGTTCGCGCCGCGGCCTTCTCCTTCAGCTCCGCCTCTTCCAGCGTTCCCACCATATAGAAGGAGCTCTCGCGCCAGTCATCGCAGGAGCCGGAGAGAATCGCGCGGCAGCCCGCGAGCGTGTCGACGAGCGGAACCGATCGCCCCGGCGCGCCGGTAAAGACCTCGGCGACGGCGAAGGGTTGGGTCAGGAAGCGCTGCAGCCTACGCGCGCGCCCGACGAGCTTGCGATCCTCTGCCCCCAGCTCCTCGACGCCGAGCAGAGCGATCACATCCTGCAATTCGAGGTAATGCTCGATGACGCGGCGGACTTCCGTCGCGACATTGGCGTGCTCCTCGCCGACGACCAGCGGGTCGAGCAGGACAGAGGAGGAGGCGATAGGATCGATCGCCGGATACATGCCTTCCGCCGCCATCTGCCGCGACAATACGATCATGCTGTCGATATGCGTCGCAATCGTCGTCACGGCCGGGTCGGTGAAATCGTCCGCGGGGACATAGACCGCCTCGATCGCCGTCACTCCGACGCCGCCGACCGACGCGATCCGCTCATGCAGCGCCGCCACCTCGCTCGCGAGCGTCGGTTGATAGCCGACGCGCGAGGGCAATCGTCCGAGCAGGCCCGAAACCTCGGCCCCGGCCTGGACGAAGCGAAAGACATTGTCCATCAGCAGCAGCACGTTCTGGCGCTTCTCGTCGCGGAAATATTCCGCGATCGTCAAAGCCGTGAGCGGAGCGCGCCAGCGGGCTCCGGGAGGCTCGTTCATCTGACCATAGACGAGCACGGTGCGGTCGAGGACGCCCGAGCGGCCCATGTCGAGCAGCAGCTCATGACCCTCGCGCGAGCGTTCGCCGACGCCGGCGAACACCGACACGCCCCGATAGCCCGAGACCATAGCGTGGATGAGCTCCATCACGAGCACCGTCTTGCCGACGCCCGCCCCGCCGAACATAGCGGCCTTGCCGCCTTGCGCGATGGGGGTCAGAAGGTCGATGATCTTGATCCCGGTCACGAAAATCTCGGCGCCTCGCGGCCGGTCCGCGAGCGGCGGCGGCGCGCGATGGATCGGGCGACGCGGCGCGTCCGTGGGCAGGGGCGGCCCATTGTCGCCGACGCCTCCCGTCACGTCGATCAGCCGTCCGAGCGTCGCATCGCCAACGGCGATCTCGATCGGGCCGCCGGTCGCCCTGACTCTGCGTCCGCGCGACAATCCGACAGTCGACTGCAAAGCGATGGCTCTTATGCTGTTGCGGTCGAGATGCGCCTGCACCTCCACTAAGATTTCTCCGCCGCCATTCTTCTCGACGATCAACGCTTCCTCGATCTCCGGCAGCGCGCCCTCTTCGAAGCGCACGTCGAGCACGGCTCCCCTGACCGCGGAGACCGTTCCATGCCGCGCCGCGCTCGTTCGAGAAAAAGGCGTTTCGCGCATTCGTTTCGCCTTTCAGGCCGAGCTCGAGCCGGGACCTCCGATGATATATGCAGACAAAGGCTATCGCGAAAGCGCCCATGTCACCGATACTTTTGCCGTGAGCCGTCGCGCGCCGGGCCGCAGAGGCAGGGCGATCGCTCCATTCGTCGGCGCGGCGGCCGTCGGCGTCGATTCGCGTTCGACGTCATCGGATCGCGTCACCTCGTCGTGAGCGATTTCGATGATGCGCCCGAGCTTCGAGCCCAAGGCCTCGACATAGCTTCTCGCGCGCTGTTCCGCATTTTTGATCGCTGCGACCCGCAATCGTTCGGAACGCGCCGTCTCGTCGCCGACGATGAATTCCATTCCCCGAACTTCATTGGAGCCGGAGTCGACGGCGCGTAGGACGATCGCCGTGGCCGTATCGAGCGAATTCACGAGAACGCTCAATTCGTTCCGCGCTCGGAAGCTCCTGGAGACGCGCCCTGCATGCGCGCCGCGCGCGGCGGAGCCGTCCGATCGGAGGGAGACGAGCGTCGAGCCGCTGGCGCGAATACCGTCCGTTCGTATTCCCTGCCGGGCAAGATCCTCCAGCAAGGCTCGAGTCTTCTGCGCGTTCGCGTTCACGGCTTCGACCGCGGTCGGCCTTTCGGTCACGATATCCAGAAGGAGCTTGGCGCTATCGGGGATTTCGTCCTCCGACGCTTCTCCCGTCACGGAAATATGCGGGAGCGTATCCTTCAAAGCGTCAGCCGAAGCGCTCGTGAGGAAGACGATGCTCGACAGCGCGATGAGAGATAGCCGGGCCATCGATTCTCTCCCTCGAAGCGAACGACGCGGGCCGACACATATAAGTCCGACGCTCCGCTCCCGCTGATTCGGCGAGCCGAAGCGACAGCATGCGTCGAGCATTATCGACGAATATATGGCCCTGTTTCACTCACGATGTAGACCGTGGTCGAGCAGCTCCGTCAATCTCCTCGCTGTCGACGGGGCGGAGCCGCATCGAGGGCGACGCAACCTCGAGATCAATCGAGAGTGACCCTCAGCGTTCCGCCGAAAGTGCGCGGCAGATCTTGCAGGCCGACGGTCGCAGGCGCGGTCGTCGTCCCTGCCGTCCACGAGGTGAAATAGCGCTTGTCGAAGAGGTTCTTGCTCCAGACCGACAGGCTGTAGCGCTTGTCTTCGGTGCGCAGGCCGAAGCCGAGGTCGACCAGCGAATAGGCGGCCTGCCAATATTGAAACACGGAATGCGGGTCTGTGAGCTGCGTTCTGTCCTTCCAGGCGACATTCACATAGGCGAAGCCATTGACTGGAACGGCCCAGCTCGGCCCGAGATCGCTCAGGATCGGCCCGAGAGGATGTTCATAGTCGGCCCCGACGTTGAACGCCCATTTCGGTAGATTCTCCCATCGGGTGTTCGAGCGGGAAAGAGTCAAAGGCGCTTTGATGAACCCCGCCGGGACGGGGTTGGGAGTCGGCCAGATCCAGTCCGAGGGAGGAGCCGCATTGGCGAAGTCGATGTAGCGGACCTCGGTGTAGGCGCCGGACAGATTCAGCTGCAGGCGTTCGATCGGACTCCAGCGTCCATCGAACTCGACGCCGCGCAGCCTTATGTGAGGTATGTTGCCGAGATAGGTCAAGCGCAGAGGCTGGCCAGTGCTGTCGAGATAGCTCGTATCGGTCAATTGATCCTGAAGATTGAAAATGTCGGACCAATAGAGATTCATATTGGCGATCAAATGTCCGTCGAGCCAGCTCGTCTTGGCGCCGATTTCGTAATCCCACGAGGTTTCCGGCTTTGTGATGACCGATTGAAAGCCTTTGAACGTCAGGCCATCCATGATCGGCAGCGCGGAAATATTGATCGCCCCGGCCTTCTCGCCGCGCCCGACAAGGCCATAAAGCGTGATGTTGTCGTCGACCTTGTATTTCGGGTTGAATATCCCCGTGAACATATTGCGTTTCTTCGTCTGGCCGCCGGTGTCGAAAATGCCGGCGCCCGTCGCGCCGCGAACCGCCGTATAGACCTGCTGCGCCGAATAGGTCGCGCTCGCGGCGTTGATCCAGGCGAAATTGGAGCCCTCCTTCACCTCGTAGCTGTCACGCAGGCCGAGGGTCAAAGTCCATCGTTCGTCCAAATGGTATGACGCCTGGCCGAAAGCGGCGAGCTGAAAAGTGTTCGACTTTCCGGTCTGGCGTTGTTGGAAGCCGCGCTGCAATGCAGCATTATTGTACCATTTCGCGGCGTCCGTTCCAAAATTGTTTCCAGAAAAATCCCAGAGCTTCTCATAGAGCGAATAGATTCCCGTCTGCCATTCCAATTGCCGATCCTTGGGCGACGCGAGGCGGAACTCCTGTGAATATTGATCGACCCAGATATTGCCGTAGCCATTGTTCGTTTCGGTCCCTTGCGCGCCGCCGGCCGGAGTCTCGGGAGAATTGGGATGGGTGTAATATTGCCCCCATGCCGAGATCGACGTGAGCGTATTCTCGCCGATCTGGCGATCGATCTCATTCGACACGCTCAATGTCTGGGCCTCGTGCGTTCCGAAGCCGACGACATAGGGCTTATAGGGATCGAAGGTGAGGACCGGCCGGCCGAGTCGGTTCCACAATGTTTGCGAAAAATTCGTCCCGAAGATTCCGTTCGCATAGAGCACGGCCGAATCCGAGAAGGGCCCACGTCCCGATTTGCCGTAATTATTATATTCGTAGGAGCTCGCGCGATTGAAGATCAGGCGGTCGGTGAACTCGTCGCCGACATAGAGCAATTGCCCGCGCACGCCCCAGCGATGATTGTTCAAATAGCCGGCCCCCGTCGCCTGATCGTGAATCCAGCCGTCGCCCTGATCGAGATAGAAGGCGACGCGATAGGCGAGCTTCTCGTCGATGATCGGCCCGGTGAGGTTCACCTTCTCGATGATGCGGCTGTAATTGGCGTAGGAGGTCTCGAATGTCGCCTTGCGGTCGAACGAGGGCAATTGCGTGCGCACGCCGACCGTGCCCACGGTCGTGTTCTTGCCGCCGGTCGTTCCTTGTGGGCCGAGCCCGATCTCGAAGGAATCGAGATCGACATAGTCGCCCCATTGAAAGCCGACATATTTCCAGAAGACATTGTCCTGCACGAAGCCCGTGTCGGACTCGCCGCCGATTTGCAATACGCGTCCCGATCCCATGCCGCGGATCGCGGGAAGCGAAGTCTCTGGATTGCCCGTGTTGGGCCGATAATTCGGAACGCGTAGCGCGAAATCGTCGAGCCGATCCAGGCGTTGGTCTTCGGCCTTTTCGCCATTGATGATCGCGGCGGAGCGGGGCGTCTCCAGCAGCACCTTCTGCTCTTGCTTCGTCAATTCGCCCCGTTGGGCGCCAACGGTCACGTCGGCGATGGTCGCTTCCTGACCTCGCGCCTGACGGAGCGCGATTGCGTTGGCTATGCCGAAAACGCAAGAGATCGAGCAGACTGAAGAGAGCAGCCGATTGCGGAGCCCTGCCGCATGCCGGGGCTTTCCTGCGTTCGACGACCTGCATGCCCGAGCGCGAGGACGAAATCGATCGGCAACGGGCATGACGCCTCCTTCAATACATATATCAGATAGATAATATCTATATTATGGCGCCGCTTTCGTCGAGCCCAGTCGCGAAGAAAATGCATGCGATGTCGTCGAAGCGCCGACAGTCGCCGGATGCCCGGTCCACGACGTCAACGTCACTCTATGAATTACGCGCCGTCCCGGCGCGAAGGTCGAACCCGCCGGCGCTCGAACGGAATTCCCCTGAATGGGATTGACAGAGTGTGCGTTATCCATACTAAATATGTATGATTTAGCCGCGACCGAGTCACTCCATTTTTATGCGGCGACAAAGCGCTTTGTCGAGGAAGCCCCATGATGCGCATGACGAAAAAAGCATTTTTTATGTCGCTGGCGGCGGCCTCTGCGATTTCGGTCGCCTTGGCTGCAGACGACGGAAGGCCCGTCTCCTCCAGTAGTCGGACGCATTGGGCCTATCAGCCGTTGCGAGTTCCGGCCACGCCGACAGTCGAGCGCGCAGACTGGCCGCGGACGTCGATCGACGCTTTCATCCTCGCAAAGCTGGAGCAGGCCAATCTCGCTCCCTCGCCGGACGCCGATCGCGCAACTTTCATTCGCCGCGCGACCTTGGATGTCTGGGGAGTCATTCCGGCGCCCGAGGACGTCGCGCGCTTCGTCAATGACGACGCGCCGGATGCGTATGAAAAGCTGGTGGATCGTCTGCTGGCCTCGCCGCATTATGGCGAGCGGCAGGCGCGGCGGTGGCTCGATCTGGCGCGTTATGCCGATAGCGCGGGTTTCCAAGGCGACGAGACGCGTGGCAATTTCTATCGCTATCGCGACTATGTCATCAACGCGTTCAACAGCGACAAGCCATATTCGCGTTTCATTCGAGAGCAGATCGCAGGCGATGAGCTGGCTCCCGGCGACCAGGAAGCGCTGACAGCGACGGGATTTCTCGCCGCCTTTCCCGAAAACGTCAACGCGCGGGATCTGGTGCTGAGAAAATATCAGGTCGCCACGGAGATCACCGATACGGTCGGGTCCGTCGTGCTCGGCACGACGATCGGCTGCGCGCGATGCCATAATCACAAGTCGGACAAATTCACCCAAAAGGACTATTTCTCCTTGCAGGCGTTCTTCGCCAATACGAGCGTCGACGAAAGGACGCCGGTGGCCGCGCCGGGAGAGGCCGAAAAAGAATTCAAAGCCGCGCAGGCGAAATATGACGAGGCGATTCGCGTGAACAAGAATCGTCGAAAAGAGATCGTCGAGCAATTTCGCGACGTGCTCTCGGCTTTCAATAAAGAGCGTTACGAGGCGAGCAGCCAAGCGCATATCCTCAAGCCGAAAGAGGAATGGGACGCCTTCGACCGATGGCTCAACCATCGTGTCGCGATCAACTCGACCGACGATCGCCTCGGGCTGTTTCTGCGCAATCTTCCCGCGGACGTCTATGCGCGCTTCTCGGAGGGCGGCGAAGGCGCCGCCGCCGGAGGTCCCCGCATCACGGTGTCGCGCGACGAGTTCCTCAAGCTCGCCGCAGAATATAAGTCGCTGCTCGAGGATTTGAAGAAATTCGATGAGCTCCGGCCCAAAAAGGGATCGAACACGATAACGGCGGTGACGGAGCTCGGGCATTCCGACGCGCCGCCCACTTATGTCTTGTTCGGCGGCAATCACGAGCGGCCGCTCGACGAAGCGCAACCTGCTTTTCCCGAGGCGCTCACAGGCGAAACGCCCGTTATCGCGCCAACGGCGACGTCCTCGGGGCGAAGGCTGGCGCTGGCGAATTGGCTCGTCGACTCCGGCAATCAGCTGACGCCGCGCGTCTATGTGAATCGCGTGTGGAACGAATATTTCGGCAAGGGGATCGTCGGAACGGTCAGCGATTTCGGCCGGGCGGGCGACAAGCCGACGCATCCAGAGCTATTGGATCGTCTCGCCTCCGATTTCGTGAAGGGGGGATGGAGCGTCAAGGCGTTGCATCGACAGATTCTGCTGTCGCGCGTCTATCGCCAGTCGTCGGACCAGCGGGAAGACGTCGCCGCTGTCGACCCGGAGAACAAGCTGCTCGCCGTCTTCCCCCGCAAGCGGCTCGACGCCGAGCAAATTCGCGACTCGCTCCTAGCCGCCTCGGGCAGGCTGGACGGGCGGATCGGAGGGTCGAGCGTGTTTCCGCCCGTTCCGAGCAATCTGAATGCGGGACCCGCTTGGGAGGTCTCGAAGGACCCGAAGGATCACAACCGTCGCAGCCTGTATATTTTCGCGCGGCGCAGCGTGCCATATCCTCTGCTCGAGCCCTTCGACTCGGCGAACACTCAGCAAGTGCACAGCAAGCGTGATGTGACGACGACGCCGCTGCAAGCGCTCGCGCTCGTCAACAGCGATATCGTGTTCGAATGGTCGCAGGCGCTGGCTGGACGGCTTCTCGCGGAGGTCGGCGGCGACGAGTCGGCGCAATTCGAACGTCTCTACGAAATACTCTTTGCGAGAAAGCCGGACGCCTCGGAGAAAGCGCTGCTCGTCGAGTTCCTCGACAAGCAGAGGCAGCTGATCGCGAGCAAAGCAAAGGACGGGAAATTGTCGATCGCCCTGCCGACCGGCGATGTCGCGCCGACACAGGACCCGCTGCGCGCTTCGGCTCTCGTCGATCTCGTTCATACGGTCGCGAACTCCAACGAGTTCATCTATCGATTTTGACCTATCCCCCGAGCCTTCGCGAAGGAATATAGCATGAGCGGACATTCGAGACGTGACTGGTTGGTCGGTTCGGCCTATGGGCTCGGCGGATTCGCGCTGAACGCCTCTATGCCTGGAGGCGGCATTCTTTCGGTTCCTGTTGCGGCAGCGGCGCCGAAGCTCGATCCTTTGGCGCGACGGGAGCCGCATTTCGCGCCCAAGGCGAAGTCGATCATCTGGCTGCATATGGACGGCGCTCCGAGCACGCTCGATCTCTTCGACTACAAGCCGACTTTGGAGCGGCTGGCCGGACAGGACACGCCAGAATCGTTCTTGACGGGCATTCGCACCGCTGGTCAAGGCAAGACTGGAAAGCTGTTCGCTTCCAATCGTGCTTGGAAGCAATATGGCGAGAGCGGCGCATGGTTTTCGGATTTTCTGCCGGAGCTCGCGCAGCATGCGGACGAAATCGCTTTCGTGAAGTCCAGCGTCACCGTCGGCGCCACGCATGATATCTCGATCTTGAAGCTCAACACCGGCGATCTCGTTCCAGGCCGTCCTTCGCTCGGGGCGTGGATTTCCTACGCGCTCGGCTCGGCCAATCCAGATTTGCCTCCCTTCGTCGTGCTCTATGCGGGGGATAAGGAGCCGCGGGGCGGATCCATCAATTGGAGCTCCGGCTTCCTGCCAGCGGTCTATCAAGGCACGGCGTTTCGATCGGGACCATCGCCGATACTCCATCTCGAGCGGCCGGAATTGATTTCTTCCACCGAGCAGAGATCCAATCTCGACCTTCTGTTGCATCTCAATGAGAAGGACGCCACGCGTCATCCCAATGATAGCGAGCTGGCGGCGCGCGCGCGCTCATATGAGCTGGCCTACCGAATGGAGGCTTCTGCGCCCGAAGCGGTCGATCTCACCCGAGAGACGGCGGCGACCCGAGAGCTCTACGGGCTGAACTCAGAGGCGACTCGCGAATATGGAACGATTTTGCTGAGAGCGAGACGGCTCGTCGAGCGCGGCGTGCGTTTTATTCAGGTCGTGTCCTGGCCTTTCGACAATGCCGGCGTGGATTTCAGCAATTGGGACGCGCACAGCAAGCTCGAAGAAAATCACGGCGCGCGTTCCCGCGCCGTCGACAAGCCCATTGCTGGATTATTGGCTGATTTGAAGTCGCGCGGACTGCTGGATGAAACGCTGGTGGTTTGGACATCCGAATTCGGGCGCACATCCTATGGCCAGAGCGGAGACGGGCGCGATCATAATCCATGGGGCTACACGCAATGGCTCGCGGGTGGAGGCGTGAAGGGCGGCTATACGCATGGCGCGACGGACGAGATCGGCCTGAAGGCCGTCGAAAATCCGGTCGACACCTATGATCTGCACGCAACGGTTCTGCAGCTCGTCGGCCTGGACCACCTCAAGACCACTTTCTCGAGAGCCGGCCGCGCGGAGCGTCCGACGGTCGTCTATGGCAAGGTCGTGAAAGAGCTGCTCGCCTGAGCTGAAAAAGACCGCGACACGGCGCGGCGATAAGCGTCGCTCCGTGTCACGCTATTCGACGAGGCGACCCCCGATCGGCATGGACGCGACCACGGCCCCAGTATCTGTCTGGATAGACGGGCGGCTTGTCCTCGTCCTTCGTGAGCCCTTGCGCGAAGGCGAACCCGTAGAGGAAAGCGGCCGATCAACCTTATGCCGGAGCAAAAATTTCCAACGGCGACGTCGTTCGTCGGGCGCTGATTGACAGGGCTGCCGAGATTTAGTCTACATACTGTGTATATTAATGATGTCGAGCCCATCGGCGGCGTGAGGTCGACGAGAATGCGAATTCCTTGGTTGAACATCGCCGCCGTTGCGGCCGCCGCGCTGGCCGTCGCCGTGATTATCGGGAAGAATGTCGAAGGCCGCGCGGCGCATCACCTTCTCAACGTGTCCTATGATCCAACGCGCGAGCTCTATCAGGACATAAATCCGCTTTTCGCCGCCGCCTATGAGAAAGAGACGGGATCGAGCATTGCCATCAAGCAGTCGCATGGCGGATCGTCCTACCAGGCGAGGCGCGTGGCGCAAGGCGAAGAGCCGGCCGATGTCGTCACGCTCGGCCTTCCGTCGGACGTCGAGGCTCTGCACAAGCGTGGGCTCATTCCCGACGGCTGGAGCGAACGCCTCCCCAATCATTCCCAGCCCTATCATTCGACGATCGTCTTCGTCGTACGCAAGGGCAATCCGCATGGCGTTCGCGATTGGGCGGATCTGCTGAAGCCGGGCGTCGAGGTGATCCTCCCCGACCCGAAGACCTCCGGCAATGGGAAGCTCGCCGCGCTCGCGGCCTGGGGCGCCATCGTCACGCGCGGCGGAAGCGAAGCGGAAGCGCGTGAGTTCTTACGCGCGCTCTATGACCATGCGCCCTTTCTCGTCGCGGCGGCGCGCGCGGCCGGCGTCGCATTTTCGGTCGAGCGGAAAGGCGATGTGCATGTCGCCTGGGAAAACGAGGCGCTGCGCGAGACGGAGACCTCGAAGGGCGAGCTCGAGATCGTCTATCCGACGGTCAGCATCCTCGCCGAGCCGACCGTCGCAGTCGTCGACACAAATGCGGCCAAGCATTCGAGCGCCAAGCAGGCGCAGGCCTATCTACAATTTCTCTTCACCCCAGAGGCGCAGGAGATCATCGCGAAAGACGGCTACCGGCCCGTCGATGCGCGGACTCTCGCGCGCCACGCGCGTCGTCTTCCGGCGATCGACCTCTTTCCGATCGCCGCCATCGCGCGCGACTGGCAGGATGCGCAGCAGAAATTCTTTTCCGAGAATGGAATCATCGACACCGTCTACACGCCCAAGCCCCGCACCGAATGATCGCCGATTGGACGAGAGGCGATAAGGAGAAGTTCGATCACATGACCATCGAGACAGCGATGCGGCCCGTCCCGCTTCGGGATCGGCTCGGCGCCGGGACGCTCTCCAACATTCGCAAGGACTTCGTCGCGGGAATGACGGTCGCGGCGATCTCGCTTCCGCAGAGCATGGCCTATGCGCTCATCGCCGGCGTCGATCCGCGCTTCGGCCTTTATACGGCTATCGTCTTCACCGCCATCGCCGGCGTGCTGGGATCGTCGAATCATCTCGTCAATGGTCCGACGGGAGCCGTCTCGCTCGTCGTCTTCGGCGCTCTCGCCTTCATCGATCCAGACGCCAAGCTCGACGCTTATGAGGCGATGTTCCTGCTCGCCGTGATGATGGGCGTCGTTCAGATCGCCATAGCCGTCACGCGGCTCGGCGATGTGACGCGCTATATTTCGGAATCCGTGGTCACGGGATTTATCGCCGGAGCGGCCTTTCTCACCATCATCGGCCAAGTGGCCAATGCGCTCGGCGTCCGGGCGCAGGGCACGGGCCATCAGCATGTGCTCCATCGCCTCTATTTGACTGTGACCCAGCCAGCGCCTTTCAACGTAAAGGCGATCGCCATCAGCGGCGGCGCCATCGCCATCGCCATTGCCGCGCGATACGCCGTGAAGCGATTCCGGCTACCGCAAATCGACATGCTGTTTTCTCTGATCGCGCTGTCGTTCGTCGCCTGGCTCGCAGGCTGGTCGCAGGGGGCTCCAGGCGCAAAGCCGGCGATCCCGCTCATAGAGGCGGTGCCCGCGGCTCTGCCGACGCCGCATATTCCCGAGATCGAGTTCGGTTGGTTCCTCGATCTCGCGTCGTCGGCCGTGGCCATCGGCATACTCGGCCTGCTCGAGGCGCTCGCCATCGCCAAGGCCATCGCCCACAAGACGCGTCAGCCGCTCGATTACAATCGGCAATGCCTCGCCGAAGGAGTCGGCAATCTCATCGGCGGCTTCTTCCGTTGCATGCCCGGCGCCGGGTCGCTTTCGCGCACGGCGATCAATTATCAGGCGGGAGCGGTCACGCGATTTTCGGGCGTGTTCACGGCTGCCTTCGTAGCGGTCGCGGTGCTGCTGCTCGCGCCTCTGACCGCCTATATTCCCAAGGCTGCTCTCGCCGGGCTCCTCATCGTGGCGGCCGCGCGGCTCATCGATCTCGAGCGGCTGCGCTACACGCTCACTGCCTCGCGTTATGATGCGATCCTCCTTCTCGTCACCACGGCGTCGGCGCTGGCGATCGGAGTCGAGTTCGCGATTCTCATCGGCGCGACTCTGTCGATCGTCTGGTATGTGCTGCGCGCCGCCAGGCTGAAGGCGCAAGAGCTGATCGTCGCCGACGACGGCGTCGTTCGGGCGCGCATCGCCTCCGATCCGCCGAGCCGAGACGTGCTGATCTATGATTTCGAGGGCGACCTCTTCTTCGGCGCCGCGCCGGATTTCGAGCGCTATCTTCAGTCCGCCGCCGACGAGGCGCAGGCGCGAGGCGTCACATGCATCGTGCTGCGCTTGAAGCGGGTGCGCAATCCAGACGCTGTGGCGCTCGAGGTGCTCGACCATTTCCTCGCCGAAGCGCGCGCCCAGGGGCTCGAGGTTCTGCTCGCCGGCGTCAGGCCTGATCTTCAGGCCGCGCTCGGACGCATGCACATCCTCGATCGCCATCCGGGAGAGCGGATCTTCCCCGAAGAGGAGACGGATTATTCGGCGACCCTCAATGCGGTGCGCGCCGCGCGCGCTCTGGCGTCCGCGCCCCATGAGCGCGAGGCTCAGGCCGTCTATTATCTCGTGTGAGGCGTTTCGCGTCTGTCGCCGAGTTCGTTCGGGCGGCGTGAAACGCGTCGCAATAAGCGCCAATGGGGGCAGAGCCTCATTCATGCGCGAGCCGCGGAATGCGCGCCTGCTTTGACATTAATATATAACATCACTAGGAATATGCCGTAGAGCGATGGGCATTCCATCGCCAGAACACGACCGCGGAAATGAGAAGGACGAGTGTCGGGACGACGCCGATGACCTTGGCGTCGATGCGCTGGCGTTCATAATCCCGCCGGGACGACCGATGTCCCCCTCCCCCCTCATGTCGAAAGCGCTGAAGCGGATAGATCTCGTCGGTCGGGCTTTTGAGCGCTGTCGATTCCGGTCGGCCTCCTGGCCCCGGAGAATGGCTGTGGGGCATAGCGGTCGACGAGAGGATGATTGGCATGACCATTCGTGTCGGGTTCAGGTCTATCGAAAGCGGAGCCGTCGCTAATGACGGCGAAGACATTGTTCTCCATGCCAAAGCCGATGACGCTGCGGCAGACATTATTTTCCCCACTGACGAGGCGCAGCGCCTTGCGGTTCTGCTCTTGCAATTGGCGCAGATCGCCCGCGAGCTGCGCTCACGTAACGGCCGGATCGACACGCCGATCCTGGAGGGAGAAGCCCTCGAGATTGTCGAGGAGCCCGATTTAAATCGGAAAGTCGTTCGAGTTCGTCTCGCGTCGGACGCTCAGGCTGAGAATGCCGCGAGCCTACGTCTATCCCTGCCCCCAGACGCGCTTCTCGGCTTCGCCGAAGACGTTCTTCGATTGATGCGAGGGGAAGAGCCCGGTCGTTAGGCGGGCGTGCTCGCTGGGTTTCAAGAACGTCATCGTGCGGTGCGCTTCGGAAACGCCAAGCGTCGCGAGAGCCGAGGCGCTTACGCCCGGCGCTCGCGTTCGGGTGAATGCAAGGCGCTTCGATTGAACCGAGATGTTTCGAACGGCGATGGCGTCGGCGCGGCGCCTCTATCCGCCCAATCGTGCAATCTCCGCATCGGCTAGGATTGGGAAGGCGCCGTTTGGTTCGGGCGGCTCCGACACGTCGACGCGATTGCCGTCGGTTCGACGAAGTCCGAGCGCCGAATCGGTGAACCGCGTCTCGACCGGCGGACGGATTGGCGCATGGGGCGACGAGCGCGTGCATGCGGTGTGGGCTCGGTAGCCGTTAGGACTCGGTTAACCCAATACGACTTGCAAAGAATCGAGAATCGGCCTCTAGTCACAGACGGAAATTAGCCGTTTAACGCTCAGGAACCGTTTTCTGTGACGAGCAACTTGGACGCCCTGCCCTATTCGGAGCCGGAGAGCGCGCTGCAGCGAATGACCCGGCATGCGAAAGTCTTGTCGGGGCAAATGCAGGCGCTGAGCGCGACGCTTTTTCCGCCGGCCGCGCGAAAGACGCTGCGTTCCTTTTCCTCCGGGGAGGTCGCGCGCTTTCTCGGCGTCTCTGACGGTTACCTCAGGCAATTGTCGCTCGACGGGCTCGGCCCAATTCCCGCAGTGTCGGGCGGCGGGCGGCGATCCTATACGCCGAGTCAGATCGGCGAGCTGCGGGTCTACCTCGCCGGCGTGCGACCGAAGGAGGCGCTCGGCTTTTTGCCGCATCGGCGCCCCGGCGACAAATTGCAGGTCATCGCCGTCGCGAATTTCAAAGGCGGGTCGGCCAAGACCACGACCTCTCTCTATCTTGCGCAGTTTCTCGCGCTCGAAGGCTATCGGGTGCTGGCGATCGACCTCGATCCCCAGGCTTCGCTCTCCGCTATGTTCGGCTATCAGCCGGAGTTCGACATAGGGGAAGGCGAAACGCTCTATGGCGCGATTCGCTACGACGAGGCGCGCCGCCCGATGCGGGAGGTGGTGCGGCCCACCTATTTCGCCGGTGTGTCGCTCGTTCCAGGCAACCTCGAGCTGATGGAGTTCGAGCATCACACCCCGCGCGCGATGGCGGAGCGATCGCTGCGCGGCGGCGATCTGTTTTTCCGGCGTGTCGGCGGCGCGATCGACCAGGTCGCCGACGATTTCGACATCGTCGTGATCGATTGTCCGCCGCAGCTGGGCTATCTCACCATGGGCGCGCTGAATGCGGCGACCGCCATGCTCGTGACCATTCATCCGCAGATGGTAGATGTGGCCTCCATGAATCAATTTCTTCTCATGACATCCGACGTCATGACGGTCATTGAGGAAGCCGGCGGCCAGCTGGATTATGACTTTATCCGATATGTCGTGACTCGGCACGATCCCAATGACGTGCCGGAAACGCAGATCGTCGCTCTGCTGCGCAATCTTTTCGACGAGGATGTGCTGGGCGCGACGGTTTGGAAGTCGACGGCCATAGCCAATGCCGGGCTCACCAAGCAATCGCTCTACGAGCTCGACAAGGGTTCGGTCGGGCGCGCCGCTTTCGATCGCGGGCTCGATTCTGTGAATGGCGTCAATCGCGAAATTCTCGGCCTCATGAAGAAGGTGTGGCGGCGATGAGCAAGCGTACGGATACGATTCGCTCCCTGTTCGCGCAGCCCCCTGCCCCAATGTTGTCTGCAGACAACAATCCAGAGCCGCGCCGAGTGGCAGCCGGCGCCGTGCGCTCGATGAAGGAGACTTTCTCCGACATAGAGCGAGAAAATGAGGCGCTGCGCGCCCGCATTGCCGCAGGCGAGCAGGTGATCGATGTCGATCCTGGCGCGATCGACCCCTCCCCTTACGCCGATCGCTTTCTCCAGGAGGAGGACGCCTCTTTCGAGGCGCTGAAGCAATCGATAGCCGACCGCGGGCAGGAAATCCCCGTCTTGCTGCGCCCCAACCCGACGCTGGCCGGACGCTATCAGACGGCTTTCGGGCATCGCCGCATTCGCGCAGCGCTCCAGCTCGGCCGTCCCGTGAAAGCGATCATTCGCGCGCTCGGAGATGATGATCTCGTCATCGCGCAGGGCGTTGAAAATTCGGCGCGCGAGGATTTGAGCTTCATCGAGCGCGCGGTCTTCGCCCGGCGCTTGGAGAGCGCCGGGCGAAGCCGTTCTGTGATTCAGCAGGCGCTGGCCATCGACAGGGCCGAGGCCTCCAAGCTGATTTCGGTCGCCAAGGCGGTGCCAGATGATGTCGTTCGAGCGATCGGAAAAGCGCCGAGGATCGGCCGCGGCCGCTGGCAGGAATTCGCCGAGCTGCTGCGCGAAGGTTCAGCGCTGAAGAGGGCGCGCGACGCGACCACCCTGCCCGCCTTCTCGTCGCTCGACGGCGACGCGCGTTTTGCGCGGGCGCTCGCCGCCGCAAAGCGCGTGGAGGCGGAGCAGCGCCCTGCCCGGCCGATCATAGAAATCAAGAACTCCGCCGGTCAGTCGGTCGCGGAAATTCGCGCCTCTGAGCGCGATGTCAAAGTGACTCTGGCGAAAGTGGACGGAAGCGCATTTGCGCGATTCCTCGCCGCGCGCCTGCCCGAGTTGCTCGAGGAGTATCGTTCTTTCGACGCCATCGACGGCGCATCGAAAGGCGCGTGAGAGTCGACGAGAGGAGAACCCAGCAAAAGAAAAAGGCCCCCGAAACGATCACGCCCCGGAAGCCCTTCTCGATGTGTTGCGACTGAGAGAATCACACTTCCGTGAATCGCTGTCAAGAGTCGGCGCCGTTTCGGCGAGCGGATTTCTTTTGCCTGAACGAGGCAAAGGAACATGCAGACACGTCCAACGACGCCCTTCGGGCGGCGGCCGTTGTCGCTCGCCATGGTGGCGAGCCAGACCGCGACCGAGAATTTCGCCGCCAAGCCGGGCGCATCCGAAACCGTCGTCCATAAATGGCGGCTGTTTCGCGCGCTCACCGAAGCCAAGGAGCCGCTCGGCGTCACCGAGCGCGCGCTATCGGTGCTGCACGCGCTGCTGAGCTTTCACCAGGAGACAGCGCTCAGTCTGCTGGAGGTCGATTCGATGTCCGCAGAGGCGGGCTCGGCCGGCGGCGGCATCGTCGTGTTTCCTTCGAACAAGGAGCTGTCGATCCGCGCCCATGGCATGGCGCCGGCGACGCTGCGCCGGCATCTCGCCTGCCTCGTCGACGCTGGACTGATCAT
>NZ_JBQUZK010000050.1:0-3101 GCF_056313885.1 Methylosinus sp. DMC45
GCGGGGTGGAGCAGCCCGGTAGCTCGTCAGGCTCATAACCTGAAGGTCACAGGTTCAAATCCTGTCCCCGCAACCAACGATTCTTGCGATAGCAAACCATCCAAAACCCCGCCCTCCGAAACGAGCGCGGGGTTTTTCTTGCCCGCCGCAAACCTCAGCATCGCCGCCAGGTCGCCGCGCAGCACGATAGCCAGTCCGCCGGCCTCGGGAACAAGCGTCACCTGATCGACGAGCGTGCGGAACAACTCCGCCGCCTCGACCTTTGCGTCGTCGCCCTGCAGGCTCTCGTGGAGCGCGGAAATACGTCGCCGAAAGATATCGGCAATGTTCGGATGCAGAAGCGGCGGCGGCTCCTCGGCGTTCGCAAGCAGGTCGATCAACTCGGCCTTGCGGGTTTCGAGCGCTCCGATCCTATCTTTCAACTTGGCGCCGGGCACGCCGTCGAGGATCGCCTGGATCGCTTTATCAAGCTCTCGGTCCACGCGCTCCAATTCGCGTTTGCGCGCCTCCAGATCGGCCCCCCGCTCGCTCCGAAGCCTATTCACCTCGCGGGTGAATTCGTCGCAGAACTCCTTGAACAACCCAGGCTCCATTAGGTGCGTCCGCAGGCCGCTCAGCACTGAAGCCTCCAGCGCGTCGCGCCGGATGTTCAAACGATTTTCGCAGGTGCCCTTGTTGCGCGCTGTCGCGCAGCCCAGCAGGTCCTTCGATATGATCGTGTAGCCGCCGCCACAGCATCCACACTTCACGAGACCGGCGAAGAGATGCTTCGGGCGTCTGCGGTCGTTCAGTGCGTTCTCTACGGATGTTGTGGGCTCACAGGCGAGCATTTGCTGGCGCCCTTTTACCTTGTCCCAGAGCTCTTGGTCGACGATGCGTAGCTCCGGCACGTCCTGAACGATCCATTCGGATTCGGGATTGAGACGCGAAACGCGCTTCCCAGTGTCTGGGTCCTTCAGATAGCGGAGGCGGTTCCAAACGAGGCGTCCGACATAAAGTTCGTTGTTGAGAATACCGACGCCGCGCTTGGGATTGCCATGAATGGTGGAGGGCCCCCATTCGGCGCGTTGCGGTCCTGGTAAGCCTTCCTGATTCAGTTCCCAGGCGATGGTGCGCGACGATTTTCCGGCGAGATAGTCGGCGAAGATGCGGCGGACGATGGTTGCCTCGGCCTCATTGATCGTTCTATCGCCGCGGATCGGTTCGCCATTTGCAGCGAACTGCTTGACCACGTCGTAGCCGAAGCACAGTCCACCACCGGACTTGCCTTCCTCGACCCGGCCGCGCAGACCGCGGCGAGTCTTGTCGGCGAGATCCTTCAAGAATAGGGCGTTCATCGTGCCTTTCAGGCCGACGTGCAGATGCGTCACGTCGCCCTCCGACAGAGTGACGATGCGCACGTTGGCGAAGGCCATGCGCTTGAATAGTCCAGCGATATCTTCCTGGTCGCGGCTCAAGCGATCCATCGCCTCTGCCAGCACGACGACGAATTTTCCGCGCAGAGCGTCGTGGATCAGTTCCTGGATGCCGGGGCGCAACAAGGAGGCGCCGGAGATGGCGCGATCGGTGTAGCTGTCGACGATCGTCCAGCCTTGCTTGTCTGCGTAATGACGGCAAAGCCGCAACTGATCCTCGATCGAGGCTTCGCGCTGATTGTCGGAGGAGTAGCGGGCGTAGAGCGCGGCTTTCATTCGGCTGCCTCCTTATTCGGGAAGACGGCCTTGCTTTCGATTTTCCTCTTCGGATCGAACGAAATCCCGCGCGGCCGCGCGTGCGAGCAGACGGACCAAATCGACGAGCCTCGGGTCGCGCTTCGATTGTGCTTCGATCGGACGACTGCCATTCGTCGCGACGACGTGAAGCTTTTCGGCAGTCGTTCGTCTCGAGCGCGGCATGACGGCGTCCACGTTTGTTCGAATGAGGACGATGATGTCAGGCGCGCGCGCAATGACAAGCCGCAACAGCATTCTGAAACAACGTCTTTCGTCGATTTGGAGAGCTCCTCGGCGCGCGCCGGCGTAGTCGCATGTACGAAAGAGTGAGTGGGCGTAGCAAAAATAAGTTTGTGATCGTACATCATGACGCCTCTCCATGTGATGGCTAGGGCTTTCGACATCCGCTACCGGCCGGCGGCTCCGCGATACCTCATGATTGCCAACGCCGCTCGTGTGATCTCGACCGCAAACCGGATGCAGCTCTCGAGGGCGTCGACTCCATCTCCGCTGATAAGATTGTGAGTTATCGATTTCGATTTTGTCGCGCGTTCAACGCGCCGGACGCTTTTCGCTATTTTCGAACCGTCTTTTTTGACTCGACAGCATATGGAACGAAGCAAAAGCTCCGGCCGCCCAACGATCCTTGATAGGGAGCGTTGCGGCTGTGGCGGAAAAGTCGAAATTGCACGGATGTGTTCGGCACCGACAGCGTCAAAGACGTCTCGTCGGCGGCGATGATATCGACTTCGAGCGCCTCTTCAGGGCGGTCGATGTCAGTGAGAGTTATTCGTCTTTCCACGACAGATGCTCCCAAAACAAAATCCTTGAAATGCGATCAACGTCAACCCCGTTTCTGGTCAGGGAGCGTCGGCTCCCAATGACGCAAGCGTAATGTTGCACGCCGTAGCCGGCGTAGCGAAAACGCGATCGACTAATTATCCGTCCGCCGCATTCTCACGTTCTCCAACGCCTCTCGTATCATTTCGTCGACCGCGAAGCGGACATTGCTCTCGAGCGCGTCGAGCCCGTCTCTGCCGATCAGATAGAGAGCGTCGTCGACGTGCGATTCGAGGAAGTAGCGGGAAATGACCGGCTGGTCGAAACCTGCGCCTCTCGACCTCGCTTTGATGCTCGCCATCGCAGCGTCACGCAGCGCGCGAGCGAATTGCTCGCGCGTGCTCAACAAAATCGTCGCCAAAGAGACGGCGTGACCCAGATGCTTCTCACGCATATTCGGACTCTCGGTCGTTTACGGACTCGCCCCCTCTGCCGCGTCGGCGCTTCCCTTCTTCGAACCGGCGGCGATCAATTGTAGAGTATACTCCGTAGATAAATAGAGCGCCGGGAGACCGGCAAGGAGTAGTCGGTGCAAGTCCGATACGATGA
>NZ_JBQUZK010000051.1:0-143719 GCF_056313885.1 Methylosinus sp. DMC45
GCCCGTCAGGCCGCCGAGCACGAATATCAAGAAGAAGCCGAGAACGAAAAGAAAGGGCGTCGCGAAACGCAGGCCGCCGCCGTTGTGAATGGTGATGAGCCAGCAGAAGATTTGAATGCCGCTCGGCACGGCGATCGCCATGCTCGACGCTGTGAAGAAGGCCGAGCCGAGTTGCGGGAGGCCCGTCGCGAACATGTGGTGCACCCACAGGCCGAAGGCCAGAAAGCCGATCGCGATCAGCGAGAGAACGATTAGCGTATAGCCGAACATGGGGCGACGCGCGAAGCTCGGAACGATCATCGAAATCATCCCAGTCGCAGGCAGGAATATGATATAGACCTCGGGGTGCCCGAAGAACCAGAAGAGATGCTGCCAGAGCAGCGCGTCGCCGCCGACGCCGGGATTGAAGAACTGCGTCCCCACCAGCCGATCGAGAATGAGCATCGTGCTCGCCAGCATGATGGCGGGCATGGCGAAGAGCACGACAAAAGAGGTCACGAGCATCGCCCAGACAAAGATGGGAATGCGATCCAGCGACATTCCGGGCGCCCGCATCTTGAGTGTGGTGACGATGATCTCGACCGCGACGACGAGCGCCGAGACCTCCGTGAAGGTGATCATTTGCGCCCAGACATCCGTGCGCTTGCCCGGGGAGAATTGCAGCTCGGTCAGCGGCGCATAGGCGAACCATCCGACGTCGGGTCCCACATTCATGAAGAAGGACGCCCAAAGGAAAATTCCGCCGAGCAGAAATATCCAATAGCCGAAGGCATTTAGTCTTGGAAAAGCGACGTTTCTGGTCCCGACCATCAAGGGTACGAGATAGATGGCCGCGGCTTCGCCTATGGGCACGCCGAACAGGAACATCATCGTCGTCCCGTGCAAAGTGAAGATCTGGTTATAGAGGTCGGGGCCGATGAGGCCCCGTTCCGGGCCGGACAATTGCAGCCGCATCGCCACGGCGGCGAGCCCGCCGAGACAGAGAAAGACGATGGCTGTGAGGAGATACCTTTTGCCGATGATTTTGTGATCGACAGTCGACAGCCTGCCGACGAGGCCCGGACTGTCGCCCCAGCTCTGCGAGAGCAGGCGGCCCAGAGGCGCGCCGTCGAGTTCCCGATCGAGTACCTCGCCCCGCGGCGTCTGCGCTCGCTCCTCAATGCTCATCGCAATCCCTCGAGATAGCGCAGGAGGTCCACGAGCTCGGCGGAGCGAAGGCCCATAGCCGGCATCTTCGCGCCGGGCTTCAGCGCCTGCGGATCGACGATCCATGCTGCGAGATGGCCGCGGGTCATCGGCGCGGCTCCGGCGGCGATGGTGCTGCGGCTCGCGAGATGAGTGAGATCCGGGCCAATGGTCGCGGTGGCGGTCGCGCCGCGCAGCTGATGACATGCGGCGCAGGCGTGGGAGGCGAAGATTTGCGCGCCTCTCAGCCCGGCCGAGTCGCGTGGCGGCTCCGCAGGCCTCAGCTGCCCGTCCCGCCATGCGTCGAATGCCTCGCGGGCCTCGGCTATGACGGTTACGGCCATATGGGCGTGCTGGCGTCCGCAGAACTCCGCGCATTGCCCTCGGTATACTCCTGGCTGATTCGCCACGATACGCAAACGATTCTCTCTGCCTGGAATGAGATCTTCCTTCCCGGCGAGGCTCGGAATCCAGAGGGAGTGGATAACGTCCGCGGAGCGCAGTCGCAGCTCGACGAATTCGCCCGCCGGGATGTGTATCTCATTGGCGACCGCGAAAATATGGTCGGGCCGGGGGTCGATATATCGCGCCTCCCACCACCACTGACGGCCTGTGATCTCGATCGTCAGTCGCGGCGTCTCTCCGCCGATGCGCGCCACCCTGCGGTCGACGAAGAAGCTGACGACCGTCAAGCCGACGATAATCGTTGTCGTCGCGCCGACGGCGATGACGACCATGAGCCTGTCGTGCTTCTCGCGGCGATCGTCGAGCGGCAGGGGAGCCGCCGGCGCCGCATGCGCGCGCAGGCCAGAAAAGAGCGCCGCAGTCACCAAGAGCCATACGAAAGCGCAGACGCCAGCGAAGAGCCAGAACAACGAAGAGATTTCGACGGCGCTCTCGCCTCGCGGATCGAGAACCGAAGCGTCCGGCGAGCAGCCGAGGAGGAGTGTCGCGCAGGCCCAGAGGATGAGCTGTGCGCTTGCGCTCACGGGCGCGGTATCTCCGCTGAGCCGGCCAGCGGGGTTCTCGAATCGTCACGGAGTTGCGTCATTCTCATTCATTCGCACTCGCGGCAACAGAGAGGCTCCGGCGCAGAACGTGACGGGAGAGGGGCGTTTCACGCTACAGCGCCGCCGCTTCAGGGGGCCGCCTGCTCGCTGCTCATCACGAACTATGGAACGCCCAATCTGACCTTTGGGTTCCTCGCTTCGTCCGAACTGCTTCAACGGCCGAGCGCGACAGGCTTTCGCGAGGGGAACCGCTGGTCGCTTTAGTCGTTGTGGGCAAAGGAAGAGGAGATTTCTCATGAAAGCGGTTGTCTTTCACGGAACCGGAGACATTAGGATAGACGATGTTCCCGAGCCGAAGCTCGTGGAGCCGACCGATGCAATCGTGCGTCTCACCGCCTCCGCCATTTGCGGCACCGATCTTCACTTCGTGCGAGGCAGCTTCTCCGGGATGATTCCCGGGACGATCTTGGGCCACGAGGGCGTCGGCGTCGTCGAGGAGGTCGGGTCCAAGGTGCGCAATTTCCGTCCCGGCGATCGCGTCGTCATCGGCTCGACCATCGCCTGCGGGACCTGCGCCTATTGCCGCGCGGGCTATTTCGCGCAATGCGACGAGGCCAATCCGCACGGCAAGCGGGCAGGCACGGCATTTTTTGGCGGCCCGGGCTCCGCTGGCCCCTGGAATGGGCTGCAAGCGGAGAAAGCGCGCATCCCTTACGCCAATGTCGGCATGTTCAAAGTGCCGGATCAAGTCGCGGACGACCAGGCGATTTTGATCTCCGATATTTTTCCGACCGGCTGGTTCGGCGCGGAGCTCGCCGACATCAAGCCTGGCCGCACCGTCGCCATATTCGGATGCGGTCCTGTCGGACAATTCGCGATCGCCAGCGCGCGCCTGCAAGGCGCAGGCAGGATTTTCGCTGTGGATCATCATCCGGATCGCCTGCGCATGGCGCAGCGCCAAGGCGCCGAGACGATCGATTTCGAGTGCGAGGATCCGGTCGAGATCATCTTGCAGGCGACCGGCGGCATAGGCGTCGATCGCGCGATCGACGCTGTCGGCGTTGACGCCGAGCACGCCCACCATGGCCCCGCCGCCTCCACTCTCGCGAAGGCCGGAACGGTGTTGAGCGCCGCGGCCGCGTCTCTGCGCACGCCGCATGGTCATTTCTGGACGCCCGGCGACGGCGCCGATCAGGCGTTGCTCTGGGCGGTGGACGCTCTCGCCAAAGCCGGCACACTGTCCATCATCGGCGTCTATCCGCCAGACCACAAATCATTTCCGATTGGTCAGGTGACGAACAAGAATTTGACGGTGAGAGCGGGCAATTGCCATCATCGCAAATATATTCCGCACCTGCTCGATCTCGTCACCGCCAATTTGATCGATCCGGCCAACATACTCACCAGGACGGAGCCCATGCGAAACGCTATCGACGCCTACGAGGCCTTTGATTCGCGCGAAGCCGGATGGATGAAGGTGGAGCTTCTGCCGGCAACGTGAGGCCGGTTTCACTCCGCGCCGCCAGACCGTAGGCGAATGACTGCGGGATACCATTCACATCAGGCTGGTTTGTGTCCGACTTCGCCGAGCTGTTCGTGAACTGGTAGCGTTGTTTCCAGTTGCGACGTCGGTTAGGGGTGTGGCCGGGTTTCACCGGCGACGCTCGCTAAAATCACGCAGATAGTAGCCTTGAGCCTGAAGGCGTTACGACGTTTATGGTGTTCGAGTGAGGCTCCACGTATGGCACTGGAAAACCTCTATCAGCTCCTGTGTGAGGATCACGTCCAAGCCCAGGGGATCGTCGACAGTTTGGACGAGCCGCTTCTGCTACTTGACGAGAGCCTATGTGTAATCAAGGCCAACCCCGCTTTTTTGAAAGCTTTCGACGTCGAACTGGATGATACCAAGACTAAATCTCTCTTTGGCCTGGGCAACGGGCAGTGGGACATCCCCGAATTGCGACGCCTCCTCGGCGAAGTGATCCCGAAATCTCAGGCTGTACTCGGATTCGAGGTAAGCCATGACTTTCCGTTGATAGGCCGCCGCACCATGCTGGTAAGTGCGCGACGGCTGGTCCTGGAACGCAATAGCAGCACAATCTTGCTCGTGATGTTCAAGGACATAACAGAGACGCGCAGGCATAATGCCGAGAACGACCTTTTGCTGGCCGAGGCCCGCCATCGAATAAAAAACGTGCTGACCGTTGTACATACGATTGCCTTCCGAACAGAGACTAGAGGGCGATCAGCCGTAGAATACCGCGACACATTTTTGGGTCGCTTGGATGCCTTCCTCACCGCCGACGATCTTGCAGCCCAATCCGGCGAGGCCGGAGTTGATCTGGCGGCGATCATCGACGACGCGTTGCGCTCCGTCGATGTAAGCCAGCTCCGCGTCGAGCCCGGTCCCTCGATCCAGGTCGAACGATCCGGCGTTCGACCGCTTCGCATGGTTCTTCATGAGCTGACGACGAATGCCTTCAAATACGGTGCGTTGTCGAGTCCAGACGGGATTGTGCATCTAAGCTGGCGCATGCTGGGCGCGGACAGCGGGGCAGCCCTTCAGCTCGATTGGCGGGAAGAAGGAGGTCCCCCTGTGAAACCCTCCCGCTGTACGGGGTTCGGAATGAAAATGATAGAAAGCAGCGCCGAAGCCGGCGGAGGGAAGGCAGAACTGCGTTTTGAACCCAATGGCATGTGCGCTGTGATAGAAATTCAGGCGGCGCATAAGCTGACATGCTCCGTCGCCGGGTTTCAGGATATTTGACTCTCGATGGAAGCCAACGCACCACCCACCCATACTGCAGCGGAAGGCTTCGCCGCACGCGGTGGCGGCCCGCGCGCGACGATTGTGTTCCTTGGCCCTTGACGTCGAAAGGCCCGCTGAAGTGCGTCGCTTAGCGCCGGTTGCCGCCAGCTATGCCTCCAGCGCCGCCGCCTGATCCTTCGCGCGAGCCACCGGCGTGCGAAGCTCCACCCTTTCCAATTCCGCCTCCACTTTCCTGCAGTCGTGAGCGGGAGGTGTCTGGCGTTGCTGAACGGTGTTCCCGGCTCCCGGCTCCCCCGCGCCGCCGCTCGTCGATGCCCTGCCTTCTATTGCCGATGTAAGCGCTCCGTCCGGTAGCCTCGCCTCCACGCAGGCGCTCTGAGTAGACGCTGCCGCGCCCACGTAGTCGTTCGTTGGCGTAGTTTGGCGAAGCCCCCTGTCGTTGGCGGAAATAGTTGTCGTATGTTTCACGACGAACGCCACGAATAGCCGCGTAGGAGCCACCGCCTTTCCTGTAGGAGTATTTCGGACAAACGCATTTAGCGCTATAAACTCGCTTGTACTCGACGCTCTGGACCGGCGCGTCGAGCGCGGTCCCGAGCCGTGGGGCGGGCATCGCATGCGAGCCCTGCGAAACGCCCGATAGTCCAATCGCAGCAGCGATTAATGTCAGCATCTTTAGAACATTCATGAGCCGTCTCCTTGACCGCGCAAGCGCTTGCGTCCGCGCCGCTGAAGCTCCCCAGCCATGAGACTTTGAAACGTCTCCGAGCTTTCTTGGTTCCGTTGTGAGACCCCAAGCCTCAACCCAACTTCATTGGATTTTTCATCGCGAATCCATTCACGAGGCTGCTGTGGCGCTCCCGGAGATAGACCTCGAAAAACGTGATCGCGCGCTCGCGCGGCGGCCTGGCTTTGCAGTAAGGCGCCTCGGCGCCGCGGCATTGTGCTTGCGGAGGCTTTTCGGTCCGCTTCCCAGCTGGCGCGATGGCGGACACAGAGGCTCTGGCATAGTAGCTGTGAAGCCGCCGAACGCAACCCTGATACGCGGGCTCAGAGTCGGGTTCGCGTGATCCATGCGCCGGACTGGATATGGAAATCCGCTAGGCAAAGGAAGCCGAGGTCGTTCACCGGCACCTACGACACACGGGTCGATGCATCCAGACGGTGTTCTACGTGTTCAAACACAAAGCCGCCGCCGCCGTTGTTGATGGCGTGAGGCTTCCTAGCGCACCGTATAGGCGACGAGCGCATCACCGCCTGATCTAGAAATGTTGAAGGCGGGTGTCCTCGAAGATGGGATCGTGAGCGGTGACGACAACGGAAAGGGTCAGGGCTCGGTGATTTCACCGCTCCTCCCGATGATTGTCGCTGGATTCGAGCACGAGGGGTGACGCCATTTTTTCCTCGATGCGATCGAGCGCGCCATTGCGACGAGTGTTCCGTATTCTCGATCGTTGCCTCGACAAGGTCTACGGCGTCGGCGACAGTGATACGGCGCTGCGGCTCGGTAGGAAAAGGCGATGCGCTGGCCGTGAAGTGCAATGACACCTTCTATTCCTGAGGCAGTCTCTGGAACGAGCTCGCCGAGCGCTTTCGGCTCTCGGCCTGAAAGCGCCTTTCGGCAGGCGCTGAAAAAAGGGCGAGCGGCTGGCTAACTGGAGGATGTCATGCTCGCCGATCCCGACATCGGCGAATATAATAAGGCGCAGGCCGGCAAGGTCTGGACGCGGGCTCTGCCGATCCAACGTAAGATCGCTGATGGCGATCTCGCCTTTTTCAGGCCAAGCGCGGAGTGGAATAGCGATCGAAGCGTTGGCGTCACGAAAGCTTGCCTACTTTCACTTCGGCACACGACCTAAAATGCAAATATGAACCATTCGGAAAGGAACTTTCGATCGAGCGGGAAGTTGAACAGTTCGGGAATTTGGGTGCGATGATGGAACTGAAATGTTGTCGAATCCTTTGGTAGCAGGTCCCGAAGGGCTGAATCGTCGTCTGAAGATCGCTCAAATCGCGCCTCTTACGGAAAGCGTACCGCCGAGCGGCTATGGCGGTACAGAGCGCGTTGTCTCGTTCCTTACGGAAGAGCTTGTTTCACTCGGTCATGATGTGACGCTTTTTGCTAGCGGAGGTTCGAAAACATCGGCGCGTTTGATCTGTTGTAGCGATGCTCCCCTCCGACAAGACGTTTCTTCTGATCCTGTGCTGTCGAATTTGCTGATGTTGGAAGGAGTGCGCCGGATGGCGGCTCAGTTCGACGTGATACACTTCCATGTCGAAAACATGCAATTTCCCTTATTTGAACACTCAGCTGGGACTGTTACGACTTTGCATGGTCGGCAGGATCTGCCGAACCTTGCGAAGTTTTACGACGTGTTCCCAAAAATGCCCCTGGTCTCGATCTCAAACGCACAACGTGTACCCGTCCCGCGCGCGAAATTCATTGCCACAGTTCCGAATGGCTTGCCGCAGGGCCTGTTTACATTATCGTCTGATCGACGAGTCAGCTATCTCGCGTTCCTGGGACGTGTCTCTCCGGAAAAGGGATTAGCTCAGGCTGTTGAAATCGCGACCACAGCAGGTATCCCGCTTAAAATTGCCGCAAAGGTAGACCGTACAGAGGAGGCCTATTTCCGGCGTGAAATTGTGCCCCTTCTCGGCACTCCTAACGTCGAATTTTTGGGCGAGATTGATGATAGCCGCAAGAACAGCTTTTTAGGCGCTGCAGCTGCTCTATTGTTTCCAATTCAATGGCCCGAGCCTTTCGGAATGGTGATGATCGAGGCAATGGCGTGTGGAACGCCGGTGCTGGCGTTTCGGCATGGCTCGGCCGCCGAGGTAATCGACGATGGCGTCAGTGGCGTGCTCGTACGTAACGTTAATGAGGGCCTGGCTAGGTTAGAGCAGCTGCTAAGTCTTGATCGCGCAGGCGTGCGCCGCTGCTTCGAAGCACGCTTCACCTCGAGGCGCATGGCGAGCGATTACGTGTCAGTGTATCGTCGCCTTCAATTTGCGGAGGGAAGGTTTTCTCTACAGCTCGAATAACGCGATGGGCTGAATTCAGACATGCAAAGATCAAGCTGAAGAGATTTTGTCTGATCCTTCGCTTGAACTCCTCATGTAATCGCTCGAAGCGCGGATTGATTCCCACTGGCTCGACGAAAAGCGCGTGAAGGTGGGGAGCTTGTCGTTTGGCTCCATCAGGATGGATGGCGACGGGATTGTGCTTCAACAGCCATTTCCGAATAAACGCCTTGCGGTTCGCTTCGACCGCCTGCGTCGTGCCGGCGTTATCCTTAGACGTCCGAGTGAGGATGGGTTGCTTGGGCGCAGTGCAGCGCTGAACGCTATATGGACCACAAGGCCGTCAGCGCCTTCTTCACGCGCTCGCCGTGGACGAGAAGCCCGGCGCCGGCAAGCCGCGCTTCAGGAGATTGTCGAGCACCGCCCAACACGTGGCCGCCAATATTCTTATCGCAAGCCGAACGTTCTTCCCATCGTTGCGCACGGCGAGGAGGACCACCAACAGCGAGATCAAGGTCGCCTTCTTGTCGAGACGAATGCGCACAATTGTGCCGTCGAGATTGAGGCGAACGACCTATGGATCGAAGGTTGGTTTTGTTACATCAATCGAACAGAATTATCTGCTGCAGATGAAGCGCCGCCTGACGGCGAAGCGCCGATCTGATGGAGGTCGACTATGTCTTCCTATCGCTATAGCGTCAGCCTCTCGCTAGAGGCCGAATCTGTTGTCATACGCGGTGCGGTTCCGACCGTGGCGGCGGCCCATGAAGCCGAAACATTGGCGAGGAAAATGTCGCCGAGCGGAAAAGTAGTCAATCTTCTAATCATAGGCGAAAAGCAGGCACAGCAGGACGAAGTCTACGAATCGGGTCTTGGGTCTTTCCCAGCGAGTGACCCTCCTTCATGGACTGCCGGTCGCCAAGGGCTCGACCCCGCGGCCGCATCAAGCGCCGCCGGGATCGACCGTAGACGCCGTGGACCGTGACCGTCATCGTCATCGCCTGGGCGTGGTGCGAAGGCCATCAACAAGACCGCGTCGCCTCTCAGGCCGAGGTTTTCCGACGACGAAGATCCAACCGACGGTTTGAACGTCGTGCCAAGCCGGCCGAGGCCGCGCCAAACCGGTTAAAGGACATTAACTAAGACACGCTTCGTTAGCGCTTAGCAGTGACAGGGTCGCGCGCGCTTGAGTGATCGTGAGGCGGGCGTGCTCGCGCAAATTTGATCGTTATCGTAACGGAATGATCAAAGAGTCATCCTCGCGTCCCTGCCGTTGTGCACGATTGATTGGTGCGCCACGCAAATTGAAGGATCGATCTCGTAGTCGAGAACGAGCGCGACGCTTCTCGCTAAGATTTTGGCCTCGTCCACCGGCTCCAGACCAATTCGCTGGCCACCGAGGACTTCTCCATTCTTTACAGCGAAAGCGAATATAGCGGGGCCGGGATGGAAATGTCTCTGGACTCGTCAATACTATTGCATCCGGCAAGATCGCATGCGGCCGTAGGATCATCCGAGGCAGGAGAGATTTCATTACAGTTGCCAAGCCACCCTGACTAGAGCGTAGGAACAACTCTTTGGTCGTCACCAAGGCACTTCTTCTCGCATACTGCGCGCCATCTCCGGCGGTTCATCAAAAGCGTCGGCTCGCATGTTTGAGGAATCGCGACGACGGTCGCCGGGCGATCGCAATCGCACTTGGTACGACTGCGGAGAAAGTCAGCTGCCGCGTCCCTTAGATCGTGAGGTCCGGCGGCGAAGGGACGCAGATCATTTGCCATGCGCGGCTTTCATATATCGGTAAGCGCATGCGAGCGATGGTCAAGCACTCGCATGCGCCGACTGCTCCCGGAGTTTCTCCCGACTCGAGATCGCGTCACATACGTTACTCCGTGAGGCGACTCGACAACCTTTGCTTTTTTCCGAAGATAGTCAGCGGTTCGGACACTTTTTCTTGGCGGTTGCACCGAACAGATAATACGAACCAATCAAAATATTTATTAGCGCAATTTTGCTAGCATTTCTCGTTAGGGGGCATCCGCCGTGCTCGGGCACGCTGATCGCTTGAGCGCATGTTCGAGTGCAACAATCGCCGGACAGAGAGCTGACCGCTCTTCCTGTATCGATCGCGATAGCCTTTGCGGGCGATGATTTTCGATATGATGGATGAGCTCGAGCCGCCGCTGAAGGACGTCCAACAGGCAGGCGGCGACTTGCCTTTCAAATTCGACTTTGATCATGGGTGAACATTCTGTTTTTGCTCGAATGCATGCGAACGACTGCGCTGTCGCTAGACGCCGCCGCCCGCATGCACCCGCGCTTCCTCTGGACGCCTCCACCAAGAGGCTCCTTAGTCGAGCAACTAGACAAAGGTGGTTCTGATTCAACCCCCCAAGGAAATTTCAAGCGTTTCACTATGTCTGAGTTCTCGCCTGGGCTTCTGCTACCATCGACGTGGGGCAGTGGGCTTCGGGCGTTCGGTAAGAATCCTGGTGATGACGAAGAACATTCTCGCGGCGAGCTTGGAACCCGTCGCTCGGGACCATGCCGGAGCCCAGATATTTCTCGATGCCCGCAGCCGACGTCGGCGGCGTGGTCTTCAGAAAATCGGCTTTGAATTGAAGCCCATGAGCGCGGTCGTTGATCCAGACGCCGACGGCATGAATATATTCGCCCGCCGAAATTGAGACGGCGTGGCCGACGACCGGCACGAGGTCGCGCTTGCCGCGCGTTTTCACCTTCAGAACCGCGAAACCATTCTCCTCATTGTGGAACGTCATGCGCTCGACCGAGCCGACGAGCGTTTCCCGCGAAACCGCGCTTTGCGATGGCTGTTCAGGTTTCAAGGCGAGGCTCGGGCGCTTCGAAAGGCTTCGCGCCGTTCGATAATCTGACCGTCGTCAAGAGCGGCTGCGCCGCCGGCGATGCGTCGACGACGCAATACTCGACGCCACAGCGCCGAACGGCGCCTTTCCGGCGGCGCAGACCGTCGCGCACATAGGCGCGCGCCTCGTCCTCCGACGCGAATTCGCGCGCGAATGTTCGCCCCCGACAGCCGATCCGGCCGAAGGAGATGCGCACGATCCACGCGCCGAACAGATCGCGCCCGGCCTCGACGCGCCACGAACGATGGCGGTTCGCCTCCGGATTTCGGCCCTGCAATGCAATCGCGATCTCGTCCATCGCCGCCATGCCGGCCCTCCACGCCGCCGCTTCGCATTCGCACACGAATGAATCACGAATGGGAATCCGGAGCAAAGGGAGAGGGGACATGGCTACCGCTAGCGCCGTCCGCGCCGACAAGGGTGCGTCGCCGAGGCTCCCGCGCGTTCCGCGCGCCCTTGCAGCCCGGCCGTCTCGCGGTCGGCCAACGGCGTTTTGGGAAAGGAGAAGGAGAAATCGAGCTCTCCGCTCCGCCCGACCCGAGAAAGGGATGGAACGCCATGAGCCATGACCCGGAAATCGAACAGCTGCGGGCGAAGACCAATTGCGCCGCGCTGCTGGAGCGCTCGACGCCTCCATGGCGGCTCGATCGCCGAGAGAGCACGAAGCATTGCCTCAAATATCGACGGGGACAGGGAGAAATCCTGATCGTCAATCACGAGGGCCGCGGCTGGTGGGATCCGCAGAGCGACGCGAAGGGCGACGTCTTCGATCTCGTTCAGCATCTCGAGCCCGCCCTGAATTTCGGCGAGGTCCGAAAGGTACTGCGCCGTTTCACCGGAATTCGGTCGATTTTTCCCGCCGCCGATATCGAGCGAAGACGCTCGCGTGGCGAGAAAGCCTCGCCTCTCGCGATACCGGTCAGATGGGCGCGGCGGCCCCGGCTGCGGCGCGGCTCGCCGGTCTGGCGATATCTTACCGACGAGCGCCGCCTTCCCCCGAGCGTCCTGGAGACGGCTCGCGCCGCCGACGTCGTGAGAGAAGGGCCATACGGAAGCGCCTGGTTCGCCCATCACGACGACCGGGGAAACGTCACCCATATCGAAATCCGCGGACCGAACTTCAAAGGATCGGTGCGAGGCGGCGACAAGATCCTGTTCCGCCTGCTCTGCGGCCCGGAGCCCTCGACGCGCCTCGTCCTCGCCGAGGCGCCGATCGACGCGCTCAGCGTCGCCGCCTTGGAGAACATTCGCGCCGACACGCTGTATGCGGCGACCGGCGGCGGCATGGGTCCGAAAACGATCTGTGAGATCGAGGCGATCGTCGCTCGCCTCGCGCCCATCCCGGGCTCGCGCTTTTGCAGCGCGGCCGACGCCAATCCCGCCGGCGACCGCTACGCCGCCCGCCACCAGCAGATCGCCGCAGCCGCCGGCGTCGCCTTCGAGCGATTACGGCCGCCCGTCGAGGACAGCGACTGGAACGACATGCTCGCCCAAAGAGAAAGGACCACGCCATGACATTGCACCGCGCCTGGATGCTGCTCAAATCGGGCGGTCGGCTCGACCTGCTCGATCCGAAGCCGGACGCCTGGACCGACGAGGATCTGGCGATCGGGCTGTCGCGCACCTATCGCTGGGGCGGGTATTCGGCCTGGGATCTGCCGCTCAGCGTCGCCCAGCATAGCCTCGCCGTTCTGGCTCTGCGGGAACGCGAAGGAAAGCTCACCCCCCGCGAGTCTCTGCGGGAGCTATTTCACGACGCCACAGAGGCGTTGGTCGGTGGATTCGACCCAATCAGTCCATTGCGGCCGCATCTCGGTGAGGGCTTCGCACAGCTCGATCGGCGGCTGCAACAAGCTGTCGATCGACGCTACGGTCTGCCGCCGTGGACCGACGAGAGCTACGCCCTCCATAAGCGCGCAGACCGGCAGGCGGCGGCGAATGAAGCCTATTACATCGTCGGCTGGAGCCGCCACGACATCAGATCGAGCCTGCAGATCACGCTCGATCCGGTCGACCACGACCCCTTGCCCTCGCCGGACGGCATGCGGCCCTGGGAACCGTGGCCGCCGAAGCTCGCCAGCGCACTATTCCTTCAAAGGCTCGGTGAGATCGAGGACGCGATCGACGTCACCGACACCCTCGACGAAATCGCGATCGACCACACGCTCGCGCAACTGGCCGAAGCCTTCGCTCAGTTGCCCGAGGCGACGCGCCGTCGCTACCGGCATCCCCCGACCGGCGCTCGCCGCCTCGATACGCTCGTCCAGGTCGAAGCCGATGACGGCTCGCAATCGATCGAGGGCGTCATCGTCGACGGCGAGCGCGACGAGACCGGCTCCTTCTACCTCGACGACTTTTTCACGGTTTTCACGACCATCGACGATCCCCGCGGAGAGCTTGTCCGCTGCAACGGAGCAAATTGCCATGTCGAGATACTCTGACATCGACCCGCTCGCCGGCATGGAGGAGTGGGACCGCTTCGAGCCCTGCTTTGACGAACCGCCAGCGGAGCACAGCCCATCCGCCGATGCTTTCGACAGGATCGCCGAGACCCTGACGCCAGAACAGGCGCGCGCGGCGACTCACACGGGGCCGATCCTCGTCCTCGCCGGCGCCGGCACCGGAAAGACCTCGACGCTCACCGCCGCCGTCGTGCATCGCATCGCCGTCGATCGCATTCGCGCTTCGCGCATCCTCGCCGTCACCTTCACCAACAAGGCCGCCGCCGAAATGGCGTCGCGCATCCGCGCCGCGCTCGACGGCCTGGCGGCCCCCTCCTGGCTCGGCACCTATCACGGACTGGCCGCCCGTCAGCTCCGCGACGCGCCGGAGATCGCCGAGCTTCGGCCGAATTTCGACATCGTCGACGCCGACGACAGCCGCCGCTTCGTCAAGCGCGTCATGAAGGCGCAAGGCCTCGATGGCGAGGAGAGCGGCGACGCCGATGCACGCGATCCGTTGAAGATCATGTGCAATCGCATCGCGAAGTTCAAAGACAATCTGATCACGCCGGCCGGCGCCGCCGCCTGGGTCGAAGCCAAGATCGCCAAAAGCGATCGCTCCCGCGAACCGATCGATCCCCATTCGCTGCGCGCCGCCGCGCGCGTCTACGCCGATTATCAGCGCGCCCTGCGCGAGGCGAACGCCGCGGATTTCGGCGACTTGCTACTCTGGCCGACCCTCGCAATGCGCAAGGATGATGCTTATCGCGCGCGCTGGTCGTCGCGCTTCGATTGGCTCGCCGCCGACGAATATCAGGACGTCAATTTCGCGCAATACAGCTGGCTGAAGTCTTTCGCGGCAGAGCATGGACGTGTCTTCTGCGTCGGCGACGATGATCAGGCCATTTACGGCTGGCGAGGCTCAGACATAGAGTATATCCGCCAGTTTCACAAAGACTTCCCGAGCGCTGTGCAGGTCCGTCTCGAAGAGAACTTTCGATCGACCGGACACATACTCGCCGCAGCCAATGCGGTCATCGCTCGGGACAAGAAACGCCTCGGCAAGACACTCTACACACGAAAGGAGCAGGGCGACAAGATCGAGATCGTCGCATACCGCGACGCCCAGGCCGAGGCCACCGGCGTCGTCGAGGAGATCCTGGCCCGCCACGCCGAGGGAACGCCCTGGCAGGATATCGCCATTCTTTATCGCGCCTCTTTCCTGTCGCGCGGCTTCGAAGAAGCCTTGATGCGGGCTCGCATACCGCATGTGATCGTCGGCGACGTCGGCTTCTATCAGCGCGCCGAGATCAAAGATGCCCTCGCGCTCGTCCGTCTCGCGGCGACGCCCGACGATCGCCAATCGGACGAGGCCTTCCGCCGGGTCATCAATGAGCCGCGCCGCGGCTTCGGCGCTAAGGCTATGGAGACGGTCGAGGCGGAGGCCTCGTTTCGAAATGTCTCGCTGCTGCGCGCCCTGGACACCGCCGAGCTGCCGACGAAATGCCGCGCGGCCGGGTTGCAGTTCGCCGACCAGCTGCGCCGCATCGGCGAGGATCGCTCGCACACGCTCGCCGATCAGATCTCGCTGCTGCTCGACGCCACCGGCTATCGCGCCATGCTGCGCGACAGCAAGGCCGAGAGTTCGGAAGATCGGCTCGAGAACCTGCAAGAGCTGATTTCCCTCGCCGGCGAGTTCCACACGGCGCGCGAGCTCCTCGACCATGCAGCGCTCGCCACCAGCCGCCCCGGCGAGGACGAAACCGACCGCGTGCGCCTGATGACACTGCACAAGGCGAAGGGTCTCGAATTTCCGCATGTGTTTCTCCCCGCTTGGGAGGCGGGGGTGTTTCCCTCGGATTACGGTGACGCCGATGAAGAGCGCCGGCTCGCGTACGTCGCGCTGACGCGCGGCATGCGCCGCGTCAGCATTTCCTATTGCGCTTTCCGGCGCGGCTTCGGAGCGCCGTCTCTATACGTCGATGACATACCCGAGGAGCACTGCGTCAGAGGACGCCTGCGCGATGCAGAGCGGCGTCGCGGTACACCACGCCAGCCGATCGATTGGCGGAAGCTCCCGAGCCATTTGCGGCGGCCGTGAGCAGACGCCGCAGCAAGGAACGAGAACCGAAAATCATTGAAAGCACCTGTGCCGCCTGCGTGCCCATCGCCGCAAGGGGCCGTCGCCGAGGCTCCCGCGCGTTCCGCGCGCCCTTGCCCCGACGGGCGTGAGGCGGCCTTCGGGGAATGTATCGGAGAAATGCATCTACGTTTCGAGGAGCAAATCATGAATATGATATCCCCGACCTCACCACGTCGGATCGGCGCGACATTGCCCGCGATCTCGCAACAGATTTGGCACGAAAAATACCGGCTGAAGACCCCCGCTGGAGACCCGATCGACCTGACCGTCGAAGACAGCTGGCGCCGCGTCGCCCGCGCCCTCGCGATGGCCGAATCCGATCCCGCGCAATGGGAGGAAACCTGCTATTCGGCTCTGGAGGATTTCAAATTCCTGCCGGGAGGCCGCATCCTCGCCGGGGCAGGGGTCTCGCGCCGCGTGACCCTCTTCAACTGCTTCGTCATGGGAACGATCGAGGACGATCTCGACGCCATCTTCTCGCATCTGCGTGAGGCGGCGCTCACCATGCAGCACGGCGGCGGCATCGGTTATGACTTTTCGACGCTCCGCCCGAAAGGCGCGCTCGTCAAAGGCGTAGGGGCCGACGCCTCTGGCCCCTTGTCTTTCATGGATGTGTGGAATTCCATGTGCGGCACGATCATGTCGGCCGGCACGCGGCGCGGCGCCATGATGGGAGTTCTGCGCTGCGATCATCCCGATATAGAGGCCTTCGTCGCCGCGAAGGCCGACAAGACTCGCCTGCGCAATTTCAATCTCTCCGTCCTCGTCACCGACGCTTTCATGGCCGCGGTCGACGCAGACAAGGACTGGCCACTCGTGTTTGGCGGCGAGGTGTCTCGCACGATCTGGGCTCGCGACCTTTGGGACCAGATCATGCGCGCGAACTATGACTATGCCGACCCCGGCGTCATTTTCATCGACCGCATTAACGCCCGCAACAATCTCTATTATTGCGAGACGATCGCGGCGAGCAATCCTTGCGGTGAACAGCCCATGCCGCCCTACGCCCCCTGTGACCTCGGCTCGCTTCTTCTCGCCAAGCTCGTGCGCGACCCTTTCACAGCGCATGCCCATCTCGACGAAGAGGAGCTGACCGCTCTCGTCTCGATCGCCGTGCGCATGCTCGACAATACGATCGAGATTTCGCAATTCGCACTCGAGGCGCAGCGCGTCGAGGCCTTTGCAAAGCGGCGCATCGGTCTCGGCGTCACTGGTCTCGCCGATGCGCTCGCCATGTGCAGGCTTACCTACGGATCGCCGGAGGCCGCTGCGATGGCGGCCCACTGGACGCGTCTGATCAGTCGGCAGGCCTATATGGCGTCGATCGATCTCGCCAAAGAGAAGGGCGCTTTTCCGCTCTTCGACCGCGACGCCTATTTGGCCGGCGAGACGGTTCGCAATCTGGACGACGACATCAAAGCAGGAATCTTCGAGCATGGCATTCGCAACGCCTTGCTCACGTCGATCGCGCCGACGGGGACGATTTCGCTGTTCGCCGAAAATGTCTCCTCGGGGATCGAGCCGATCTTCGATCTCACCTATCTCCGCAAGACTCGCCAACCCGACAATTCGTTCGTCGAGCAGGAGGTCGAAGACTACGCCGTGCGGCTCTACCGCGAAAAATTCGGAGCGGACGCGGAGCTGCCCGAATATTTCGTCACCGCGCAGACCCTGACGCCGGCCGATCACATTCGCATGCAGGCCGCGATTCAGGACCATGTCGACGCGTCGATCTCCAAAACCGTGAATTGCCCAGCCGATATCTCGTTCGAGGGCTTCAAAACGATCTACGTGGACGCTTATCGCTCCGGCTGCAAGGGCTGCACCACCTATCGACCGAACGAGATCACCGGCTCCATCCTGTCGACCACGACACCGGCGGTTACCGTTCCCCCGGCGCAGCCGCATCCGGCGATCACGCCGCGCGAGGAGAAGCTCGCCGGCGCGACCTACAAGCTCCGCTGGCCGGAAAGCGAGCATGCGTTCTACGTGACGATCAACGACATCGAAGAGGATGGGAGGCGGCGGCCCTATGAGGTTTTCTTAAATTCGAAGTCGATGGAACATTACGCCTGGGTCGTCGCCCTGACGCGCATGATCAGCGCGGTGTTCCGACGCGGCGGCGACGTCGCATTCGTCGCGGAAGAGTTGAAGGCCGTGTTCGACCCGCGCGGCGGACATTGGAGCGAAGGGCGCTATGTCCCCTCCCTCGTCGCCGCCTTCGGCTCGATCATCGAGCGACACATGATCGACATCGGATTTCTCTCTTCCTCTGAAACGATCGTGGCGGATGCTTCCGAGGAACCTCCGCCGGCGCGCGCCCTCGGCGCGCTCTGCCCGAAATGCAGCCAACCGGGTCTCATCAAGAACGACGGCTGTCTGACCTGCCGTCACTGCGGTTGGTCGAAATGCTCTGGCTGAGGTCTCATCGCCAGCCTCGTATGAGGAGACGTTTAATGAATGACTTGACCCTACGGCCGTCCTCGATCCTAGTCGAGCGAGACGGCCTGATCATGCCGGCGCGTCGCAAGTCCACCCGGGCGCGCCACGATCGGTCCGAGCCAGTAGATATCCTTCCAGCTGTGCCCGATCGCGCGCTCAACGCCCATCTCTGGGTGCGGCATCCGGAGGACTGGTACGTAGAGGAAAGCTGGGTCGATCATCGCTTCTTCGAAGAGGAGGACTTCGAAGGTTCGATCTGCGATCCGGCCTGCGGGCTCGGACGCATCGTCGAAGCTGCGAGAGCCGCGGGCTATGATGACGTCTGGGGCGAGGATCTGGTTTCTCGATCCATGTTCTGTGACCGCGCCGTCGACTTCCTATCCGAGGAAGCCGGAAGGCCGGCGCCGGACAACATCTGTAGCAATCCGCCATTTCGAAAGTCGCGGGAGTTCGTCATTCGCGCGCGCGAGATCGCGAGACGCAAGGTCGCGATGATCCTGCCCGTCTCCTGGATCTCCGGCGACCGCCGCTCCAGATGGCTGGAGAGAACATTTCCGCGGCGCGTTTTGATCATCACGCCGCGCCCTTCCATGCCGCCGGGACCTGTCATTCTCGCGGGCCTGAAAGCGCGCGGAGGACGAACAGATTTCGCGTGGTATATTTGGGAAAGGAACTATGTCGGCGAACCATCCTTCGGATGGCTGAGGCGAAGGCCATGATCGACCCCGGCGGAAAGAAACGACATTCTCTCACCGCACACGCTGCGACGATCCGCATCGTCCAGCAACTCCTGCGGACCGCCGGTCCGAGAAAGTGCGGCGGAGTCCGTCAATCGGAATTCGATGCACTGCTCGTAGAGCTGGACGAGCTACATGATCTCGTGACCTGGCTAGAGTTACATCGAATCGAATTCGTCGAATGGCGCGCCGGACGAAAACGCCGCGACGATGAATAGACGGCGGCCTCCTGTGGGAGCGCCGCGACTAGGGCCCCAATACCCATATCGACGAAGCGCGGGAACTTTTCGCCGCGCTCCAGAGCCGAAGGCCTTTTGGGCCGTGGAAGGGGTCGGCCACGAGGACATCTATTTCCGCACCAATGCCGAATATCGCGAGAGAATCCTGGGCTTTTTCGGCGAGCATCTCTGAATTCGCGCTGAAAGCGCGCGTTCGTCGGAGCCGCGTCGAAGGCCCATTATGTTGGCGAGGGCCGCGTCAGACGCACCGGGAAAGATTGTTGCTTCGCTTCTAAGAGGCGGGTCAGTGAGGCATTGTCGGAGGGCGGCCCCGTGCAAGCGCGCGCCCGTCTTCCGGGAAGCGCGGCCGTGCGCCATTACGATCCTCGTTCCTGCGAGGCGCGCGAAGCAATACGAGAAGTGCTGCGGCGCCGCGGCGTGATCGGCGACGGCGACCAGGAGTCTCGAGCAGAAGCGGTATCGCTTCGATCAGCTCGAAATGACCCCCGGCGACTCGGTCTCGCGCGAATCGGGGACGTGTGATTCCAGCGAAGAGCTCGTGTCGGATCTGTTAATGGGGCTCAGGTCGAGGCGGAGTCTTAGCGTTGGGCGTGCGAAGCCTATCGCCCCCATTACGTGCGTCGCCGATGGCGGAGTAATCGCTGATTACACTTTCGTTTTCTTGGCAGGGCGTCCACGCTTGACCGGCGCGACGGCGACGGCCTTCGGGCTCGATGCTGCGCTTCTGCGATGCTGGCCGAGCCCGAGCGTCTTCGCCATTTCCGATCGCTGCGCCGCGTAATTGGGCGCCACCATCGGATAGTCCGCTGGCAGGCCCCATTTCGCCCGATACTCCTCTGGACTCATTCCGAGCGCCCTCAAATGGCGTCGAAGCGATCTGAAGCTCTTCCCGTCTTCGAGACATATGATGAAATCGGGCGTGATCGACTTGCGGACCGAAACTGCCGGCTCCCGTTTCACCGCCGGCGACGTTGTATCGATTAGCGCTTTGCCGAGAGTTTCCAGTGCTCCGCGTACTGCGTGGATGAGCGAAGGCAGGTCTCCGATCGGCAGGGAATTATTGGCGACGAAGGCCGCGACGACCTCGGCCGCGAGCGTGGTCGAACGAGAAGGTTCTGCCTCGGAAGCCGTCATTCGAAATTTCCTCGAAGTTCATGACGAATAAGATTTCGTAACTATTGGCCGCTCCTCGGCACCAGCGCAAGCGCTTTCAGCGACTTTTTCTTAGGACAGGTCGAACGGACTGCTCCTCGCCACGCCGAGCGTCTTCGGCCTCGTGACAATCGGCGCATCCAGAAAACACCGACAGCCGAAGCAAAGAAGATCGAAAAGCGCGAAGCGCCGTTCCCGCATGCGCGTCCACCGCCGCAAGGGTGAAGGCGCACGCGCCCGTTCTCGCCGCGAGCGGCGAGTCCGCCCTTGCCCCGGCGGCCGTGATGCGGGGCGTGGGATTTCGTTCCGAAACCTGAAACGGAGACGAACCCCATGAGCAACAACATGAAGAGCAATGGACGCGCGTCCGCGCGTCGCGATCATTACCAAGACGTCACGGACCGCATCGTCGCCGCTCTCGAAGCGGGCACGCCTCCCTGGCGTCGGCCCTGGGATCCCGAGAAATCGGGTGGCCCGCTCTCGCCGATCAACGCCGTCGACGTTCTGTCCTATCTGACCGTCGTGTCATCCTTCACTTGCACGAAGATGCGTCCCGACGGCTTCGGCGGCATGGCCGTGCTCATCACCAAGGACACCGTCGCCGGACAGTCGACGCACGATATTCTCGGCGATCTCATCTCGGAAGCTGGGGTCGACGGGCCGAGCCGAGATGCTCCTGCGACGCAGGAGAATTGTCATGACTGACCGATCATGGATAGGCGCCGTTACTCTTCGCCAACGCATTCGTCTGTGGCGGCTTCGCGTTCGATCTCTCCTTCAGCGCCTCCGCCGAGGACTTCTCTACGGCCTCGGGCGTCTCTCGAAAGAAGACGCCCAGCTGATCCTCGTGGATTGTCAAAGGCTCGCCGGTTGGCATCCGCTTTTGATCCTTTCAGACGCCGATGTCCTCGAAGAGCTCAACGAAGCCTTCGAGGACGACCCGTCCCTCGCCGACCTCGTCAGCGCTGCGTGCGCGCGAGTCTCGCACAAATGGGAGAGCGTCGGCGATGAACTGTATGAAGCCCGTCGATGGGCCAGGAACCTCGTCGAGGACTATGCGCGGGACAACGACATCGCGCTGCGCTCGCGAGAGTCGAATTCCGACCAAGACGACGACGAGCAACTCGCGTGATCGTGACGACAGTCGGCGGCGACGAGCGCGCGTCCCCTTTCTGCAATTCCTTTCTGCAATTTCATCCAAGGAGCATCCACCATGGCTATCCAGTATGCGAAATCCGGAAAGATCATCCCCAAGCGATTCACCCTCGAAGAGATCGAGGAAGCGTCCGAGCTGATGCAGGGCTTTTGCGTCGCGTGCGGCGCGGTGAGAGAGTGCTGTGAACCAGACGCCCGCCGGTATGAATGCGAGGACTGCGGCAAGCGCCACGTCTACGGCGCGGAAGAAATCATGCTCATGGGACTCGTGGTCGAATCGTGATCGACGTCGCCGCTCATGTGTCCAGGCCGGCTCGACGACATGAGCGGATAACACAGCAGGACAGTGAGGGCCGCAACAAAAGGGAAGACACCAAAAGAGAAGATTTGAAGGCGTCATCCCGCATGCCCGCCCACCGCCGCAAGGGTCCGGCGCGAGCGCCCGGGCCGAGGCCCGCCCTTGCCCCGGCGGCCGTGATGCGGGGTGTGCAGGTTCGTTCCAAAACCAAAATGGAAAGGACGAACCAAATGAGCAATTTCAAGAAGCACAACGCCCACGCGCCGACGCGCCGCGATCACTATCAAGAAGTGACGGACCGCATCGTCGCCGCTCTCGAAGCGGGCACGCCTCCCTGGCGTCGGCCCTGGGATCCCGAAAAATCGGGTGCCCCGCTCTCGCCGATCAACGCCGTCACGGGGCGTCGCTATCACGGGATCAACGTCCTTTTGCTCGGCATGTCGCAATTATCCTTCGCGAGTGGCGATCCTCGCTTTTGCAGCTACAAGCAGGCGAAGGATCGCGGCTGGCAGGTTCGAGCAGGCGAGAGAGGCACGACCGTATATTTCTACAAGAGCCTACGCGTCGAAGACCGCGACGCTCCCGCGGATGGCGAGGAGCACACGCGCAACATTCCGCTGCTTCGCTCCTTCACTGTTTTCAACGGTTCGCAGATAGACGGCATTCCCGCCTTCACGCCGCCCACGATCGAAGAGGCGCCATGGCGTCGATTCGACGCGGCGGACATCATCATGCGCAACAGCGGCGCCGTCATCCGTATCGGCGGTGATCGCGCCTTCTACCGTCCGGCTACCGATAGCATTCATTTGCCGCCGAAAAACGCGTTCCGTTCGCCGGAAGGACTCGCGTCGGTCGCGATTCATGAGCTTTGCCATTGGAGTGCGGCGCCAGGCCGTCTGAACCGAGATCTGACGGGAGAATTCGGCTCCGCGAAATACGCGCTCGAGGAACTAATCGCGGATATTACAAGTTGTCTCGTCAACACAGAACTCGGTCTGCCGACAGACATAGAGAACCACGCGAGCTATGTAGCGTTTTGGCTAGAGAGACTCAAGACCGACAAACGCGAAATCTTTCGCGCTGCGGCGGCGGCGCAGAAAGCCGCGGATTATTGCCTCGCCTTTCATCCGGACTTCGCCGAAAGCCAAAGCGACTCGGATGAAAAGGACGCCGCTGATAGCGACGCGCCCCTCGTCGAGGCCGCGTGATCGCCATGACACGCGCCATATCGACGAACCCCGCAGGCGGCGAGCATCCGCACGCTCGCTCTCGCCCCGAAACCTCCATTGCTCCCGATCTCAGGAGCTACGATCACATTCTTGTCGCTTGCTCTGGCGGCAAAGATTCGCTCGCTTGTCTAATCCATCTCATTGATCAAGGAGCCGATCCCGCGCGGATCGAATTGCATCATCATGACGTCGACGGTCGCGGGCCGCCGACGTTCGATTGGCCGATCACCGCGGGCTACTGCCGAGCGATCGCCGCGGCGTTCGGCGTTCAGATTTACTTCTCCTGGCGCGACGGAGGCCTGCGCCGCGAGATGTTGCGTGATCACGAGCCCACCGCCTGCGTGGCGTTCGAAACGCCCGAGGGAAGTATCGCGACATTCTGCGGCCGCGGCGGTCCTGGCACGCGTCTGCGCTTCCCCCAGGTCACGGCCGATTTGCGGCTTCGATGGTGCAGTTCCGTCGCGAAAATCGACGTGATGCGAAGCATGATCTGCAATTCGCCCCGCTTCCTCGGCAAGCGCACGCTCGTCGTCACCGGCGAGCGCGCCGAGGAGAGCCCAGCGAGGGCTCGCTATCTGACGTTCGAACCGCATCGCACCGATACGCGCGGCGGAACCCGCCGGCGTCGCCACGTCGATCATTGGCGTCCGATCCACGGCTTGGAGGAACGACAAGTCTGGGATCTGCTCCGGCGTCACGGCGTCGTTCCGCATGTCGCCTATCAACTCGGCTTTGGACGCGTCTCCTGCATGCATTGCATCTTCGCCTCGCCCGATCAGCTGGCGACGGTCAGATGGATGGCGCCGGAGCGCTTCGAGATGATCGCCGAATACGAACGGCGCTTCGGCTGCACCGTCAAACGCGATGCTTCCATCCATGCCGTTGCCAATCGCGGCAGACACTATCCGGCCGCGCTCGCTTGGCCAGATCTCGTGCAGCTTGCCATGTCCGAGCATTGGTCGCCGGCGATACGCACATCTCCCGAGCGCTGGCGCCTGCCCGCCGGCGCCTTCGGCGACGCCGCCGGTCCCGGCTGACGTCTGCGGGTCTCGGCTTCCCTTTTTCACAATCCGTTTCTCGCCTCCCAGAGGAGACATCGACATGCCCCGCTCCTACACGCATTTTTCCTGCATTCTTCCACTCGGTCGTTCCGAATTCGTCCCACCGGCCATTGCTCTCTATGAGCAATATGCCGATGAGCTCGACGCCAGATATGAACGCATCTGCTTCACGGTGAAAGCCAGTGACGCCGATAGAGGATGTCTTCGCATCGTATCGGGCGAGGACGGCGATCCCGAACAAGTGATCGCATTCGTTCAGCGCTGTGCGAGGACGTTCGGACTGACAGGCCTCTGGGGGTTCCAGTGGAGTCAGGGATGCGTCTTCCCCTCTTTCGACGCGTTCGGCGGCGCGGCCTGCCTGATCGATCTCGGGGAGCAGCGCGTCGTCGACAGGATCGACTGTCGAAGGTGGCTCTCGGATCGTATCGCGCGCGACATGAGGCCTGCGGCTCGCGTCGTCCGGCACCATTCGTGAGCTTACGCGAATCATAGGCTCGAAAAGGAGAAAAAAGAAAAGGAGGAACGAGAAAAGGAAGCCGCTACCGCGAACGAATGGCCGCCGCAAAGGGTTGGTCGCTCCGGCCGCTTCGCTGGGCCGGATCGATCCCGGCGCACGAGGCGCCGCCTTTGCCCCAGCCATTCGTCCTCGGTTCGGGATCGGGGTCTTCGAGAAGAAGATCGAGAGGAGACTCCGATGAAAGATTTCAGCACGACGCGATCCGAACTTCACAACGCCGCGGCAACGGCGGTGTTCGACATCGATGCGTTCGACCACGACGCCGCGCGCCGCGATGGTTGGGTCATATCCGATCGCGGCAGCTATAAGGACGGCGCGCCGCATATCGAGCTGCAGAAGTTCGATAATCCGCAAGACGGCCCCCCGAGATTCCGCGACGACAGAGAGGCCTGGGCGCATGTCGTCGCGCGGGCGCGTGCGGGCTCCGCCCTTCACATCCGCGCCCTGGACCTCATCGATCGCCGCGAGCGCTTCGCCATCGAAGCCGCCTTCGGACCCTGGTGAGTCCGCCGACCGTCGCGTCCCGAACCTTCCCCTTCGCACATTCGTCCGACTGCCCAGGCCCGGCCGCCCATCGCGCGCCGGGCTTTTTCGTGCTCGCCGAAAGGAATTCTCGCCATGGCTAAGGACAGCAATCAGCTGACGCTTTCTCTGTTCGATTCCACCAGCCTCGCCGGCGGCTTGACGCTCGACGGCGGAAGTTTCAGCCCCCCGTCCGTTCTGCCCGAAGAGGACGAAGCGCCCGTCGCCGCCGCGCCGCCGGCGATTCCCGCGCAGGATTTCGTGCTGCGCGGAGACCGCGCGCTCGCGCATGGCTGGAAGGCCCGCGCCGCCGACAATCTCGCCGCCATCCGGCTGGCGCTCGACATCGAGGCTGAAAAGCGCAACGCCACGCCCGACGAACAGGACGTCCTGAGCCGCTTCGTCGGCTTCGGCGCGCGCGACGTCGCCGACATGATGTTCCGCCGCGCCGGCGAGACCTTCGCCGAAGGCTGGGAGGATCTCGGCGAGGAGCTGGAGCGGCTCGTCTCGCGCGACGAGTTGGCGAGTCTCGCCCGCGCCACGCAATATGCGCATTACACGCCGGAATTCGTCATCCGCGCCATCTGGCGCGCGGTCCAGCGCATGGGCTTTGCCGGCGGCGCTATCCTGGAGCCCGGATGCGGGACGGGCCTCTTCTTCGCTCTCGCGCCCGAAGGTCTTCTCGGCAAATCGAGCCTTACCGGCGTCGAGATGGACGCCACCACCGCCCGCATCGCCGCGCAGCTGTTTCCGAACGCCTGGATCCGGCGCGAGGACTTCACCAAGGCGCGGCTCTCCGAGAGCTTCGAGCTCGTCATCGGCAATCCGCCGTTCAGCGACCGGCGCGCCCGCCTCGACGGAGCCGAGCGCCTCGACCTCTCCCTGCATGATTATTTCATCGCGCGGTCGATCGAACGGTTGAAGCCTGGCGGTCTGGCCGCCTTTGTCACCAGCCGCTGGACCATGGACAAGGTCGACGACAAGGCGCGCGCCCATATCGCCGGCATGGCCGATCTCGTCGGCGCGATCCGGCTCCCCGAGGGAGCCATGAACGCAACTGCGGGAACCGACGTCGTCGTCGACATCCTCTTCCTGCAAAGGCGCGCCCCCGACCAGGCCGCCGGCGGCGCGCTCTGGGACGGCCTTGCCGAAGCGGTCCCAGCCGAGGATGGCGAGGAGCCGCTCTCGATCAATCGCTATTTTATCGAGCACCCCGAAATGGTGATGGGGCTCCATGCACGGACGAGCAGCGCCTATGGCCCGACCTACACCTGCCTGCGGAAAGACCGCGCCGCCCTCGACGAGCTGATCGAAGGCGCCGTCTCGCGCCTGCCGCGCGGAATCCATCACGCGAGCGAACGATCGGCGGCGTCCGCGCCGAACCGCCCGGCCCTTCGTATCGGCACGGCCGCCGAGGGCGCGACGATCAAGGAAGGCAGCTTCGTCATCGTCGACGACGCGCTGATGCAGATCATCGACGGCGCGCCCCGCAAGATCGAGGTGCGTAGCGGCAAGGGAGGCGAAGGCATTCCCGCCAAGCACGCCCGCATCATTCGCACGCTCATCCCGGTCCGCGACGCCATCCGCGAGGTCCTGCGCGCCCAAGAGGCCAATGAGCCCTGGGGGCCGGCCCAGACGCGTCTGCGCATCGCCTACAACAGCTTCCTGCGCAATTTCGGAGCGATCAATCTCACCACCATCACCGAGACGACCGATCCGAAGACCGGCGAGGCGCGCGAGACGCAGCGCCGTCCCAATCTCCAGCCCTTCCTCGACGACCCCGATGTCTGGCTCGTCGCTTCGATCGAGGACTATGACGTCGAGACCGGTATCGCGAAGAAGGGGCCGATCTTTTCCGAGCGCGTTCTGCATCCGCCGGCGACGCCGACGATCGAGAGCGCGGCCGACGCTCTCGCCGTCACGCTGCACGACGTCGGCCATGTCGACATCGACCGCGCCGCCGAGCTGCTCGGCCGGTCGCGCGACGAGACCCTCGCCGAGCTCGGCGATCGCGTCTTCCTCGACCCCCAGACCACGTTCGAGGGTTTCGAGAGCTGGCAGACCGCCGACGCCTATCTCTCCGGTCCGGTGCGCACCAAGCTCGCCGCCGCCATCGCCGCCGCCGCGGGCGACGCGCGCTATCAGCGCAATGTCGAGGCCCTCTCCCAAGTCCAGCCCGAGGATCTGAAACCCTCGGATATCTCCGTGCGCCTCGGCGCGCCCTGGATCCCGACCGATGTCATCATCGCCTTCATCGCCGAGATCATCGGCGTGAAGGCCTCGATCCGCCACACGGTCGAGATCGCCTCCTGGACCGTCGAGCTCTCCGCCTTCTCCGGCCGGGCCGAGGCGACGTCCGAATGGGGCACGGCGCGCCGCAACGCCGGCCTCCTGCTCGGCGACGCGCTCAATTCGTCGATCCCGCAAATCTACGACGTCTGGAAGGAGGATGGCCGAGAACGCCGGGAGCTGAACGCCGCCGAGACCGAGGCGGCCAAGGAGAAGCTCGCCAAGATCAAAACCACCTTCGAGCGCTGGGTCTGGACCAATGTCGAGCGGGCCGAGCGTCTCACCCGCATCTACAACGACCAGTTCAACAATCTGGTCCCGCGCCATTTCGACGGAGGCCATCTGCAGCTGCCCGGCGCCAGCAGCGTGATCAAATTCTACGATCACCAGAAGCGCGCCATCTGGCGCATAGTAAGCGCCGGCAAGACCTATATCGCCCATTCGGTCGGCGCCGGAAAGACCTTCACCATCGCCGCCGCCATCATGGAGCAGAAGCGGCTCGGCCTCGTCGCCAAGGCGATGTTGGTCGTCCCCGGCCACTGCCTGGCGCAGGCCAGCCGCGAATTCCTCCTGCTCTATCCGAACGCCCGCATTCTGGTCGCCGACGAGACGAATTTTTCCAAGGACAAGCGCCAGCGCTTCCTCGCCCGCGCCGCCACGGCGCAGTGGGATTGCATCATCATCACCCACAGCGCCTTCAAATTCGTGCCGGCTCCCGCCGCCTTCGAGCAGGCGCTCATCCAGAACCATCTCGCAAGCTATTCCGAATTGCTGGAGAAGATCGACGGCGACGACCGCATCTCGCGCAAGCGCATCGAGCGGATGAAGGAAGGCTTGGAAGCCAAGCTCGAGGGCCTGCAGAGCCGCAAGGACGATCTTCTGACCATCGGCGAGATGGGCGTCGACCAGCTGATCGTCGACGAGGCGCAGGAGTTTCGCAAGCTCTCCTTCGCCACCAATATGACGAGCCTGAAGGGCGTCGACCCCGACGGATCGCAGCGCGCCTGGGACCTCTTCGTCAAATCCCGCTTCGTCGACGAGAAGAACCCCGGTCGCGCCCTGCTGCTCGCCTCGGGCACGCCGATCACCAACACGCTCGGCGAAATGTTCACGCTGCAGCGCTTCATGCAGCCGGAGACGCTCGAAGAACGCGGCATTCACGAGTTCGACGCCTGGGCCGCGACCTTCGGCGAGACGCGGACCGAGCTCGAGCTTCAGCCCTCCGGCCTCTACAAACCGGTCACGCGCTTCTCGGAATTCGTCAATGTCGCCGACCTCATGGCCATGTATCGCTCGGTCGCCGATGTCGTGCTCAAATCGGATCTGCGCCACTATCTGCGCCTGCCCTCCATCAAAGGCGGCAAGCGCCAGATCGTCACGGCCGAGCCGAGCGCCGCCTTCAAGGACTACCAGAAAGTCCTCGCCCAGCGCATCGCCGTCATCGAGAAGCGGAAGACCAAGCCGGAGAAGGGCGACGACATTCTCCTCTCCGTCATCACCGACGGCCGCCACGCCGCCATCGATCTGCGCTTCGTCGTCCCCGGCCATGCCAATGAGAATGGCAATAAGCTCAACACGCTAATCGACAACGTCTATTCGATCTGGCGCGAGACGTCCGACCGCCGCTACACCAGGACCGACGGCGTCCCCTATCTCCTGCCGGGCGCCGCGCAGATGATCTTCTCCGATCTCGGCACGCTCAATGTGGAGGCGACGCGCGGCTTCTCGGCCTACCGCTGGATCAAGTCCCGCCTCGTCGCGCTCGGCGTTCCCGCCGAGCAGATCGCCTTCATGCAGGATTACAAGAAGTCGAGCGCCAAGCAGCGCCTGTTCCAGGATATCAACGCCGGCAAGGTCCGCGTCATGATCGGATCGTCCGACACGATGGGAACCGGCGTCAACGCTCAGCGCCGGCTGATCGCCCTCCACCACCTCGACGTGCCCTGGCTCCCCTCGCACATCGAGCAGCGCGAAGGCCGCATCGAGCGCCAGGGCAACGAGAACGACGAGATCGGCCTCTTCGCCTACGCCACCAAGGGCAGCGTCGACGCCACGGGCTGGCAATTGCTGGAGCGCAAGGCGCGTTTCATCGAGATGGCCATGTCGGGCGACCGCAGCATCCGCCGGCTGGAGGACGCGGGATCGCAGGTGAACCAATTCGCCATGGCGAAGGCCATTGCATCGGGTGACCCGAGGCTCATGCAGAAGGCGGGGCTCGAAGCCGAGATCGCTCGGCTCGAACGTCTGCGCGACGCGCATTTCGACGACCAATACGCCGTTCGCCGCACGATCGCCTCGACCGAGGCCGCGCTCCGCCATGCCGGAAAGCGGATCGGCGAGATCGAGCAGGACATCGCCAGACGAATCCCCACTCGCGGCGACGCCTTCCGCATGGAAGTGGACGGCCGCCGCTTCGTCGAGCGCAAGGACGCCGGCGCCGCTCTGCTCAAAAGCATCCGAGCCAGGGAATTCGAAGGCGCAGGCGGCGACTGGCGCATCGCCAATGTGGGCGGTTTCGATTTGTCCGTCACGGCAAAACCCGTGGCGCGCCAGAAGCTCGCCGAAGTCGAGCTGACGATGCAGCGCGCGGGCCAGCATTTCGACATCGAATATTCGCACGATCTGACGCCGCTCGGCATCATCTCCCGCCTCGAATACGCGCTGAGCCGCTTCGAGGTGGAGCTGGCCGAGCAGAAGCGCGTCATGAGTGAGGCCGCCGAGCGCCTGCCCGCGTATCGCCGGCGTTTGGACGAGGCTTTCGCCTACGAAGACGAGCTCGACGCCAAACGCGACGAGCTGGCCGCGCTCAATGCGTCTCTCGCCGCGAACGACGATGGCCGAGCCGAGGCCAGCTCCGCGGCCTGACGCGCCGCGCTGGCGCGTCCATCAAATCCCGAAGGTCTGACGACCAAACGCGACTCGGACAGCATGGTCTTGGTCCGAACGCCTCGTCGTGGGCGATCCCCGAGAGTTTGCGTCGCCGATCGCTGCGCTCCCTTTCTCATCAGGAGACGATTCATGCTCCCGACCGCAATCACTCGATCTCTCCGAACGCCACAATTGACGGCCCCGGACTTCACGCCGACCAAGTTCCATACGACCGACGACAAGGCGTGGTTCGCCAACGCGCTGCTGAAATTCCTCGCGGACGACTTTCCACAAAGCGCCTTCACCGACCGGCTGTACGCACGCCTCTCGAACAGTTTTGGCAACATTGCTCACTATAACAAGACCCAGTTCTTCGAGCATTTCTTTTTGACTTCCGAAAGGAAGATCGAATTCCTCGAACAGACGCTTCGATGGCCCTGTTATGGCGCTGCGGAACACACATTTTGCGACGTCGAAATCCTCGTTCACTCACGCATAGCGACGGCAAATCTTCTCGCGATCGAACGATCGAGACGCGACGCCGAGATCGCTCGCAATGAGCGCGAGCAGCTCGCGCGTCTAAAAGCCAAATACGAGCCGATTCCTCGCGCCGATCCGACGCCGTCGCCGATCACGACATCGACGCCGGCTCGGTCGGCCGCTCAGACGCCACGGCAAGGATCGCTCTTCGATCTTTCATAGTGGCCGGATCTCTCCCACGTCACACGGAAGGCGAAGAAGCTCCGTCAAAACGAAAAAAAAAGAGGCCCTCTGCCCCATGTGCGGCCGTCGCCGCAAGAGTTCGTCGCTTCGCTCCCGCGCGTTCCGCGCGCCCTTGCCCCGGCGCCCGCGATCGGGGCGTTCGATCCTCGTCTTCAAGAAGAAGACCGGCAATTCAAAAATCCAAACAGGAGATCATCATCATGGAACTGCGCCACGTCGATCCTCGCAATCTCAAGCCCAATCCCAATAATCCGCGCCACACCGCGCCCAGCGAGCACGCCGATCGACAGCTCGTCGCCAACATCAAGAAGATCGGCATCACGCAGCCGCCCGTCGTGCGTGCGGACGGAGATGATCTTGTCGTTGTAGCCGGTGATCGGCGCGTCCGCGCCGCGATCGCGGCAGATCTCCCCGAGATCATCGTCCTCGTCCGCGGCGCCGACGACGGGGCCGACAATCTCCGCTCCCTCTCCGAAAACGTCGCTCGAGCACAAATGGGGCCGGTCGATCAATGGCGCGCCATCGAAGCGCTCATTTCCGACCACTGGACCGAAGACGCGATCGGCGATGCTCTCGCTCTGCCGGTCCGCACCATCAAGAAATTGCGGCTCCTCGCCCACATTCATCCGGCGATCCTCGATCACATCGCCAAAGGCGACATGCCGCAGGAAAGTCAGCTCCGCATCATCGCCGCGGTTGGAGCCGACGAACAGGCCTCCGTATGGAAGAAGCACAAGCCCAAGAAGGGCCAGGACACGGTGACTTGGCTAGATGTCGCTCGCGCGCTCCAAAAGCGGCGCATCTACGCGAAGCACGCGAAGTTCGGGCCAGACGAGGAGCAGGCCTTCGGCATCGTCTGGGAGGACGACCTGTTCGAGCAGGACGGCCGGGACTCTCGCTACACCACTCAGGTCGAAGCCTACTTCGCGGCGCAGACCGCATGGCTCGAAGCCAATCTGCCGAAGAATGGCGTCCTCCTGCAAATCGACGAATATGGCCAGGGGAAGCTCCCGCCGAAAGCCGAGCGGGTCTGGGGCCAATCGAGAAAGAGCGACACGGTCGGCTTCTACGTCGACCCCCGCGAAGGCTCTGTGAAAGAAATCGCCTACCGCCTGCCCAAGGCGGAACAGAAGACCGCGAAGAGCGGAGCGCGCGCCGGCGCGGTGGAGACGGCTTCCGAGCCGACCCGCACGCGTCCCGAGATCACGCAAAAAGGCCTCGCGATCATCGGCGATTTGCGCACGGACGCTCTCGCCCGAGCGCTCGCCGAGAATGAGATCGACGATTTCACGCTCCTCAGCCTGCTCGTCGTCGCCTTCTCGGCCGAGAATGTCGATGTGAAAGCGAGCGGCTACTCCGCACCCTTGCGTCGAGGCCTCACGCGTCGCCTCGCCGTCGAGGGCCGCATCACCCAAGAGGCTGCCCTCGTTCGGAAGGCCGCGCGCGACATGCTCGCCCATGTCCTCACCTGCCGTCCCGGCTATCATTCGAGCGGCGTCGCCGCGCGCCTTATCGGCGACGCGATCGGCGCGGACGCGCATCTGCCGAACATGGCGACTGAAGAATTCCTCTCGTCGCTTTCGAAAGCGGCGCTCGAAAAGGCCGCCGCGCTGCACTCGGTGCTGCCGCGTCCTCGCGCCAAGGAGACCCGCGCCGCCCTCATCGACCAGCTCGCGGGCGCCACATTCGTGCTACCGGCCGCGCGGTTCGCTCTGTCGGAAGAAGAGATCGCGAACCAACTCGCCCGAGCGGCCGAACGCGCCGAGGAGGACGAGGGCGAGGGCCAAAACGTCGACGGCTCCGATACGGAGATCGGCGCCACCGACGAGGACGGCGACCCGGAAGAGGATCAGCAAGCCGAGGAATTCGCCTGATCAACGCATCGGCGCGGCCGGCTTACCGTCGGCCGCGCTCTTCTGCACGCTGCCATGAACCGCGAGGACGGGAGGTTCGCTCATGTACGCTTTTCAATTCCAGGATGGAAGCTGGCGCATCGACTTCATGACCAACAGTCGATCGCCCCGTCCTGCTCCCAGAACCGAGGCGTACGATCTCTATGAAGCGTCCTACCTCAGTCGCCGCGCCGCGAACGCCGCCATCGACAAAATCCGCGCGCTCGCTTCCGACAGATCTCCTCCCACATCAGAGGAAGTTTCGTCCTGAAGCGCCGCGCATTTGTGAATGTTCGAGCTACGGAGCCTTCTAATGCCGACCTACAGAATTCTACTTGTGGAAGAGCTGGTGGAGAGCGACTGCGCGGAATTCCGAGTCGCCGCCCCTACAACCCGTGACGCCGCCAATGTTCTCGTCGACGCCCATGCCCGTGCGCGGGAGAAATCGTCGAACTGGGTCTCTCTGCCCGACGGCCAGAGCGCCCGAATCGAGCCCGACAATATCGTTCGGACGCGCGTTTATTGCGTGTTGCTCGACGACAACGGCGACGAGGTCGAGGAGATCGACCTCGAGACTCCCGCCTCGCGAGCACAGCCGCCTTCAGAGGTGGATTTCGAAGACGGTGGCGCCTGATGCGGCAGTGTCATGCGCGACGCGCACTGCCCGACGACGCGAACTCGAGGGCCAGTGCCGCGGTCTTTTCCCTCTCACCGCGACGACATGAACGTGGCCGTCCCATCTTTTCGGAGGCCGATTCCCGGAGGCATGAACATGGCCAGGACGCACGTCGACGTCAGCACGGAAATTTTCGGCAGCGCCACCAGCATCGCGCATCTGGCGCAATTCGCATTCGACCGCGAAGACAGCCGAGACATGACCGTCGAATACGCCATCAGGCTGATCCAGAAGGATTGGCCCTTCGAAATCGATCACTCGAAAGCGGAAATCGAATGCGGCGTCGGCGTTCGAGTCGCTTTCAAAGACGGCTCCGTTCTTCATGTCGGCGCTTGGGCGGACTGACATGAAGCCTTCCCACCGGATGCCCTAACTAGGGAGCTGCGCTATGATACGGCAATATTATGCTCAACGCCGCCAGGGCGGCGACAATCCGAAGGGCGTCGGCGTCATCGCCGTCGGATCCATCTACTATCTGCAGAACGACGGCTATTGGCGTGATCGATTTCGCGGGGCGCCTATTCGCCGCAATCCCTGCATTGTCCTCGCGTTTTTGAATGGCGTCGTCGCCGCTTCCCGTCGCAGCGCCGCCGCAGGCAAATGGGAGGACGTCTATGTGAGCGGACGTTCCGATCTCGCCCTCGTGCGCTCCCTTCGCGATGGGCGCATCCGCAAGATCGCCGTCCGCACATTGATCCTCCACGACGATCTCGGCATGTGCAAAGACGCGGCGGAATATCCGACTCTTCCGCGGCTCGCCGGTCGCAAGTTTCCGCTTCGATCTGTCGCAGCATAACGAGGCCGTCGCAGAGCGCTCTGGCTCTCGACGCACATGTGAAGCAGAGAGCGCCGAAATGTGTCGACAATGGATTCCCTCGCAGCTTTTGCTGTTTGCGAGCGCCAAATCGTCCCCTGAGTTCATTCGTCGGTCTGAAAAGGCGAGCGTGGCGCCATCCGCTCTCGTCGCGACAGATTCGAGGTGAAAGTTCGCGAATCCGAAATCGCGCTTGGCTCGCTCGCGGTTCTTTCGAATAGACGCGCCAAGTCATCGCTGACGCCCGAGACAGGATGAATGAAGGGCGCATCGACCATACGCGCTCGGAGCGCTGTCGGACCGTCCAGCACCAACACGACAATGCTGGCGACGGCCGCGCCCAGCGCGCCAGCCCCGACTGCTATCGACAGAGCGCCTGCGAGGAAGGCCGCGACGGATTTCGAAATCCAGCTTCCACTCGGATAAATGCCTGATGCCGATTCGTTATTCATGAAGGCCTCCGAAGCTGCACGCGGCGACACCACTATCGACCGCATCGCAACCGTGAGCCCGATGTGTGCGAATATAAATGGAGGATCGAATGCCTGAGTCGCACCCGATCCTCATACAGAGTTCGATGTTGGCGCTCCCCGCTATTTGCACACCACACGCCCAGGAGTGTACACGCATCGATCAATCGGGCTTTTGAAGACAAAAGTTTCGCGCGTTCCATCCTTATATCGGCAAACGAGTTTTAGTGGCTGATGCGCCTTTTTGAGATTGTGCCAACCTTGCTCCTTCAGCGAGCCGTCAGGCGTCAGAGATTCCGTGTCCGGCGTAAGTGTCCCCGGTGGGTCCGCTAGTCCTGAAATGATCGTGATCCCCGATAGGTTATTCTTGCAAGGTTCGACGGCGAAGGCAGCCGAAGGAACCATCAGCATCAGTATGGCGAGCGCCTTAGTGCGATACGACATAAAATTTATCTCCCGCTTCATATTGATTGTTCCCTGTCCAATATATCGTCCTGTAATGGGCCGGCTGATTCAACCATTGGTCCATTACCTGTATGCCCTGATCGTTCTGACCGAGGTAAATCGCCGTGTGGCTCTGGCCCGGCGTGTTCGTGTATGTCCCGTCATCGCCAAAAGTCGCGATCACAGTTCCCGTTGCAATGTCGCTAACGCCCTCAACACGTTCGCCCGGAACCCAGGTCGACGTCAGGCCGACGTCGGATGTCGCCTGCGCCAGCGCGACGCATTGCCCACTTCCGACGCTCTGGCCATTGTATTGACTGTAGTCGGTTGCGATCGTGCCCGCGCCAATTCCGCCGTCGCCATTGTAGCCGCCGCCTCCGCCATTTCCTCCTCCTCCGTTCCCGCCACCCGTATCCGTTCCACCGGTCGGATAGCTGAAATTCGGCGCGCCTTTCTCGCGGTACGTCGGAATCACCGTGGCGGGCAATCCGCGTTCGACGACAGGGGTCGGGTCGGCTATCCCCGGCGTCGGCCCCCACAACGCGCACCCCGCGCCCGCGGCGAGAGCCACCGCAATCAATCGACATGAGACGACGAGCTGTCCTCGTCCTCCGCCATGCCCTTCGCCGCCGGCGTCCGGAGGGGACATATTCAGTTTGCGCAACATGAGACCTCCTTTTTCAGAAGGCGCTCAACATTGCGCTCCTCGGTGCGTATGTGAATCTCCTGTCAATCACAGAATTCGCAGTTGCTGATTTCGTCGCGGTCGCCGACGCGACACGCTCCGATCGTTCATGTCGATGGGCGGCCGGTCGGCGAGACGGCCGCCCGGCTGGTGTTCATGGGTCAGTGTCACGGCCCCTGTCGCCGCTTTCGTCGTGCGCCGGACGACGAGGAAAGAAGAATGGAAAATTGAAAAAAGGAAAAGCGGAAATCGCTTCGAAGCGAGCAAGACGCCGCAATGCCCGTTTGCACGCCGGCGTTCTACAGCCGTCGTCGACGCCTTCGGCTCACGCAGCCGCAGAATTTTCCCCTGTCCGCGCCGCCCCGCCATAAAAGGCGGGGCTCCCGAGCGCGGACATTCCTCGCGCATCAAAATTCAGCGTCTCCAGGAGCTCAGCGCTATCGCTCGACCTCCGGCCTTCCGGCCGGAGGCTCCAGATCGCCTTTCCGGCTGTTCATGAACGCCGTGCAACGGGCTGCGGCCCCGCTCGGAGAAATGACATGAGAAACATAGCAGAGTTTCAAATCATCGGACGCGTCGGCGTGGTCAAGAAGGTCGGCTCCACCACGCACGTCACCATCGCGTCGAACTACTCCTACAAAGACGAGGGCGGAGCGTGGCGCGACGATCCGCATTGGAATGAAGTCGTCGTCTTCTCGACGGCGACCATTCGGTACATCGAAAACCATATCGGCAAGGGCGATCTCGTTCATGCGCGTGGCCGCGTCCGCCAGAACAGCTATGAGCGCGATGATGGCGAGCGCGTCTTCACCGTCGATCTCATCTGCAACGATTTCTCGCGCCTTGCGCAGGCCGCCGACAATCGCGACGGCGAGCACCGCGACGCGGACGGGCGGGAAGAATCCTTCGGGCGCCGCCAAAGGACCGCGTCTCGCGGCCCGGATGACGCCATTCCCTACTGATCGATTGGCCGGAGGGGAGGCTCTCTCGACGCCTCCCCTCGTCCCTATTTCGGAGCGCCGTAAACCGGGAAGGCCTCAGCCGCCGGACGTCCTCGCCGCGAGTTCGTCGGCGCACAACGCATGCGCTTCCGCGTTCAAGTCGAACGGCGCCCAGGTCTCGCCGCGCTTCGCGATCTCGATCGCGCGCGACGCGCCCGCAGCGCGCTGACACGCCACATGCGCGTCGACCAGCAGGCGCGCGGCGTAGAAGGTCCGCGCCGACGCCTGCTCGCTGAGCGGAGTCAGCAAATAGCCGCCTTCCGACTGCGCCTCGACCACCTTGCGTTGCGCCTTCACCGCCGCCAATGCGGCGTTATGCGCCTCGTCGCACAGAGACACCGCGCGTTCGACGATCGGCTGCAGCAGTCGGTCCAGATCCGCCTGTCGCTGCGAGCTCGACAGGCGAGCCCCTTTCTGCGCAATGTCATCCGCCATTTCCTGGTCGGCCGCCTCGCCAATGCCATCGATGTCGTCGTCGAACCCGAACGCCTCGATCACCAATGAGATTTCTCGCGAGTCCGGCGCGATATCGCGCACGAGATCCATCGACGGCTTTGCGCGCCGCTCGATCGGAAAGCGCACGACGTTCGTCATGCCGGGCGTCAATTCGATGCGCATGGCCACTCTCCTGTTGTGGATCGTCTCATCAAATCAGACGCGGCTTCGGAATGCAACGGCAACACATTGAAAATAAGAGGAAACGTCACGCCGCGGCGACTTTGCTTCCCTTCGTCGCCGCGCTCGCACTCTCGCGCGTCGTGGACGCGCTCGGATCGAAGCGGAAATAGCGGCCGCCGATCGCCCCTTCGAAAGCGGCGCCGTCGCGCGACCGCCGCAACTCGAATTCCATTACGGTGCCCGGAACGGCAACCGTCATGCTCTGCGTGTTCGATTCCACGACCTCGACCTCCAACGGCTCCCGAGGGCGATCGATATCAGTCAGCTTGATTCGGGCGCTCATGAATAATTCGCTCCAATTGCTTATCGTTGAGCTGAAATTCGCTTTCGTTCGAAACATCTGCGGCGGCGGGCCTTGGCGTCAACCACTGATCACAGCCATTTCTTCCGGGCTCAAGCCGGTGGCGCCGCCGTCGATTTCGAGCACGCGCGCCCCATCGACCAAGGCCAGCTTCGACCGCGCCGCGCGCGTCGCCCGCAACATCCATTCCTTCTGTCGCGCGCTCAAGCCTCTGGCGTCGTTCACCACCAGCACGTCCGTCGACGTCAAGCGGTCCTGCTTCTTTTTCCACCGACCCAGCAGACCATGCACCGCGACGCTCTTGATGCCCGACCTCTTCTCGAACGTCTTTGCGGTTTCGTATGTCAAGCCCACTCCGCGAAGCCGAAGGCCTGCGCGCTCCCATTGCGAGATCGCGTCCGGCAATGTCCTGCCCGTCTTCGTCGTGTCGACGCCGCCCGAAGCCGCAGCGACGGCTCCGCTTTCGTCCGATGGACATTGCACGGTCGCGACGAGGCTGCGTGTGCTGAAGCTCTCGCCGTCCGAGAGCCGGACCAGCTCGACCGAACATTCCACGCGCGCCAGCGCCGTTTGATACTGCTCTTCGCCCGCTGTGTTGTTCCTCACGAATTCGATCATTTCACGGTACGAAAATGTCGCGCCCGCATTCGTCAACGCCCGCAACGCCAGCTCCGGTTCGCCCAGCATCCGCTCGCCGTTGCGCCAAGCGATTTCCAGATTTTCCGCGCGTCGCTCGACCGCGCCGTTTTCGAAAAACGGCTCCAGCGCGCGTCCGCGAACCGCATCCGCTCCGGCGCGGATCAATTGGGTGCGGCCCGCAGCGAGCAAATATTTGTTCGACAGAAGGGTCCAGCGCTCGCGCCACTTCGACAAGAGCTTGGCGTCTTTCCAATCCGTCCGCTTCTTTCCGAAGCCGTCGTCGCCGATTTCCCGCATCGAGAATAGCCCCTGCACGTACGACCGTTCGACGCCGTCTGCTCCGAATGCACGGTGAATGTTCAAATCCACGATGATCCCTCGGGCGACGAATTGTTCCTCGAAGAACTCGCGCGCGAGGGCGATCCCGTCCGCTCTCGACAGTTCGGACGGGATCGCGATCTCGACCTCCCGCGCGACCTGGGCGTCGTCGCGCTTTTCCGCCGCCTCGACCGCGTTCCATAAAGTCGCGCGATCCGACCATGCGCCGCGCGCGCCAACGGGAAGCAAGATCTCCGAATGCTCGATGTCGCCGAGCGCGGAAAAATCCGCGACAGTCTCTCGCCCAGGATCTCGCAGTCGTGACCGCGAACAATAGGCCGCCGCGACCACGGCGTTTCGACCGACCGACCGGCTCACCGTGATGACATTGAGATAGAAGATCGCCATTTCGCAGTCCTCGCCGCGCGTCCTTCCAGCCCATGCCGGAATTTCGACGCGCGGCCGATAGGCTCCGCGAAATCGGTGCGAATCTCGAATTCTCGACGGCTCCATCAGCTCTCGATCCTCGTCCGAAAAAGCAAGGAATCCGGAGCCACCCACGTCGGCTGGGGATAATCCCAGTCCCCAAGATGCCGGCCAAATACGCCGCGCCTCCTTCCCCTGCCCCGACTTCGCGTCCACGCCCCTCGCCCTCGTCTCGTCGCCCTCTTCTTCTATCTCTCCGTCCATGATAGGATTTACACCATGAGCGCTGCCGCCATCCTCAAACTCCAGGCCTCAGGCTTCTCCGTGGACCAAGTCTCCGCGCTCGCCGAGCTCATCGACACGCAGGCCGCGACCAAGGGCGATGTCGAAGCCGCCAGCCACAAGCTCGATCAGAAAATCGATGCCGCCGAGCACCGCCTCGAGCTCAAAATCGCCGATGTCAAAAACAGCCTCGATCAGAAGATCGACGGCGTCGAGCACCGCCTCGAGCTCAAGATCGGCGAATTGAAAGCCGGCCTCGACCTCAAAATCGAAGGCCTCGATCGAAAAATCACCGAGACAAACGCCAACACTTTGAAGTGGGTCATCAGCGCGATCGGATTTCAAACCCTCGTCATGGTCGGAACTGTCGTCGGAGCCGTGGCGGCGCTCATGAGATTCATTCCGGCCGCTCCGATTATCCACCAATAGGCGAATTCCGATAAATCGGAACCGCGCTCTACTCGCGCCGCGCGCGGCGCTCACCGAGCCGTCGCACGCGACGTCTCGGCCCTGCGGGTCACGATCGCTTTCGCGTGAGCCGTCCCTCCCGCGAATAATCCCTGCACCCCAAAGGCCTGACGACGTTTTTTCCCAGCGCGCTTCCGCGCGCGGAGCAGTTTCCGCGCCTGCGTCCGCATGCCGTTCCCGAGAGATGCTGCGCCTCTCTCATAAAGAAGAAATCTCTTCCCCAGCCGACACCGGGCTTCGCCGCTCTCTCTGGCGCGCTGAGTGTCGCTGTCAAAGAGGCGGCGCGCGGTGACGCAGGAATCTTTCGATCCCGCCGTTCGGGCCGGGCGCCCCTTCGGAAGCGCGTCGGATTTGCGCTCGCCGTGATCTCGCGGCGCCGTGGGCGGCCAATCCCGCCGCTGCGATCGGCGAGACGGCCCCACGGCAGGCGGCAGGCGTAGCCCTGCATGGCTCGGCGCGACGTCGAGCGCTGGCCCATGGTCTCTCGAACGGCGGGCGCGACCTCGGCGCTGTCGATGGCGAGCGCGCTGTCGGGGTGGGAGCCTCGTCGCTGTCTCCGAGAAAGCTGGCTCCCGGCAGTGCGCGCTCGGTCCGTCCGATGTGCTGATGTGCTGGGTCGGCCGAGTCGTCGAGCGCCGTGGGCGGTCCGTTTGCAGAGCGCGTTATGGGCCGCGGGCGGTCGTCGGGGAATCGAGGGCGAGGCCGCTGCAATCGACGGTTCGTCGCGCGCGTCGGCAGTCGTCGGCGCGCTCCGGTCGATCGAAGGTCGGCGGGATGCGTCTCGCAGTCGCGGAGTTCGGGGAAACACGCTCGGTCTCGACGATCGCATGATTGCTCTGGGGGCGTTTCGCTCGGCAGGCCCGATACGTCGGTTTGCCCCCTCGGTTTTGTTGCGTCCCTAAGCCTGGCCGACCGGCCCCGCAACGGCGGCCCCCGACTTTTTTCCGCCGATGCCGGGGCAGTTCATTTTTTGACCGGCGCAAGCGCCGGATCTCTTTTCTTTGCCCCGGACATCTTTGCATCGCGAAGCAAAAAAGTCGGTGTCTCGCCGTCCTCCGCTTTGCTACGGCCCGCGCCGTCGCCCGATGGGCGCCGGACGCGGGTGCAGGCCCGCTCTCAGGGCCAGGCTTTCAGGGACCGCACCGAGGGGAACAAACCGGCATCGGGCCGGCGAACCCCCCGGCCCAGAAAATCAGGATCACGATCATGACCAAGCGTCCCCAAACGTCCGCTGCGAAACGCAATAAGCCCGCTCGTCCCCCGATCTCGCTCGAGAGCGCGCGCCTCCTCTGCCCCGACGACGCGATCGCGACGAACGTCGCCGCAGCCTTCGCCCTCTCAGTGCCCGACTTCTCCGGGATCCGCGAGGCCCACGACACGCTGCTCCGCAAGACCTGGACCGCCTTCGACGAAGCGCTCAACGAGACCGCCACCAAGATGCACTTTCAGCGCCTCGTCGGAACCTTCGTCGCTTCCGCCCAGGGAGCCGGACGCTTCTACTCCGAAAAGCTGACCGAGGCCCGAACCCTCACCGCCAAGCTCGCCAACGAAGCCCGCGACGAGGATCGCGACGCACCCGCCGGCTTCGAGTCCAAGGCCCAGCGCGCTCGCCAGTTCGCCGCCGATCTCGCCATCCAGGCCTACGCGCTCCTCGCCGCCGCCGAGGGAGCCGTCGAGGCCTATCTCCAAATCACCGGCGAAGATTGGAAGCCCTACGTCGCCCCCAGCGAGACCGAAAGCGTCGAACGCAAGTCCGCCGCCGCCGAATTGGGAGCCTTCGGCTGAGCCCGAGCGGCGGGGATCGAAAGGTCCCCGCCTCCCTCTCTCGCGATCTCGATGGAGAACGACATGTTCGACTTCAGCAAGCTCCGCCGTCCGAACGCAGCCGAGCAGCGCGAGCAGGAACAGCGCCGCCGCGCCGACGCCATAGCAGACGACCACACCCGTCGCCTCCTGCGCTCCCGCGACGCCCTCCGCGTCACCCTCACCGACCACCCCGACGCCCGCTTCACCGTCGCCGGCGACCGCGCCCTCCATTTCTACGGCGAACAGCCGAACGGCCGCGAGGCCCGCGCCGTCTGGTACGCCCCCGATCACATGAGCCGCGACGAATTCGACACGATCGTCGCCGGATATGCGATCGGCGCAACGCTCGACCTGCGCGGCTATTGGAAGCCGTTCAATGGCAATTCGGGAACGAGCTTCACCTTCGTCGCCCAGTTCGTGGAAGCCGCCGACCGCGCCGAGCCCGTGGAGCGCAAATCTCCCCAGGCCGAAATCGACGCCTTCGACGCTTGACGCACGCCTGCCGGACCCGCACGGCTTCCGCATTTCATTGACGAATCCACTTGACGAGGAGAGCGACCGATGCAGCTCTCCGCGGAAACCGCAAAAGCCTATGTCGCGCGCCTCATGACGTCATCCTCAGATTGCGTGCGCCTCGAGATCGACGACGAGGTCGCCTCGCTCGAAGGAGGAGCCGTCTTGAAAGTGACCGGCCGCGCCTTCTACGGCGACGGGACGTTCACCGGCTTCGACTGGGACGTCTGGCGCCTCGAGGACGGCGAACTCTATGGCGAATGGTAGGTCGCCGCTCGCCTCGCCACCACGAAAGTAACCACTATGCCTCTCTCCCGCCGGCCCATCGCCCGCCCGATCAACCAGGCCGCCCGCGCTCTGCGCCGACGCGCCGCGAACGCCGGCGCCGAGATCGCTCTCGACGTTCGCCCCAAAATCGTCGCGCCGAAAAAAGGCAAGGCCTCCTATCGCCGCGCCAGACAGCAGCCCCCCGATCCCGAATGACCGAGCGCTCTCGGCGCTTCGGATTCGCTACATTGCTCGCCTTCACATGCGATTGAACCGCGCCAGCGGAGCAGACCGTTCGGAAATAACAGAGGGGCGGACGCGCGCCGCGCATCCGCCCCTCGTCTGTGTCAGACCTGCCGGCTCGGCCTCAGCCCGAAAATGGCCACCATGTCAGCCATCGACGTTTCAGCTCGTCCGGCAAATCGCGCCACTCCCTCGGAGCCAGTGTCTCCAGCTTGCACACCCAGTCGCCCGTCGGCTGACCCTGTATCGCCACCCGCATCGGCGTCTTCGCGCAACGCGCCAGCGATTGCAGCGCCGGCTCGTCTTGCAACACGCGAATCTGATAGCCAGACCAGAAGCTCACACTCAGCAGCGCCAGCGCCGCCGCGCTCATCTTCATCGCGAAAATGCGCGTGCGCCGACGGGTGATATTGTCCTCCGCCAGCACCAGCCACTGCTTCGACTCGCTCACCAGATTTTTCACCAAGTCCTTGCAGACATTGGTGACGATCGTCTCCTGAACCACTTCCGCCTGCCGGATCGTCAGCGCCGCAAGGCGCGTCGCCTCACGCAATCGCTCGATCTCCGTCTCGCCGAGCTCGTGAAGCGCGACGATCTGCTGTTGCTGCGCCTCCATCTTTCCCGACAAGGACGCATCGAACCGCTCGACCAGATCGGCCAGCTTCAAAAGCGCCCACTTGAACGCGCCAACGAAGCCGCCGAGAGGACCATTCGGCTCGATCCCCTCCGCCGCCGCCGCCGCTTCCGCCTGCCGCGCCGAATTCCGCACGTCTTCGGCCACGCTCTCGATCTGGTTTCCTGTCTCCTTCAGAGTCATGGCAGCCACTCCCGAACCTTGCCGGAAGACAGCTGGCCTTCCATCCGATCCAGCCACGTCTTGATCGAAAACCGCTTCAGTGGATCGAGCGGCTTCCCGTCTCGACCCGCCTTGCCCTCCACAGCCTCGTAAAAGCCGAGCCCCGCCTTGCGGACCTCCGCGATATGAATGATCCGCGGCATGACCAGGATTTCCGTGCCCGTCTCCATCAGCTCCACGATTTCCGGCCGTTCCATTATCGCGTCGAACGCGCCCTGCGGCGTCTTGCCCGCCCGCACGAGGCTCTCGTTGAACACCAGCATCGAGCGTTCCGTCTCGAACACCTTCGACCGATGTATCGTCAGGATATGCTCGAAGTCCTCGATCTCCGGCCCCGTCATATAAATCGACAGCGGCGCGACACCGACCGACGCGCAGAATTCCGAAAGCGACAGCTCCCGGCAGAACTCCGCCAGCGCCTGATCGCCCCCGCCCAAATCGAAAATCAGCGAGCTTCGCTCCTCCACCATCTTGCCGACCAGCTGGCCGATCCAGTCTTTCACATCGGGCGTCTGATCGCTCGGCGGTTGATGCGCCCCGCCCTCCGTTCCTGGCGGATAGAACCCGGCCAAGGTCGCATTCCTGCGGTCGCCGTCGCCGACGATGATCTCCCGCCCTTCGCGCCGCGTTCGCTGAATCAGATAATCCGCGAACGTGCTCCCGCCCGTTCGCCCTCGTCCATGGCGAACCGCCAACACCAGCTGACGATCCTCGCCCGGCGAGCTCGTCTCCATATCCAACAGGGTCATTGCAATTCCCTTTCCGCCTATCGCGACGGAGCGGCTCTTCCCGCCCCATCGCTCGAAACGAGCGTCGCGCGACCCTGCGCGTATCTGAAGCTGTCAACCCCTCAAAATTCTGACATCGGCCTCAGCCCCGACAAGCATTCCAGTTTCCGCCTCGCCGCCTTCTTCTTTTCCTCGATCTCCTTCTCCTTATCCGCAGCCGCCGTCGTCTCCACCGCCGTCTGAGCCGCGCCCACGGGCACGAGCGCCCGCCCCGTTGCCTCCACCAACGACGGCCCCGCCGCCGGTTGCCGCGATGGATAGTTGCGCCGGCGCTCCGCCAGCGCGTCCCGCGCCGCCTGTTCGGCCGCTTCGCGTTCTCGTTCGGCCGCCACGTCGCGACAAACGCGATGCCAAACCTTCCAGATCGACCGCTCCGTCGGAGCCGCGCCGCGCGACCCCACGACCCCCTTCTCCCCCATCTTTTCCGCCACCGTCTTCCACGACGGTTTCCGCCCCTCGCGCCAAGCCTTCACGAATTCGTAATTCTCCCTCAGCCAACGGTAGACGTCGCCATGCCCACCATAGGGCTGACCCAAATCGCCCATATCGTCCCGCATCTGTGCCTCGCATTTCTTCCCAAACTCCCAAATCGAAAGAAGCCGCGCGCGTGCGCGAATAGGAAGTCGCGATCTCAGGGAGAGAGCGACGCCGACCCGAGAAGCTCACTCCGATCGGCTGCGGTAATTTGTCGCGTGGCGCTTGCGCGCCACTCGGCTAGTATCTTGCTTGTGCGCGAGATCATACGGCGAACGCCCTACGCCATCCTCACGCCATCTCTACGCCGTCCACTCCATCGCTACGCTATCCCGACGCCACTGCTACTCCACCAAAACAGTCCGGGAATGGACCATTGCACCGTTGGTGCCGGACGCCCCTCCGGGGCGCGGAGAGCCGAACCGGCGAACATCACGCGCAAGGCGCGCTGATGCGCAGACAAATACGCAAAAGTTGAATTCGAAGGGGCCGCCGGCGCGGAAGCAGGCGCACGCGGCGCGGGTCGAAGAATTTTTTTGAGCGGCCTCTTGCACCGATTTTTTTGCCGGCGCGGCGCTTCAGATACGCACACACACCCCGCAAGCTGATTCTCGCGGCGCCCGGGCGGAGCCCCAGGCGCAGAGCGGCTGTTCGGAAAACAGCCGTGATTTCAATGCGGAGTGGAAAATGTCAGATCATCAAAACCACGATGCCGGGGAGCCGACGACGAATCTGTCGATCGAGTTCAAGTTCGAAGAACACATCGTTCGGCCGATAAAAAAAGACGGTGAAGTCTGGTTTGTCGCCGACGACCTCTGCAAGGTTCTCGAACACTCGGATACGAGCAAGGCGGTCTCTCGTCTCGATGAGGACGAAAAGGGGACGACTACAGTTCGGACCCCCGGTGGCGAGCAAAACATGCTCATCGTCAACGAGTCGGGGCTGTATGGCCTGATCCTCACCAGCCGGAAGCCGCAGGCGAAGAGGTTCAAGCGCTGGGTCACTCGTGAGGTTCTCCCCGCACTCCGTAAGACCGGCCGCTACGAGGTCGGCCAGAAAGCCGCAACAGAAGACAAGACCGATCCAGAGTCCATGGGCTACGCGCGCGACCGCCTCTTTAAAATCTACCGAGAGGGCCACCTCAATCCGGACGACCTTCTCAGGGCGTTGTTCGGCAAAAACATTCCCTACACGTCGAGCCGAAAGCACCCATTCTTCCTCACCGAATGCTGCGAAGCGTTGGACATCTCGGAGACCGCCGCCGCCGGCCGCATCCCCGATACCGACATCACGACGATCGAGATCGAGGCGGGCGAGGATCGATTGGAGCGACGCGCGATCACCGAAGCTGCGTTGTATTTCCTCGCCTTCGCGCGCCAGTCGTTGAAGCCGAAGCAAATCGCCATCGAGAATGGCGACAAAAGCGCTGAGGATTGGGTCCATATCCCTAAGAGCAATGTGGGCAGGTATATTCTGACGATCTCGCCGGATGGACACCATCACCTCTACAAGACCGGCTACGATCGGGTGCTTTACGAAGCCGATCAAATGAATTGCTTGGCCATCTGCCACTCGCTCAAGACGGTGGAGGCTTTGTGGCTCGGTTGCCACCAGGTGCTCGAATTTCAGAGCGACCTGCGCGACAGCCACCTCATGCTCACGCTCGACGACACGCACCGCCTGCAGGCGATTGTCGACCCGGTGACAAATGAGATCGAGGCGCTTGGCCCCCAACCCCTCGGCCTCCAGCCTGGCGCAGAGCTGGGCGACCAGCTCGCCGATATGACGAGCGATGGTCTCGGCGGCGCCGATAGGCTCCGCGAAATTGCGCCTCACCTCGATCAGCTCGTCCGGCCGGATCGGCGCGATCGGCTCGCTGAGAATTCCCAGGGCCTGATCGATGCGGCGACCGAGCTGCGGCCCGAAGCGCAGAGTGAGTGGCGCGCGCGGCTGTGCGAGGAGATCGCCGATACGCTCGAAGCCGAGAAGATGGAGCGCCGCGACCATGTCAGCAGGCAGGCGAAGCGCGGCGAGCGGGAGGCCCGTCAGCACGGAGCCGCCATCGCCGAGCGGCGCGATCACCACGGGCCGCGCGGCGTAGCGAGCCAAGGCGTGCGCCGCGCCCCAGCTGTCGGCGATCGCCGCGCGAGCGCGCACGCCGGATGACGAAAGCCTGTCGATCAGGCCGGCGAGCATGGCTTCCTCGCCGCCGTGAAGATGATCGGCTCCGGTGGAGTCGATCACGATGCCTTCCGGGGGATCGGCCGCGACGATCGGCGCATAGCGTCGGAGCGCCCATAGCGCGAGACGGTCGAGGCCCTGTTCGTCGGACGCGGGATCGTGATCTCGAACGACGAGACCCTGCACGAGAATCCGCGCCTTGGCGGCGGGCATTCCGACGCGCGCGCCCGCAGCTATGGCCGCCGCGTCCGCAGCCCGGACCACCTGCCTCCTCCCGTCGTGTCCGATCAGGACGAGCGGCGTTTCAGCCGGCGGCGCCGCGTCGCCGGCCTGCCGTCGAAGCCGGTCCGTGGGCCAGCTCGGCAGGAACAGCGAGACGACCCGAACCATCACACGCCTCCACTTCGAAATCCGCGCTTTCACCGGCGCGGACGCGGATCAGCTTTAGGAGCCAACGATGGCGGCCGACGCCGGGGACCGGCAGAGCCGCCGAGGGCATGACCGAGACGCGCCACCTGGTCGCCGCCGCGGTCGGCTGACCAAAGTCGACGGCTTCGGATTGCCGGCGCCAGCGCCGCAAGGCGAGACCGATCGAGCCGCTTCCCTCGGCGCAGAGCTGGAGACGCCGGGACGCCGTCATGTCGAGCCGCGCGACTTCTCCGACGACCGCGCCGAGGCCGCCGTGCCGCAAGCCTTCCTCGACACATGCGAGCACGGTCTTGTCGTTGCCGGCCTCGACATAGATCACGCGATCGGGCGCCAAGCCCGCCTGCGCCAGCGCCGGGGCGAAGAGGTCGGATCGCGTAATGACCCAGAGAACCTTGCCTTTGGTGCGGGTCGCGATCCCGGCGGCGAACAGCGCCGCGGCCGCGCCGTCAACGGCGCCGTTGCCGCCGCCGGCGATCTCATGGAGCGCTCCGAGGGAGAGACCGCCGCCCGGAAGACGCGCGTCGATGTCGGCGATTCCAAACGGAAGGACCGATTTGACGCGCCGGGCTCGGCCTTCGATCTTCTCGATCTGCGCGCGCAACGACTCTATGGCGGGCTGGTGCCGCAATCGCCTTCTCGACCTCTGGGTGTGGGCTCAATGTCATGTTCCCTAAATGTTCTCTTCTTCGAGGTCGGGAGTCAAGAGGAGGGGCTTGCGGATATTTCTCTGCACTGAAGGCCACGAGAACGCTTCGTGGCTCCTCACGGAAGTTCGAAGGGCCGCCAGCTTCGATTTTCGAGATACGCCGCCATTGCGAACAAAACAAGAATTATGGTTCAGTCCACTGGCCCGCTCACCTTGCCGATTCGCCCATGACCGCTGTCGTCTATCTCGAAAAGCTCAACGCCGAACAGCGCCGCGCCGTCGAGCACGGCCTTGCTGACGGCCTGTCGGCCTCCGCTGGCGGTCCGCTGCTCATCATCGCGGGCGCCGGCTCCGGCAAGACGAACACACTCGCCCATCGGGTCGCGCATCTCATCGTCCGAGGCGCCGATCCGCAGCGCATGTTGCTGATGACCTTTTCCCGCCGCGCCGCCGCCGAGATGGCGCGTCGGGTCGAGCGCATCTGCGCCGAGGCGCTGGGCGCCACAGGCGGCGGCGATGTCCTCGCCTGGGCCGGCACGTTTCACGCGATCGGCGCGAGGCTGCTGCGCGAATATGCCGGCGCCATCGGGCTCGATCCCGCCTTCACCATCCATGATCGCGAAGACTCCGCCGATCTGATGAATCTGATCCGCCACGAGCTCGGCTTCTCCAAGACCGAGAGCCGCTTCCCCACCAAGGGCACGTGTCTTTCGATCTACTCCCGCGCCGTGAACGCCGAAATCCCGCTCGAGCAGGCGCTGCTCGGCGCGTTCCCTTGGTGCGCCCGCTGGCATGACGAGCTGCGTCGCTTATTCGCCGCCTATGTCGAGGCGAAGCAGGTGCAGAATGTGCTCGATTACGATGATCTCCTGCTCTATTGGGCGCAGATGATGCAGGACGAAGCCCTCGCAGAGGAGATCGGCGGCCGCTTCGATCACATTCTCGTCGACGAATATCAGGACACCAATCGCCTCCAGGCCTCCATCCTGCTCGCCTTGAAGCCGAAGGGCCAGGGGCTCACCGTCGTCGGCGACGATGCGCAATCCATCTACTCCTTCCGCGCCGCCACTGTGCGCAACATTCTAGAATTTCCGAAGAGCTTCACGCCGCCGGCGGAAATCGTCACGCTCGACCGCAATTATCGCTCGACCGAGCCGATCCTCGCCGCGGCCAACGCAGTGATCTCGCTCGCTGCCGAGCGCTACGCCAAGAACCTCTGGACAGAGCGCCGCTCCTCGGAGCGCCCGCAGCTCGTCACCGTGCGCGATGAGAGCGATCAGGCGCGTTTCATCGCCGAGCGCGTGCTGGAGGCGCGCGAAGCCGGCATGACGCTGAAGCAGCAGGCGGCGCTGTTCCGCGCCTCGCATCACAGCGCCATGTTGGAGCTGGAGCTCGCGCGCCGCAACATTCCCTTCGTGAAGTTCGGCGGGTTGAAGTTCCTCGACAGCGCCCATGTGAAGGATATTCTTGCCCTGCTGCGCTTCGCGCAGAACCCGCGCGATCGCGTCGCCGGCTTTCGCATTCTGCAAGTCCTGCCCGGCGTCGGCCCTTCCTCCGCGCAGAAGATTCTCGACTTCCTCATCGAGCGTCCGGATCCGCTCGCCAGCCTCGCCGAGGCGCCGACGCCGCCGCGCGCCGGCGAGGAGTGGCGCGGCCTCGTCGCGACGCTGCAAATGCTGCATGCGAGAGAGGGCTGGCCGGCGGAAATGGAAGCGGCGCGCCGTTGGTATGAGCCGCATCTCGAGCGCCTGCACGAGGACGCGTCGAGCCGCCTCGCCGATCTCGTCCAGCTCGAGCAAATCGCCGCCTGCTATCCCTCGCGCGAGCGCTTCCTCACCGAGCTGACGCTCGACCCGCCGGACGCGACCAGCGACGAGGCCGGCCCGCCTCTGCGCGACGAGGACTATCTCATCCTCTCGACGATCCATTCCGCCAAAGGACAGGAGTGGAAGTCGGTCTTCGTGCTGAACGCCGTCGATGGCTGCATCCCCTCCGATCTCGCGACAGGAACGGCGGCGGAGATAGAGGAGGAACGCCGGCTGCTCTACGTCGCGATGACGCGCGCGAAGGACAGCCTGCGCCTGGTGACGCCGCAGCGATTTTTCGTCCATGGTCAGCCGGCGCAGGGCGACCGGCATGTCTACGCCGCGCGCACGCGCTTCATTCCGGCGGAAATGCTGGGGCGTTTCGACTGCGTGAGCTGGCCGGCTGCAGCAGCGGTGGGCGAGCGGCTCGCCGGGGGTGGGCTGCGGGTCGATGTCCGGGCGAAGATGCGGGGGATGTGGAGATGAACGTAAGCATTCGCCGTGGGCCGCAGGACCGTCGCGTCAGCGCTCTTGAGGCGACTTCATCTCTTTGTGGATTTTGATGAGCTCGACGAGGTTCTCGACGCCGAAGTCGGTGAAGGCCAGGATCTCGAGGTCGCCGAGGCCATAGACCCAGATCACGCCATCCTCGGGCTCCATTTCATTGGCGACGTCATGGAGGAAGTCGACGCTTTCGCCGAGCTGCTCAGCGATGCGATCGATGGTCGTGACGTGAGAGACCTTGTTGACGTGCATGGTCAGGCCGCCAGCGCCGGCGCAGCTTTATCCTTCTGGCGCCAGTTCCACGGAAGCAATTCATCGAGCCGATGCGCCGGATGCGCGGCGATGCGCGCGAGGACGTCGGCGAGCCAGGCCTGCGGATCGACGCCGTTCATCTTCGCTGTGACGATGAGCCCATACATGGCGGCGGCGCGCTCGCCTCCGCGATCAGACCCGCAGAACAGCCATGATTTTCGTCCCAGAGCAATTCCGCGCAGTCCACGCTCTGCTGCATTGTTCGAGACGCAAACGCGCCCGTCGTCGAGGAACAGCGTGAAGGCCGGCCAGCGCTTCAGCATATATTGCATCGCTTTGGCGAGGTCGTGTCCGCGCGAGAGCTTGGCGAGCTGTTCGCGCATATAGCTCTCCAGCGCGTCGACGAGAGGGCGGCTCGACGCCCGGCGAACGGCGAGGCGTTCTTGCGCGCTCTTGCCGTTGATCGACCTCTCGATCTCGAACAGCGCGTCGATGCGGCGCACGATCTCTATGGCGATCGGCGACAGTGGAATCTCCTTTTTCCCCGCCGCCTTGCGACGCGCATTCGCATCAATGTCGGCCATGACGAAGAACGGCCGCCGCGCGTGCGCCCAACATGCAGCTTCGAGAATCGGACCAGGCTTGCGCTCCGCTGCATACAGCTTTTTGTAGCCGTCATAGGCGTCCGCTTGCAGAATGCCGGAATAGTTCGCCAAATGGGTCTGCGGATGTTCGCCTTTGCGATCACGCGAGTAATAGAAAATCGCAGCGGGCGGTCCGGCGCCGCCGAAGGGCGCATCGTCGCGCACATAGACCCAGCAGCGGCCGGTGTCGGTTTTGCCCTTCGCGAGCACGGGCACGATCGTATCGTCGCCATGCAGGCGCTCGGCAGAGAGAACATGCTCTTCTATGAGAAGGCGCAGAGGCTCGAGCGCGGCGCAAATGGAGCCGATCGCATCGGCCATGGTCGACAAAGCGATCGGCGCGCCTTCGAGCGCATAACGCTCCGCCTGACGGTTCAACGGCTGATGCTGGCCGAACTTCTCGAAAGCGATCATCGCCAAAAGGCTCGGCCCCGCCCAGCCGCGCGGAACGACATGGAATGGCGCGGGCGGCTGCGTGATCTTCTCGCAGTCCCGGCAGGAGAACTTCTCCCGCACGGTCTCGATCACTTTCCACTGACGCGGCGTCGTTTCCAATGTCTGCGTCATGTCTTCGCCGAGCTTGCGCAGGCGCTGGCCGCCACAGCAGGCGCAGCTCGTCGGCGCCTCGATCACGACGCGCTCGCGCGGCAGATGTTCCGGGAAGGTGTTGCGCTCCGGCCGTTTGCGCGTGAAGCCGGCGACCGCCGTCGTCTTCGCGACCGCCTGTTCCGCGGCGAGCTCGTCTTCCGTCGCGCTCGCTTCCAGCTCTTCGAACATGAGCGCCAATTGCTCGAGAAGACGCGCCGAGCGCTCCGACTTCTGCCCGTATATCTGGCGTTCCAGCTTGGCGATCTGAAGCTTTTGCGCGGCGATCAGCGCCATGTCTTCCGACGCCTTCGCGCGCGCGACGGCGAGTTCGGCTCTCAGCGCGGCGTTTTCGTCCAACAGGGCTTTGCCGACGGCGTCCATATAGCGAGTGAATCACAAATCTTTCGATTTGTGGCGCCCCAAAATGCGTCCGACCCCAGCTTTTTCGCTCATCCCGCGCTTGCTGGACGCCATGTCGATTGCGGATTTCGCCAATCAATTCCTTCGAGCATATAGGCCATCTGGGCGGCCGAAATCGACACCGCGCCCGCGCTCGCCGAGGGCCAGATGAACTTTCCGCGGTCGAGCCGCTTGGCGTATAGAGACAGGCCGAGCCCGTCGTGCCAGAGGATTTTGGCGAGATCGCCGCGGCGCCCGCGGAATATGTAGAGGTCGCCGGCGTGAGGGTCTCGTTGCAACTGCTCTTGAACCTGAAGCGCCAGGCCCTGCATGCCGCGTCGCATATCCGTATGGCCGGTCGCGATCCAGACCCGGCAACCGGCTGGCAATGGAATCATGAGCGCAGCGCCTTCAAGGTCGCAACGATCACGGAAGACGGCGCCGTGGCGCTGATCTTCACACGCACGTCCTTCAGCTCGACCTCGACGACGCCGGCCGTGGCTTCTTGCGGCGGCTGCTCCTGTGACGTCGCCACTCGCGGCGCGGGCTCGATGATCACCGGCGAAAATCCGCACACAGCGGCGCTTGCCTCCCGCTGCGCCGCGCGCCGCCATTTGTAGACGAGGCTCGTGCAAACGTCCTCGCGCCGCGCCACATCGGCGACCACGGCGCCCGGCTCGGCGACCGCCGCCAATATCCGCGTCCGGTCTTCGTTTCTCCATCGGCGCCGCCGCTCGCCGCCCGTGATCAATGTCATCCGACCCATGCTGTGCAGCTTGCCTCGCTCATAAAGCCGACTTAGCTGCGCAGCTTCGCTCTATTCCCTCGATTTTGAAAAGACGGCCCACGGCGTAGGGATACAGATGAACGATGACCCTAACCGGAGAATCGCCGGTGGCCGCCGCAAGCCGCTCGCTCGCTACGGCGCTATGAAAAGCGCGCGTCGCGAGCGGCTTGCTCCCCAACTGTTACACCACCAGAGGAGGCACGACCTACGTTTCCAAAGCCATCAGGTCCACGGTAGCAGGTAGGCACAATTATTCGGTCCCACGCGAGATGGCGAAAACGGAGACTGCGCGGCCCGCTGCGGCAGGGGCCATTGCTCAGGCTGACTCGGTCAATGGCGCCTGGTTGTCCGCTGGCCGGTAAGTCCATTCGACACCGTCCTGCCCAGTGCCCAGCAGGTTGAGAACGGCACATGGAAGGTTTCTCGATGCCATTTTCCTCCGAAGAAATTCTGCCTGGGCCCGGTCGTGAGTTGAGAGGAGCACCTGATATCTACGGCTGGCGACAAGATTGCATACGAAGTCCGAGAACGCTGCCGCATGAATGATGTCGTTGTGCTGAAGCGGGTCATCCAGGACCAGCCCACGCCAGCGAGACCATGGATAAGTCAGGCTGGCGGCACACAGCATACTGACGGACAAGGCCGCCATCTGGCCCTCACTATGCACCAGCCGGGGATCTATCGATGCTACTTCGGGAGGCAGGGCCTCACCCTCTTTTATTGGCCTCTGCTCGACCCGACGGTTCTTGACATAGGACTCAAGCCCCACCCGCGGATCGCCCATGATTGCCCGGTTAATGGCTTTCATGAGGGTGTCGAGAGGCTGCATGTAGCTGGTGTTGAAGTCCGCCAGTTCGTCGAGAATGTCGGAGCTCGCGGCCTGGGCAATGTCCTTGGCTTCGCGGGTTGCCTGCGCCAGCCGCGTATTGGCAGCCACGCGCTCCTCCGCCTCCTTTCGAAGCTGCAGCCTCTCACTGTTGGGGGCGCCATTGACTGCCGACCGCAACCGCTCAAGCGCAGCCAGATGATTGTCAGCCAGCGCCTTAGCTGCTCGGCCATTGCGCAGTCGCCTCAGCAGGTCTTCTGCCTCGCGCAGCTTTTCTCGCAGCTGTTCAATCGTCGTCGTTAACAAAGCGATCGACAGCGCGTCAGGAACATCCGACTTTGCGAACGCAAGCTTCCGCCATGTCTCCCCGGCTTGAGCTTTCCTGGCCGCGGCAACCGTCACCTGATCGGCCGATTGTTGAAGTCGCGTTCTCGCCGCGGGAAGAGCAATGTCAAGGGACGCCAGCTGCTCTTCGACGGATTGCCGGGTCTGCGTAGCTTGCCGGCTCTTCTCGCCGGCGGCGGCCATATCGATCTCGGTGTTGCGGACCGCTTCTGCTAATTCGGCATCACGGAACTCACCCAGAATCTCCACGAGCTCGCGAACAGCAGTCGCCGCCACCTCGAGCTCGGTCGCAGCTGTCGACTGAGTTTGGGTCGCCGCGATCAACTGGAGCTGAGCCTGGTCGCGCCTTCTAATTGCAGCGGCCTGCTCGCCGCCTGGCGCGAAGAAATCGCCGTTCAACCGATTCCGCCACTGCCACTTTCGCTGCCTCAACCTGGCAATATTTTCGGATCTCGTCTCGAGTTGTGCCTTTCGTTCTTCTGCCAAGGCCCGGTCAGCCACGGCGGCGCCAAATACACCAATCCCGATCTCAGTCCTGGCTCTTTGCTCGGCCTCTAGTTCGACGGTGAGGTTGATCAGCTGTTGCTTGGCAGCCCTGAGCTCATCGAGGCGATTGTTGGCGGTTTCGAAGCGTTGCGACGCCATGCGGACGCGCTCCTCTTGGGTGAGCACAAGCGGAGCCAGCCTTGAAGCAGCAGCCACTGCACGTCGTTGCAGCTCGCCCTCTACCTCGAAATGCGTCGCACAAACTGGACAGTCGCACGCGTCAGGGGGAAGATTGGCTGTCACACTCGCAACGGCACTGGACATCGCCGACACCGTTTTTCTCAGCTCAGTCAGAACGACGTCCTGTTCGTCCAACAAGGTGCGCGCATCTTGAGCGGCCCCGAGTGCCTCCTCAATGTCAGTGTCGAGAGCCGGGAAGCGAAGCTGGAGCTCCTGAATCGACGATTGGACCTCGAACACCCTGGCGTCATGAGCGAGCCAGAGCAGCGTATTGCGGTGTTCCGTCTGGGCCAACTGAGCGCGCTCATCAAGCCGTCGGACGTCACCCTCAATCCGACGGATGATGAGAAGCCGACGGTCGAAAGCAGATACGGCCTCGGCCTCTCGGCTGACAGCAGTCTGTGCCGCCGTCACCACCAAATCGGCAGCCTCTTTCCTGCCGCGGGCGGAGGCTTCGGCGATACGAGCATCGCGAAGTCCGGTAAGAAGCGTCAGCGAACCTTTTGTGTCCTCGGCTGCCTTGATAGCGGCAGCTTCGCCGTTTCTGGCAGCCGCCAGCGATGCGATGGCCTCTCCGTGCTGCGACACCAGAGAGTCCACTTGACCATCAGCAATAGCTTTGGCCGTTTCGTGCTCCGACAGCTGCCGCGAAGCGCTCTGCCATTCATCGAGCGCAGATTTCGCCTCGCTCAGACTTGCCTCAAGGCCTCGCAGTTGCGCCCGCTGCTCGCCGAGGCGCGTATCAAGAGCCCCAATCGTATCCTGATCGAACCCGATCACTGGAGCGGACACATTGGCGCCGGACGCATCATCGAGTAGACGCGAAATTGCCCTGGCCGCCTCCCCCGCGACCGCATCGTCCATGGCGCCGACACCAGTGAGCCCGGTCCACAAGTCTGCTTCAGTGTTGAGGAGGACCTGAAGGGCCGCAGCCTCGTCATTGAGCGATTTCATACGGCTATTGTATGCACGAGCGGCCTTGGTGCTGCCTTTGCCGTGGAGAGCGTTCGCGACGTCTTCGATCTCTTTGCTTTCAGCCGCCTCTTTGAGGATGTCGAACCGCTCGCCCGGATCGCGGCTGGTGAGCCGGGATAGTGTGGATTGTCCCAAGAAGTGTGTGAGCAACAGATAGCTCGACAGCCTGGAGATGTTCCGAGTCCACGTCTCGTCTTTGAGGAATTCGGTGATGTTGTCGATATTGCCGTCAGTGACGGACTCTTTGGCTTCCGGCGATGACAAAATGCGCGAGATGGTCTTGTCTCCAGAGAAATCCACGGTCACCGAAGAGGGACCACTGGCTCCTTTGCGCCACCTGCAGAGATAGCTACCGACTTTCTTGACACCGTCGGCATCGCGGAAGTGGTCGATCTTATCGGTCAGTGCCCACTCGAGCCCGTCGAACAGCGACGACTTGCCAATGCCGTTGCTTCCCTGGACGACCAGCACGCTGGGGCCGTCTGGAAGGCGAATGTCGAGCTGTCTGAAGCTCCGATATTGTTCGAGACGGATACGCGTGAGGTAAACGTCACTCATGCGAAGCCTCCCTGCTCTCGACAAGTTCGGTGACGAGACTCTCGGGGTCGTCGATCAGTCGCTCCGTGAGCGAAACCCACTTCTGCGCCAACTCTTCAGTGAGCCCGTGCTTAACAAGCAGGCGCTGCGCTAGGTCGTAGGTTTGATCGAGAGCGGCATCGCTCACAGCCCGAGCCTGCGCCCAGGGTATCGCCAGGAATGTTCTCGCCACCAGGGCGTCGAAAGACTCTTGGATGGCGGCCTCTTTCGGGATCCAAACAAGTTTCCGACATACGGCCTCGTCACGTTCGATGAGGTCGACCAACCGCTCCCAGTCGCCCGTAGCAGTAGGCCAGGTCGCGCAGAGGAACAGGTGCGCATTGATCACCTCATTCTGGTACATATACGAGCGCGCGACGACCATCTGGGCATGCAGCCGTTTGAGCGCGGATGTGACTCCTTCCACGCTATCGAGCGCAATAGGGGCGACGATAACTGGATACTGACCCAAACGCAGTCCGAACAAACCGTGGATCGGCTTTGCCTCGGGTTCTTTCGGCCGGCTGCGGAACGTGGGCGACGTGAACTCCATGACTTCGTCCGCTTGCCACTTCAGACGCCGTGCCGCGCTGACCAGCAGAGACTTCAAAACGTCAGGTGTCATGTCAGTGCCCTGTTCCTGTCGTTGTTCTGCCGCTCACGCCAAGCCTGGAATTCTTCCTGAACTGCCGCTTTCCACTCTGGCAGCCCAGTCTTCAGCGCAGTCCGCCATGGTCCATCGTTACGAACAATTGCGGGCTTGGCTCGCCGCGCGACGTCAAGGCCGATGCCCGGATCTCCGCCGTTCAAAATCGTATCGTCAGGTCCAGTGACAGCAACCTCGGCACTGCGAGAGAGAATAAGTGCGTCGACGTCCCAATGTTCGGGCAGGTTCCATTCAGTGATCAGCCGGCCGTCGTCCAGCTTCTCGGCGGAGGAACCCAATGCATGTCCGTTCGCATCAAAGCTCAAATTTCCCCTGGGTACTGACGCTGGCTGAAGTGGCTCACCCAAGTGGGTTGCAAGGATGAGGACCAATGCACCCGCCATGCGCTCGAGCTCTGTTACTTCGCCGCTCCATGGCTTGGCGCTATCTGGGCCGATGTTCCCCAACCAGGCTAGAAAATCTCGACGAAGGGCGGGCGACGCATCGAGCGTCTGCCGCCATGCCGCCCAAGTGACTATAACCTGGTTGAACAGGTTAGCGGCGATCGTTCCCAAGGTGTCGCATTTGCCTGCCGCCTGCGATGCAACGAGGATATGCTCCAATTGTCGAACTAATGAGGCGTCGACATGATCCGCAATACTTGTCAGGCTGAGTTCCCGATAGGGATACCGGGAGCCTACCATCGACGCAACTGCCGCGTTGGGAAGAAGAAGCTTCCAAGCGGCCTGAACGTTGGCGGCGAGTGAAATGGTAATCTTGCTTCCGCTCGCCTTGCTCAAGCGAACCAAGTCCGCAGCTTCGAGCTTGTCAGGCGGCACCTCAAGATGCACTGCTATGGGCGCAGGCGCGGCCTCGCATTGCTTCACCAGATCCTCAAGCAGGACCTCGCCACGCTGCGCCAATGTCTGGGTCGCGCCGTCCCAAGTGATCAGGATGGTTGACGCCTCGAGAGCAGATCGGCCGGCAAGCTGATCCCGTCTGGCGGCATCGGCGAGGTTTTTCAGCCATAGTTCGAAAAACAGGGTATAGGTGTCGGCGTCGAGTGTCGGCGGGAAGAGCAGGTCGGGCCTAGCTTTGAAGCGTTCGGTACACACCTTCTGGTACTCGTCGAACTGTTCCTTGGCGGGGTGATATCGATCTTCCTTGTTTGGTCCGTGGCGCAGGATGACATGGTTAAACCGCTCCGAAAGGGGAGCCCCACCCAATGTAATCCCGACGGCCTCAAGGCCGTCCGCCTGCTTGATCACATTGGTGATCTTGCCTGAGCTACGCCGGACGAGGACGCCCTTCTGCTTGGCCGCGTGAAGGACAGCGAAGACCATGGCCTGGTTCAGTTGAGCCGCTTTCCCCGCCGAGAATAACGGACCGCTTGAGTTGATTGTCAGAAGCCGATCGGTTCGAAGCTTTGGAACCAGGCGGTCAAGGATCTGCCTTTCGGCAAAGGTCGTGAGCACCTCATTCTCGAAAGCCGGTTCAAGATCGGCATCTGGCTCCAGGTTTTCGTATGCCTTGAGAACCGCGGTTCGCAGGATATCCTGATTGAAGTAGCCGAGAAATGTCTCGGTGAACGGCACGTGTTCGAACCCCTCAATAAGGAGGTTCAAGATATCGGTCAGGGCGCCATCGCCATTCCCGCTTACAAGATAGGTCGCGGGCGCTTTGGCCTCGACGGCAGCAGTTCCGACGCCCCTCTCCTTCCAATAGTCGTAGGTATCAGCGGCTCCCACGGTTCGTTCATCGCCAAAGCCCATCGCAAGAAAGACCTTTTGGACGATCCTCGTGGCACCGCCGGCGAAGGTCAGTCGCCATTCCGTACCGGACTTTTCGAGTTTTTGGAGCTGAGTGCCTTTGTTCCAGATGAGTTTGGGAAGCATAGCGTTGTAGCTGTGAAATTCCGCTGCCAGTTGCTCGACGATCGGCTTGCCGGTGGCCAGCCGCCACTCGAGGAACGGCAGACCCGCGCTTTTTTCCAGAGAGCCGAGCTTCGGCCACTCGTAGATGTGGGGATGTAGGAGTCGGGGTGACGCGCTCTGAAGTTGAAGGACTTCGACCGCAGGATCGTAAAGGCTGACGTCGTAGCCGAGCAGGCCTAAAGCCAATGCGCAGGTGACGCCCGCGGCGCCAGCGCCAACGACGGCGATTGCGTCGTTTTCCTTGAGAACCCCGCGTTCATGAAGGGCTCTGATCAGCCGAAATGCACGCACCTGCTGGGAATAGAAAGTGATCCGCCGCTCGAACGTGCCGAGGAAATAGAGGCCCGCGCTGCCAGGCAGCGAGCTCGTTGCGATCCAGTCGGCCAATGGGTCTGCAGGTGGTGCGGCCATGCGTGCGTTATAATTGCCAGCGCCCACTCGAAGCGGAGCACCTGCTTGCCCAAAAAAATCTTGGTTTCCCCACTTCAAGATATCCGAAGAGATCCGAAGCAACCAAGGTAATCCTTGCCGTAAAACGATGAACGGCGCAACCGCGCTATCTATGTGGCATGCGCGACCTAATCGCAGCATGCGTTTCCGAAATGGTCGTCGGGGGCCTTGACAATCGGCCTGATCGAGTATCCGTGAATATGCCACTGGTCGCAATTGAGCGCCGGATTTTCAACTAGCGCATCACTGACGATCGACGATGTCGTGTGAGTTCGGCGTGAGTGCCGGATGTCAAGGGGCGACAAGTATTACCCGAAGCCGCGTCGGACGACCGTTTGTGGCGCATCCTCGCCATCGTAGACCGGAACCTGTGATGTTTCGCATCCTTCTATGGTGCGGTCTCCCTTCGATCCGACCATCAATCGGATCGTCAACGAAAAACCACACAGAGCGCGAATAGTCAGCGAAGGCGGAGCCGGCCTCGTCCGTACATAGGCTTTAGAGAACTCTCCGCCGCATTGTGATTCGTTTTTTCCGCCGCAGACGGCGCGGCGATTTCGAGGGAACGGCAATAAGCCGGACAGGAATTTGGACGCAGTTGTTTCTCGAAGCACGGTGACACGCGATGATCTCGCTGCCGCCATTTATGCCCGCATTTCCGGTCTCTCTCGCGCCGACGCCAGAGCCCTGCTCGATTGCGCGCTCGAGGAAATGCTCGCGGCCTTGACCCGCGGAGAAGACCTAAGTCTCCGTGGCTTCGGCACATTTCGAATCCGATCCAAAAGCGCTCGCCCCGGCCGCAATCCCAAGACCGGCGTCGCCGCTGTCATTTCCTCGCGCCGTGTCGTCGTGTTCAAAGCCGCGCCCCATCTCAGATCGGCAGTCGCGGCGGCGGGAGCGATCCAGCCCGGCGACGACGCTCCATAGCGGCGCGCTCCACAAGGATCACGCTCCAACGACCGTTCCGGCTACGCCGTTTTCATTCGCGCAGAGTCCGGTGACGCTCGGCCTCCATGCAGGAGGCGCACTCATGACCAAGGAATTGAAAGAAGGGCTCATCCGGGTCGAGCACGAAGCCCACCAGATCGTCGAAGCTGTCGGCTTGCAGAACGAGCAGATCCGCATCGCCATCGCCCGTCTCGACGAGATCGTCGCCCTGCTCGCTCCGAAGGACGACGCCGGCGAGCCGACGCTGAGCGACTTGCTCGCGCATCTGATCGCGCAGAACCGCGAGAAGCTCATCCTCTCGCGCAGAACGGTCGACCTCCTCGTCGACATGCAGAAAAACCTGCCGGACCAGACGGTCGAGGCGCTGGAAAAGCGCTTCGCCTCCCTCGCGAAGGCCTGATCGATGATCACTTTCCGCAAATTCGCGGCGGCCTCCGACGGCAAGCTCGTCCGCATGTATTTCACCGAGGCGAGGCTCGGCCCGCAGCCGGCCGAGGCGCTCGGCCAACAGCTGGAGCCCGGTTCCCGCCTCACCAACTATTACACGGGTCGCGACGCCGGACCGGCGTGGCGGTCGGACATGCCTCTTTCCGTCGCCCGAGCGCTCGGCGTCAATTCTCACCTTGCGCCCAAGGACGAGGAGTTGGACCGCCTGTTCGAAGGCAAGCGCGCCGATAATGGCGAGGCCTGGTCGAACCATAAGCGCGAGATCAGCGGCTACGACTTCACCTTCTCGCCCCACAAATCCGTGACGCTTGCCGCCGAATTCGCGGCCGATCCGGCGGAGGCCGCCGCGATCCGCAACGCCATTCATCGCGCCAATGATGCGGCGATGCGCTATGTCGCGCGCGAGATCGGCTGGGCGCGGCGCGGACGCGCGGGGGAGAACGGCGCCGATCCCGGCGCGGTCGGCTGGGTGAGCTTCAAGCATTATATCGCCCGTCCGACCCTGCCCGTTCAGGATGGCCGCGAGGGCGCGACCTATCTCCTCGAAGCCCCGATCGCCGGCGACCCTCACGACCACATCCACAATGCGCTGTTCAATCTCGTCGTCACCGGCGAGGGTCACATCGGATCGCTCGACACACAGAGGCTCCACGCCCGCGTCCACGAGTTCGGCGCCTTCGCTCAGGCCGTCCTGGCCGACGAGCTGCGCGCGCTCGGCATTCGCGTCGCCTATGACGATAAGGAGCAGGCCGCCGTAATCCTCGCCATCCCACAATTCGCCAATGAGGCATTCTCGAAGAGCACGCATCAGGTCCTGCGCAACGCCAAGGCCTTCGCGGCCGGACAGGGGATCGACTGGGACGACATCTCCGCGGAAAAGAAAGCCGAAATTCTCCGCGAGGCGGCGGCGGTCGCTCGCCTGGCCAAGCATGGCGAGAAGACCGACCACAAAATCTGGCGGGACCAGGCGGAGGCGATGGGCTGGAAACACGCCACCGTCATGGAGGGCGCGAAGATCGACGCGCTTCCGGTCGAGGCGCGGATCGAGCGGGCCTACTCCTTCGCCGCGAGACACCTCGCCGAAGAATTCCACACGGCCGCCGTCATCGATCATGACCGTCTCCGCGTCCACGCCGCCCGTGGACTGATCGGCGCCGGCGTCGCCGGCGGCGTCAAGGATATCGACCGCGTGGTCGAGCAGATCGAGCGCAAGGGGATCGAGCTTCACGGCGAGCATGTCGATTTCGTCTCCGCCTGGGTGAAGCGCGAGAATCCCGAGGACGAGCCGCGACAGGTGCTGCGCGTCACCAATTCCGCGCAAATCCGCGTCGAGGAAAACCTCCGCGACCACGCCGCGCGGGCTGCGCTCGACACGTCCGCCGCGCTGGCGGCCGCCGACATTCGCCGCGCGATCGAGGCGTCCGGCCTCGATTTCGACAGCGATCCTGAACATGGGGCCGCTCAAAAGGCCGCGATCTACGCGCTCGGCCAGGGCGGCGCGCTCTCGCTCCTCACCGGCGTCGCCGGCGCGGGCAAATCCACGCTGCTCCGGCCGCTCGTCGCCGCCTGGAAAGCGGACACGCGCTTCGACGCCTCGGGCCGCGAGCTCGTCGGCGTCTCGACGGCGTGGCGGCAGGCCGACGCGCTGCAGGACGCCGGCATCGCGCAGACGAGGGCGTTGGAGCCGTTCCTCAAATCGGTCGAGGCCGGCGAGTTCACGCCCACCCGCAACACGATCCTCATCATCGACGAGATCAGCCAAATCGCGCCGCGGCCGATGCTGCGGCTGCTCGAGCTGCAGGCCGAGACCGGCATGACCATCAAGGCGCTGGGCGACCGCGAGCAGGCGCAGGCGATCGAAGCTGGCGACACGATCGAAATCCTGCGCCGCGCCCTGCCGAAATCGGCGCAACCCGAGCTCCTCACCGCCGTCCGTCAGGTCGATCGGCGCGACCGCCGGATCGCCGGCATGTTCCGCGACTCCGAGGCCGCAACCGCGCTCGCGTTGAAACGCGACGACGGAACCGCCATGCTGGTCGGCGGCGACTTCGACCAGGTCGCCGCAAAGATTGCAGATTTCTATGTCAGCCGACGCGACATTCTCGACGCCGCCGGCTCGAAGCGGGGGATCACGATTTCCGCGCCTACCAATGAGGACGCGGCCGCGATCAGCATGGCGATCCGGACGCGGCTCAAAGCGCGCGGCGAGATCTGCGCTGACGAGGCTGTTCATAAGGCGATCGCGCCGCGCGGCGTGAAGGAGCCGCACGCCTTCGACCTGCCGATTGCCACCGGCGACCATCTGCGCCTCTATCGCTACACCTGGGCGAAAATCGACGGCAAGGAGGGGCCGATCGGCTATAACGGCCATGTCGTCAAAGTGGTTGGGAAGACCGCCGGCGGTCTCCTGCTCCAGAACGCCAAAGGCCAGATCGGCGAGGTCGAATGGCGCCGCCTGACCGATCCCGTCACCAAGCGGCTGATGCTCGGCTTCGGCCATGCGCTGACGATCGACGCCGCGCAAGGCGTCACCTCGGACGAGCATATCGACGCGCTTCCCCGCGGCAGCGCCGGGATCACTGCCTTCAAGGCCTATGTCGCGGAAAGCCGCGCCAGGGGAACGACCTGGACAATGATTTCCGAGGCGGCCGTCCATGAGTCCGAGAGGCGTAGCCGCGCGCTCGGCGACGCCAAGCCGATCGAGGCGGAAGATCTCTGGAAGCGGATCGCCGCCGACATGGCCGCTAAGCCCTATAAATCTCTCGCGCTCGATCTCGTCGAGGCCTGCCGGCGCACGCGAGAGCGGTCGATCGATTCCTTCCTCGAGCAGGGCCGCACGTTTCACCGGCGGCCCGCCGACGCCATGGATCCTGGCCGAAAGGCGCGAGAGCGCGTGCGCTCGAAGATCGCCACGGAAGAAGTTGCGCCGCACATCGCCGATCTCTCCGCCGGCGTCGAGCGAAACGCCGCCCTATTGCGCGCGGCGAAAGAGAACATCGAGTCCCGCCTCGACAAACACCGGCGCGATCCTCCCTCGCCGGCTCCAGCCATCGATCGGCCCGCTCCATCCCCCTTTCGATGAAGTTGTGCGTAGTCCGTATAATGCAGACCGCGGCGCGCCGCACCGACACCTTCCGCGCCCTGAGCCTCCACGGAGCGGTTCATGGAAGCGGCTGACGCGCCGTCGGTACGAAAAATAGTGAAAACTCGCCAAAGCGCAGGTGCAGGAGCGCGTTGCCAGGGCATGGTGTTGTCATGAATAGCGCGCTGCGCCGGGTGAAGATTAAGAGTTCGTCTACGCTATAGCCCTCCTCTAAGCCAGTTCGATGTCCGCACGCTCCGCCAAGGCAAGGATTTGGAACGGGAGAGTCATTCCATTTGCTACTCTGCCGTTGACCCCGACATAGCCCCAGGGCTATACACGAGATTACGCTGACGGCGCAATCGCGTCACGGCAGTCATGCCCTTCGGGCGATGGCCTGACAACACCAACTCTCGCCAAGGAAGGACAGCAGGATGGACCGGAGCCTCGACGACATCATCTCCGCCCTTCCTAATGACGAGCAGGTCGCGATCGAAACGCTCCTCGACGAATCGAAACAGGAAGTCGAAGGTTTGCGCGGACTGCGCCAGATCATGGGCAAGGCACAGGCGGACATCGCATCCGCCCTCAACATTACCCAGCCTTCAGTCTCGAAGATCGAGAAGCAGACCGACATGCACCTCTCGACCTTGCGCAACTATGTGGAGGCCATCGGCGGCGAACTGGAGCTGACTGTCAAGCTGCCGAAGCGGCCGGCGCTGCGGATTCATCATCTGGGCGATCTTGCACCGATCAGTGCAGCACCGACGCGAAAGAAGAGCGGCGGTCCCTCGCCAAGGCGGCGCCATGGATGAACTGCAACGTTCCATCTACGTCGACCGATTCCGACTGGGGTTTCACACCAAGAAAGGCGCGGCCTTTCAGGATTGGTTCGTCCTTCTGGCAGGACACGCCTACGGCCCCGATTTCGAGGAAGTGCGGCCCTACGGTCCCTATGGCGACCTGAAATGCGATGGTCGCCGGATCAGCTCCGGCTGCGTGTTCCAGTGCTATGCTCCCGACGCCATGAAGGAAGCCGACCTCATCGCCAAGGTTGATGCGGATTTCCATGGCGCACGCGCGCATTGGGCCGGTAACATGCAGGAGTGGGTGTTCGTCCATAACGATGGACGTGGGCTTCCGCCGAACGCGGTCCAGCATCTCGACCGGCTTCGTCAGGCCCATGCACCGCTTCAGATCGCAACCTGGTCCGAGCCGGAACTGCTCGATCTTGCCATGATGCTCGACCTGGCTGCGCTTCAAGCCCTCTTCGGTCCCGCGGCTTCGATCGCGATCGTAGATCGCCTTGTCATGTCCGATCTGGTGCCGATCATCGAAGCGCTCCAGCGGCAGGAACCCAATCCGAGCGATCCGCCCCTGACGCCACCGTCACCGGAAAAGCTGGAGAAGAACGCCCTATCCGAGGAATCGGGCCTGTTCCTACGTATCGGCCGTCGGAAGTCGGCGCTTGTCGACACCTTCTTCCGCAAAAGTCCGCGTCCCGATCTCGGCGAGCGCATCGCCGAGGATTTCCGGCTGCGCTATGCCGAGCTGAAGGCTCTCGATCTTCCAGCCGATACGATCTTCAAGCACCTCCAGGATTATGCCGGCTTCAATGGTGAACCGAAACGGCAAGGCGCGGCGCTGGCGGTCCTCACCTATTTCTTCGATAGCTGCGACATCTTCGAAGATCCGATCGCCATTTCTGTGGAGGCGTCATGATCCTCCCGACGAAGCATGTCCGTCCGGATCGCGCGCTCATCGGCGTCGGCGCGGAGGTTCTCGATATCCTCAAACGGCCAATGACCATGTCGCGGCTGTGGGACGAGATGCGCGGACGCCGCTCGCTCCATGCGCCCAACGCCCCGATCGACTATCAGTGGTTTATCCTGTCGCTCGACCTGCTTTTCACGATAGGCGCTGTCGATTTCGATCGCGGCTTGGTGCGGAGGGTTCAATCATGATCCGCCGTTTCGGCAGCGACCTCGCGTCGTTCAAGGCGCTGACCTTCAAGCCCGGCCTGAACATCCTGCTGGCCGACAAAAGCGAGGGCGCGAACGATCGCCAGTCGAGAAATGGCGCCGGCAAGACCAGCTTCATCGAGTTGGTCCATTTCCTATTTGGCGCCGATGCGCGCAAGGACAGTATCTTCCGCTCCGAAGCGTTGGCCGCCTGGACGTTTGACGTCGCCGTCGACATCGCCGGCGAAACCATCTCGGCGGCGCGTAGCGGCGCGAAGCCGAGCCGGATTGTCGTCAATGGCCCGGTCGAGAACTGGCCGATCCCGCCGCAGTTCGATAGCCGCGCCGCGCAGTTCGAACTGTCCAATGAGAACTGGAAAGCCAATCTCGGCCAGCTCTGGTTCGGCTTGCCCATTTCGTCCGGGGACGAGGCCGAACGTTTCCAGCCGTCGTTCCGCTCGCTCTTCTCCTACTTCGTCCGCCGTCAGAACAGCGGTGGCTTCCAGCAACCGATGCAACATTCGGGGATGCAGCAGGCATGGGATCAGCAGGTCTCGATCTGCTATCTGCTCGGCCTTGACTGGAGCATCCCCGGCCGTTTTCAGGAACTGCGTGCGCAGGAGAAGGTCGCGCAGGAACTGCGCAAGGCCGCCCGTAGTGGCGACCTTGGCCGGTTCTTCGGCAAGGCAGCCGATCTCAGGACGAAGCTGACCATCGCCGAGGCCCGGACAACTAGGCTGCGCCAACAGCTTGAGACGTTCGAGGTGGTTCCCGAATACAAGGCCCTGGAGCGTGAAGCGAACGAGATCACCCGCGAAATAGACGGCATGAACGTCGAGAACGTGATCGACGGCGATCTCCTGCAACAGCTTCGCGCTTCACAATCGGACGAGGATGCGCCCGACCTGGGCGATGTCACGAAGCTTTATGCCGAGGCCGGCATCGTCCTGCCCGACATGGTGCGGCGTCGGTTCGACGAGGTGGAGCGCTTCCATCGGACCATCATCGAGAACCGGCGCGCCCACCTGACCGCCGAGATCGCTTCGGCCGAAGCTCGTGTCGCCGAACGCGATCAACGCACCGCCGAGCGCGACCGGCGCAGGCGGCAGATCATGGGCGTGCTGCGCTCCGGCGGCGCGTTGGAACATTACACTTCGCTGCGCGAGGAAGCCGGCCGCGCCGAAGCGGAGGTCGAGGGACTTCGCCAGCGGCTCGACACTGCCGAACGGATCGAAAGCACCAAAGCCGAACTCGACATCGAGCGGGCCAATCTGAGCAAGGCGCTACGGGATGATATCCACGAGCGGGCCGATATTATGCGCGAGGCCATCCTCGCCTTCGAGTCGCTCTCGGAATCCCTTTACGAGAAGGCCGGCAGCCTGACGATTTCCGAAACCGGAGGCGGCCCCCAATTCGAGGTCCATATTGATGGGCAGCGGAGCAAGGGCATCACCAACATGCAGATCTTCTGCTTCGATCTCATGTTGACCGAAATCAGCCTGAAGAATGGTCGCGGTCCCGGCTTCCTGATCCATGACAGCCATCTGTTCGACGGCGTGGATGAGCGGCAAGTCGCTAAGGCGTTGCAGCTCGGCGCCGAGCGGGCCGAGGCGGCTGGCTTTCAGTATATTGTTACGATGAACTCAGACGCGCTGCCACGGGAGGGATTCCAACGCAGCTTTGACGTTCAAGCGCATGTCATTGACCCGAAGCTGACCGATGCGACGGATACAGGCGGCCTTTTTGGCCTACGCTTCGAGTAGGCTTCCCATGCGATCTGCGCCGTTCACACGACCAACCCTCCTTGCTGCAGTCGAACTGCTCGAACTGCATAGCCAAGCTAAGTTCAATCAGATGGTTTTGCGGCTTGGGCTCGAGGATGAGATTTCCTCGAGCACCACTCTCAGCGTCGCAAAAAAATGCGATCTCCTCGGGCGCCTCGCCCTGCAACGCACGGAGACGGTCCTCGATACGCTCGACGGCAGCATGACCTTGGGCGAAGCCCTGATCCGGCAGGCCGCGCAACTGGCTCAGCAGGATTCGGAGCAGCCCCTCCAAACGGCGTTCGCGCGCGGACTCGCGCGCGACGGATACGTTCTGGTCTGGAACGATTATGGCCGAAACGCAGCGATCCGTGCCGCCCTTCCCGGCGAGATTCGGCTCCCGGAGACCGATGATGAAGTGCACCGGCTTCTGAAGAGCTTCGGCTTCGTCACCCCGCTAGGGCATCTCGACCAAGCAATCGAAGCGCACACGCGCGGCGATTGGGCTGCCTGTAACGGACAGCTTCGAACCTTCATCGAGAGCTTGTTCGACGATATTGCGCGTAATCTCCGGCCCGCGGAAATGGCTGCCCGTCCCACGGCAGAGAACCGCCGCGCGCTCCTTGCCGAGATCGGCTTTCTCGCAGTCGATCGTAACGAGTGGACGCAGGACGGGAAGAACTACATCAATGGCCTCTTCAAAATGCTGCATACCGAAGGGTCTCACCCGGGCCTTTCGGACGAAGATCACTGCGCTTTCCGGCTCCACGTTGTCCTGGTGACAGCCAGGACGTTCTTGCGGCGCCTCGCGAACGGCAGGTGAACGGCGCATGGCTTTCTTCTCTCAAGATCAGTTGGAGGCGATCGCGGGCGCACTCGGCGACACGGCAGACGGCCTAACCGGGCCGGAAATCGAGCACCTGCTCGTCTCTTGCAAGATCGCCGATCCGGGACCTGCCACGAAGCGCATCCGTCTCTACAACGCCTTCGCCGAGAGCCAGAACACAAAGCGCAACCGCACCAATATCCTCGAATTCATTCGGCTCGCCATGAAGCCGGCGCGCTATAGCCGTGAGCCGCACCGCTACGAGCCGATGCGAGCTCGGCTCAACCAAGCGCTGGCTTTCGCGGGGCTACTGGTCGATCAGTCCGGCGAGCTGAAGAAGGCAGATGCCGCCCAGACCTTGCCAGAGGCGCAGCGGCGAGCTCGCGACTTGCGAGCGGACCTCGAAGTACGTGGCGTGCACGCGGATGTTCTCAAGTTCTGTCGCGCCGAACTTCTCGCCGACAACTATTTTCATGCGGTGCAAGAAGCGGTCAAGAGCGTTGCAGACAAGATGCGGACGCTGACCGGGCTCTCCGATGACGGCGCAGCGCTTGTCGACCGCGCGCTTTCAGGCAGTCCGCCGCTTCTGGCGATCAACGCGCTATCCACGGCTAGCGAGCGCAGCGAGCAGAGTGGTTTTGCCAACCTTGTCCGCGGCACGTTTAGCATGTTCCGCAATCCGACGGCCCACGAGGCCCGCATTCACTGGGCAATGTCCAAGGAGGACGCCGAAGACCTGCTATCGATCGTGTCGCTGATTCATCGGCGCCTCGACGCGGCCCATATGCCAGCACGCGTATGAGGATCGAAGGTTCAGGCCAAAGGAGCTGAATGGAAAGCGAGCTAGATCCCGACCGCATTGGCCGCATCGGCGAACGGCAGTTCGAAACGCTCTGCGAGCGCGCCGGCCTCTATTGCAACAAGAGCGGCGTCGACTTCATGGGCTGGGATTTCATCGTAGAGTTCCCGATGGTGCCGGCCGGCCAGGCGCTACCTCTCGATCAGCGCCCCACCAATGCTGCCCGGGTTCAGTTGAAGTCGACGCTCGGCCGCGCTGGCAATCGTATCCGCCTCAGCCTGTCCGCGGTCGATCGTTTGGCCAAGGACCCTCGGCCGGCGCTCATCGTGGTGTTTCGGCTGCGAGCTGACGGCGAACTCCAGTCCGCTTATGTTGTGCACCTCATCGGGAGTGAGCTTGAACGCGTTCTCAGGCGATTGCGACTGGCGGAGGCCCGGAAGGCTCACGACATCAACCACACCGATATCAGCTACGACTATGAGAAAGTCGGTGTACGCTTCGAGCCCAACCCCACCGGCTTATTGTCAGCCCTGCGCGCGGCTTGCGGGCAAAATCCTGGCACCTACACGATCGAGAAGCAACGCCAGCTCGCTGAACTTGGCTATGAGAACGGCCAATTCGAGGCCGAGGCACTTATCCAGATTGAGGGGCCGGAGCATTTCAGTAATTTACTGCTCGGCCTCGCGCCCTTGAAGCCGCACAGCCTTCGTGTGTTCGACAGCCGGTTCGGCATACGCCTCCCCTATCAAGGCACGCTGTTCGACGACATCGAGGAGCTACGTCTTACGCCTCCTAGTCTGGGATCCTGCGAGATTTCGATCCGTGGACCCGGCTTCGGACAAGCGGCGCGGTTTGACGGCGAAATGTTCATCGGCCCGCCCATGGCCGAACCGCATGGAGCAGAGCTTCTCGTCCGTACCCCCGACTTCATCATCCGGCTGACACCACCAGCGCTCAAGTTCGAGAGTGCCGACTCGATCGATGACATGGAGCGTTCGCTGGAGGAGTGGGCGGAGCTGCTTCGCGCGCTCACGCTCATGGCAACCGGGCGAGCGACCCTGACGATCGCCGGAAATGACCGAATCCCGTCGATTGCCTTGCAGGTCGATCAACCTATCACCGGACCGTACCTTGAGGAGCTGCCGCTCATCTCCGCATTTGTGGATGGGTGGCTTCAACTTCTCACGAACGCAGGCCTTCGCTCTACCTCCCGATTCAAGTTCGATGCGTTCTGGGAGGCAAATGACGCACGCATGGCCGTGGATATCCTGCTTAATCCGAAATCGGGGGCTCGCTTCGAGATTCAGACCCTTGAGATTGAGGAATCATCATCTCCGCCCGAAGGCCTCTATTTCAACAGCTCGTCGTTCGCCGACACCAGCATAACCTTCAGCGCAAAGGTCTTCTTCGAGAGGACTAGTGATCCGGACTGGCAATATCGGTCGACGCGCTTTGACCCTCTCGATGTGCGACCGAAGGTCGACGACCTTGAAGAATACGGGCTGGACCAGGCTACCGCCGCCCATCTCAAACTGGTCGTCAACCCAAGGAACATCATCTTGGTATCTCTGAGGGACGCGACCGAGGTTCGCGACGCTTCTCGTGACCGGGAATGATCAGCGGCAATTGCCTCATCGCTTGCGGCGTTCACGCCGCTTGCCGTCGTGTTGCTTCCGCGGACAAGCCAGGTGACGACACGCTATATATTGCATGCGCTGTTCGGCGCGCTGGTTTCAGAAATATTTCGAAGGCAGAATATTCGACGCTGCGCTATTGTTAAGTTGCATCACCTACAACGAAGCAGGACAACAGAGGCAACGACAATAGCGGGGCATGATCAGTCGCAGTTCCGAATGGCATCGATGGGAGCCGCATATCCATGCCCCCGCTACCTTGTTCAATAACTAATTCAAGGGCCCGAGCGCTTGGGGCGACTATTTTGCCAGCCTCGAACAGGCGCGGATGAAGCCCCTCGTCGTCCCTACCGGCGTCCGCCGCACCCGAGTATCGACCGCACGACAGCCTTCCCGAAATCACGTTGCTCCGCATCTCTGTCGGAACCGGCCAGATCGTGCATGACGAGCGGCGCTCCGCCATAGGCCGCTCGCATCATTGCGTGGGTTCGCTGCTTTCGCACGCGATAATCCTCGTCGGCGAAGCCCATCGTCTCGACGATCACAGTGGTGCAGGCGACATTTGCGCTGGGCGTCACCCGCAGGATGAAATCTGGAATGTAGACGCCCCGACCGACCGGCCCCTCATCGCTCGCATCCAAGCCGATGTCGAACACCGGCTTCTCGATCTTCATCTCGATCCCGTGCTTTTTCAAAAACCATCCCTGCAGTCCGAGCAGCCGCTCCAGTGTCAGACGCTCGTAATTGCTGTCGACGAGCATCAGATGGTTCTTCGCCGCGCAGGGATGCACATAGGCCGACAGGACCTCGATCGGACCGTTCTCCTGGCGCGCCCGACGACGCAAGCGGCGAGATAAGGCGCGCGAGCCCCATTCGCGCTGCGATCCGCCCCGGGCGCCTTCTCGCCGAACACCGATATGCGGCCTCGAACGGGGATCGGAGGGCTGGAGAATGGCAGCAGCTCGCCCTCGCGAACGGCTTCGGCCGTCGTGATCAGCAGGCCGTGCGGTCGATTTCTTGTGAAGAGGCCGGGTCTCGCCGTGTCGATCCGCGAGACGAGGTTGTCGAGCGCCTTCGGATAGGTCGTCGAAAAATCCCTCAGTCGCGCCCGACTGTCGAGAAAAACGCCTTCCGAGGCATGTCGAATGGCCGCGAATTGATCGGAGAGCGAGCCATAGCGGACACCGGCCGAAATCGTCTGCAATCCGGCCACATCGACCAGCAACGCCAGCAGCTTCGCGAGTCCGGGCCGCGAGCGGATCCTGGAGGCTCCGGTAAACCCTCGCTCCAGAGCTGGTCGCGCCTCGCCGAACGGTCCCACGAGGCGCAGCGAGCCGGCGGCGACGACCCGCGTATAGGATTTCACGATCTGACATTGTTCTGCAGGGTCGCGAAAGAAATCGCATGTTTCATCGTGCTCGGGCCAGCTGTCGCTTTGTCCGCGCCGGATATAGGATCGCGCGACCGGAACCAGCCGCCCGCGCCGCCCGTCTGGACGACAGCCGCAGGCGAACCACATCCCGGCGCCCATTTGCTGGTAACGCGCCACCACTTCTGCGGCTCGGGCCCGTTCGGCGAGACCGCCGCCGTATCGTCCGAAGGCCGCGCGCAACAGCGGTCGTCCTCTTCCGACAGAGAGACGCCTTCGTCTTCGGTCTCTTTCGGAACCGCGTGAAGCAACTGCATGGCGCTCCCTCACGAAATCAATCGACGCGCCCGTGTCTCCATCCCGCCGCGACCGCCTCCTGCTCCGAGCAGAACCACCGCTCTCCGGCGCTCTGGTCGATCTTGACGCGGTCGTAGAATGGTTCGCCGGGCTTATGAAAAATCCGCTCGCCTCTGCGGCTGACGTTGCCTTTGATCATGCAGCTCGCGGGCTCCGCCGAATTCGCGGAAGCCGGAGCGACGGCTCGTGATGCGAAAGCAGGGCCTGGCCGGCCGATCGGCTTGGCCGCCGACCAGATTTGCGCGAAGCGCGCCTCGAAGGCCTGCGCGGCGGCGGGATCACGGATCACGAGAAGATCATTGTCTTGCTGCTTCAGACCCGACGCCGTCAGATTCGCCGAGCCCGACCGCAGAAGCGCGCTGTCGATGGTATAGGATTTCAGGTGCATGAACGGCCCCGGAGGGCTGATGCGAACGTCTGCAGAGATCTCGCGGAGGCGATCGAGATCGCTCCTCTCGCTTGGAACGAGGACGATCCGGACCGCGACGCCGCGCCGATGCGCGTCGATCAACGCGTCGATGATAGGCCGGTCTGTCAACACGTAAGCCGCGAGATCGATATTGGAGCGCGCCGCGCGTAGAAGCGCGACATCGAAGCGTTCCAGATTCTCGACCGGCGCGTAATGGATTTCGGGCGGTTCGGCCGCGAAGACGGATGGCGGCTGCGTGAAAGCGAAAGCGACGGCGAGAAGAGAAAGGCGAAAGGACATCGGATGCTACTCCCATGAATCGAAGACCGGCATAACCTGCCCGCCTCAAAGCTCCGACAGCTCATCATGCACGCTGTCTCGGTGTTTGACGGAAACGTACCAGCCAAATGTCTGAGGGTCCCAACGTGCGCGTCCTCGAAGCACATCGACCGCCGCGTCGCCGACGCGGGCGTTGTGCGGCTGCCACACGCGCATCTCGCCGTTCTCCAGCAGCGTCACCCAAATCTTGCCCAATGAGGTTTCGATCGTTTCTTTCATAATTTGAAATCCAATTCGATATTGCTCGAAGCGCCGATGAAACGCAGCTCACGACGAACGCAATTCTCATTTTCATGCAATCGTTCGAAGACCGGACCGAGAAGTCGTAATCACGCCAGCCTCGCGCAGCAATGTCTCGAGCGCCGCAACGGAATAAGCGCGTCGCGCTCTCGCCCGCAGTAGCGGGATACCAATCTCGCTGAACACCGCGTCGACGAAAGTGTCGCGTTCCCTTCGGTGCGGCAGCGCATGCGTCCTGTCGTCCAGCTCGATGGCCGCAATCGGCTCCAGGCTGGCGGAATCGCAGATGAGGTAATCAATGCTCTTGCCGAACACTTTGTTCATTGCGGCGCGTCTTTTCGAATTGTTCGCCCTCGAATCGACGTCGACCAGCTCGGCGAGCCGCACCTGCACAAAAACGCGATAGCCCTCCCCGAGCGCTTTATCCAAAACGGTGAGGAAGCGCTTTTCATTGGGCGTCAGAAAGCGCCCGCGCCTATAGGCGGGCCGACGCGCGCCGATGAGCGCGACAATTACGAGAACGAGAACGCCGAGCAGCGCCAGAGGAGCGACATGCTCGATATCGATGAGTCGCGTCGGCGCCATTATGGGGAAGCCTCCACTCGCCGCCGCGCCGTTGGCCGCTCCGCGGTGTCGGCTCCTCCGATAATGGCCGCGGTGAGGGTCTCCAAGTCGGCGCGGAGCTTCTCTCGATCTTCCCGGCTGGGCAACGTCCCCTCTGTCTCCTTCGCCGCCGCCTCGATCTTGCCGAGCAGAGCCGAGGCCCTCTCTCTCGCGGCGTCTCCGTCCTCGCCGATCGCCGCCTCGATCTCGACGATCCTCTCGAAGAGCGCTTTGTCGAAAGGTTCAGCAGGCCGAACGCCGCCCGACGCCTCGCCTTGCGTTCCATGCACCGCCGATTCGAGCATGAGCAGAAGGCGCGTCGCCGCGCCCTTCCTCCCCTCGCCTGCGACAAAGGGAACCTCGCCCGCGGCGCTGATCGCGGCTTCGACGCATTGGTCCCGATTGCCACCCTGCGATTTCGCGAGACGAAAGGCTTCATATATCGCCTTCAGCGTCGGAGGCATGGGCTCGCGGCCGCCGGCGGCGACGATCCCATTCTCGATTCTGGCCGCGATCTCGCGAATTTCGCCGAGCCTCGCCTCCAGCTCGGGGCGGGCGGGCGGAGCGACAGCGGTCCGCCTGACGAGACGGATGGGTCCCGCCTTGTCGACATTCGCGTGAAAAACCTTCGCATAGATGCGGCGGCCGCCGAACAGCATGATCGCCTCGCCCTCGATGAGGCTCTGCAGATCGCGCCAATTCACGCGCGACACTTGGCGCACATCGGCCTGGCGGGTGTCGTGATAGACGCCGATGTCGCCGCCGCGAAAGCTCGTGGCCTGCGCGACATCCGTCATGCCCGAGGTCTCCTCGATCCATTCGCGCGTGCGATTGGCGTCCTGCTGGCGCATCGCCGCGGTCAGATTGGCGTTGCCGAGCAGCGTATAGGTCTTCTCGCCGAGCCGCGCGAATATCCCCGAGACTTCCTGAAAGCCGAGCCAGAAGGCGATATTCAGGCTGCGCCCCTGAGCCATCATCCGATCGAGATCGCTCGTCGCATAATAGGCGAGCTCGTCCAACACGATATGATACGGCGCCTCCATCCCGAGCTTCTCCTTCGACATGCCGAGCATTTGCGCCATCATCCCGCGCAGCGACGTCACCACGATCTTGCCGAGCCCGGCCAATGTGTCGGAGGAGTTTTCCAGCGCCGGCAGAGAGACGACGAGAATGCGTCGGTTCAAGACCACGTCGCGCATGTCGATGTCGCCCTGCTCGACCTTGAATATGTGACCGAGCGACACGCCGAGCTGGGTGAACATTTCGGTGAAGTAGAACCGCGCATAGCCGTGCTGCTTCGACGGATCATCCGACTTTTGCTTATTGTAGTCGAGGTCCGTGTCATAGCCGGGCAGCTCGCCGAGATAGGCGAGCAGCGGATAGACCACGTCCTGCGGCAGATGGAGAGCAATGTCCTTCGTCTTGCCGGTCGCAGGGTCGCGCAATTCATAGTGACCCTTGACGGCGAGCTTCCAGATCACGCGCAGCTCGAGCGCGTCGCGGATCTTCTCGATGTCGATCGGAATGCCGGCGTGATCTCTGATCCAGGTCAGAACGGGGATGACCGCGCCGATCAAGGCGACGGCGCGGCTGCGGAAGACGCCGTTGGAGTCATTGGCGGCCTGCTCGCCGAGCTGGCTGACCACCATCTCGCGGATCGCATCGGCGTTGCCCGTAGCGAAGGGATTGAAGCTGTTGCTCTCTTTGTTCCCGCTGGCGACCAGGAGATTGAGATGCAGCACATCGTCCTCGCGGCCGAACCGCCTCGCGAGAGCCATCACCTCGCCGAACAATGTGTGGTCGGCCTTGCCGTCGACGAGAACGAAGCCGCTCGCATGGGTGAGCGCATTGGAGACGAATCCCAAAATCGCGGTGGTCTTGCCGGCGCCGGTCGTCCCCGGGATGGTCGCATGTTGGCGGCCGTCCTCGGCGGTGATCCATAATTCCCGGCCGGCGACGTCGCGGCCGAGATAGATGATCCCGGCCGCCATGCGCGGCGCGCGGTTCCTGGGATCGGGATAGTTCCAGTCGGCGACGCCTGCGCTCTTGGGAAGCCGCATCGGCAGCTCGACGCGCCTCGTCAGGACGAGGGTCGCATATCCGATCGCCGCCGGGAGGATGAGATCGACCGACGCGGGCTCGATCAGCATGAGCCCGGCCCCGACGCTGAGCATGGCGCCCGAAAACTCGCTCATCAGCGAGCCCCAGACGCGCGTCGACATCGGCCGCAGATCACGCAGCGCTTGGGCGCCGGATCGCTCGAACCGCTCCTGCGGCCCGGATATCTCGCGTGGGATCATATCGCTCTCCGCGGCGACGGCGATCGCGTCATTGCTGCAGGCCGAAGGCGGCCGGACCCGATTGGCCGGCGGCCGCCGGGGTTCCCGGAGCGGGCGTGATCTGCGGGGGCCTCTGCAGGTCGCGAGCGACCGCTTCCGGCAAAGGCGCCGGCGCGCCCGCGGAAGGCTCCTGCGAAACCGCCGCTTGGTTCACGCCGAGAGCTTTTTGCTGAGAGGAGACGTTCCCTGCCCGGAAGCCCACATAGCCGACGGCCGACACGCCGAAACCCAAGAGGAGCGTCGTGAGCAATGATCGCCTCGTCGGCGCGGCGGACGGGCTGCGGCGTTCGATCTCGTCGCCGACGGGGGCTCGGCGTCCAGCCGAATGCGCGACCACCGGCCCGTCCAGATGCACATGAATGTCGATGTGAATATGCGGCGGCTCGGAAGCGACCTTGATCGTATCGGTAGAAACCTCGTCCATCATGATCTCCTGTTTTTGTCGAGAGCCGATGATCGTACCGAGCCGCGCGAATGAGAAGGCGCGTCAGACCTTTCGAAGCGCCGCGAGCGCATTGTCGATCGCGGCGACGCGCAAGGGCGCGCCCGCGATCAATTCGGCCGCCCAATGGTCGCGCGCTCCGATCGCTTCGACGAGCGGCGTCGGATGGAGGTGAGGGTCGAATATATCCGCCGGGTAGCCCAATGAGTGCAGCGCGTACCACAGCCGTCGATCGACGAGCTTCAAGAACCCGAATTGCGCCGGCGGCAGAACGCCGCCTTCCACCCGCGCGGCGAGGAGGACGCTCATCGCCGCGGTGGTGGTGAACCCATGCGCCCCCATTGTCGCCGCCAAAGGAAAGCGCAAATCTCTGTCGTCCAGCCAATGATCGGCCTGCTCGACCAGGGCGACCGGGAATGCGAGCGCTCGATCGGGTCCGGTCCGGCCTTCCTTCCCGATCGGCCCCAGCGCCGACGAGAGATCGCCCAGATAGCGCTGCGCTTCGTCGTAGCGTTGCGTTCGATGCAGCGCGAACGCCGCCAATATGCAGCGAACATGCGGCGGCGCCTTTGCCGGGTTGGGCATGGCCGAGCCGAGCTGGCGCGTCAGCTCGGCCCGCGCCGCGCCCTCAATGAAAGCGCCCTTGTCGTCCGTCGCCCAGCGCTCGATCCATTCGGCGCGGGTCAGAGCGCGATCGGCGGGACGCGGCTTGCCCGGCTCGATATCGACGAGCCCCAGCCGTCTGCGCACGAAGGCGGCGGGCGTGCGAAAGGATCGGAGCTGCTCGCGCATCAAAGCTTCGAGATCGAGCGGGCGAGAAAAGCGCTTCGCCCCGGCGCGGCTCGCGCAAACGGCGGCGAGAGCCAGAACGACGCCGATCGAGGGCAGGAGAAAGAAGCGCCCGACCTCGCGGGCGAGGCGCAGCAGCTGCGGAAATTTCACCGTCGCGGGATTTGTCGCGAGAAGCTGGGCGTCCGCGACGTCATAGCGATCCGTGAACAAATGAATGAATCTCATCTGCCAGTGCAGGCCCTGCATGACGATCGCGCTGATCGCGGCGTGCTGCTCCTCCCAGAGATACCAGCCGCCGAAGCCGACGCCGACGACGAAGACGGCGACGCTCATCAAAAAGGCGGCGCCGTCGCTCACATTGCCCTGAGAGGAGTGCGATACGGACATCACCTTGCTCCTCGGGTGACGGCCACGCCTCTCTCTGTCGAGCTCGTCTCTGCGGCGGCCTCGCGTTGCAGACGCCGGCCCTGCGCCAAGACCAGGCGGCGGTAGGTGGCCTTGTGTCGTTCATTGTGCGAATGATAGAGGCCGACCCCCTCCCAGAGATCGCCATCCGCCTCGTCGAGCGCCTGTCGCAGAATCCACGCTCCGCCTTCGACATTGGCGCAGAATTCGTCGCGCAGAGCGCGATAGGTCGCCTCTCGCGACGCGCGCCAATGTGCAGCCAGCTTCGGCAGCCAAATCTGGTTCACCTGCATCGGTCCGATGTCGACCGTGTCGTTGGTGTTCTGGCTCACTTTTCCGAGCCGCCCATTCTCGACATTCAGAAGGATCAAGAGAATCTCGGCGGGGATCGAATGCGTCTTCGAGGCCGCGTCGATGCACTCCTTGACGTAGGCGCCCTTCGCCAGATCGTCTGCGGCGCGCGCCGGTCCGCTGGTCGCGATGATCGATAAAGCCAGAACCGCGAACATCCGTCTCATTGCCGCTGTTCCTTCCCTCGCTGATCGGCCTCGAACCGTTCGTTCGAATCCGCCCAGACGTCGCCGAGCTGCTCCACCACGATCCCGTTCGGCCCGCAGGCCTGCGAGATCGCCTCCATCGTCGCCAACATCGCCATTGTGAAAGAGCCGGGGTCCATCACGGCGAGGCGATAGCCGAGGAGAGCCCCTTCGTCGGGCTGCGTCGTCAGTCCGAAGCCCTCGCCCTCGACCTCGCGCCACAAGGCTTCGCCCGTGAGCACGAACAGCGGCAGCAATCCATCCGCCGCGGCCGCGCTGTCGAAAGGCACGGTCACGCCCTCGAACAGCACTGGCCGCCCGCCCTTCCTCAGAAGCTTCTCCAGCACGGCCTCCACATCCGCTATGTCCAGGATCATGACGCCCTCCTGCGCTTCCAGGTCGGGACCGCGGTTCGGATCGGCCCGATCAGCATCCGACGAAGGAGCCGTGGCGCCGAGGAGACGGTCAGGCCCGCCCAGCTGACGACGATGAAGAAGGTCATGCCGCCGATCGCTATGTAAAATGTCATCCAGCTCCAATAGACGACGAAGACCAGCAGAGGCAGGCAGGCGCGCCCGTCCAGAAACAAGATCCGCGTCGGTAGAGCGGTGTTCCGCCACATCAGCCTTCCTCCCTCAATTCGTGCGCCGCCGTCTCTTCACTGATGCGGCCGTCCCGCAGAGCCTTGCCAATCGCCTGCGCGAAAGATTGCCCCTGCTCCTCGATCGCGCGGCGCGTCAGGGCCGGCCATTGCGTCGAGTCCGTTTCCAGAAAGCGATTGCGAAGCTTGCGATCGAATGCGAGGAACTCCCGCAGCGCCGTGCGTTTCCCATCCAGGGATGGCGCCAGCCTCTGATTGACGACGAGCCGCAGCGATTGCGCGACGGCGCTGATCAAATTGTCGCGCTCGGCCAAGGGGCAGAGGCTCGCGATGCGCTGCATCGTCAGCGCGACGTCATTGGCGTGGATCGTCGTCGTCAGCGCGTGGCCGGAGATCGCCGCCTGAATGGCGGCGCTCATCGTCGCCGTCTCGCGGCATTCGCCGACGATGATATCGGTCGGCTCGCGTCGCATGCAGCCGCGAATGAACTCTTCGAAATTCGGCAGATCGCGCGGGATCTCGCTCTGATTGATCGTGGACGTCGGGCTCTTGACGCGATCCAGCAGAAACTCGACCGGAGCGGCCCCTTCGACGATGTCGTAATGCCCTTGTGGGTCTAGCAGCTTGGCGATGGTCATGCCGGCGATCAGAGTGGATTTTCCCGAACCCGTGCCGCCCGACACGATGACCATGCCGTTTCTCGGGCGGAACGCCTCCATGATGCCCGGCTCGACGAGCTGCTCCTCCAACGACGGCGGCAATCCGGGGATCGGACGCAAGACCACATTGACGCCGAGGCGGCGGCTGCTGCGCGTCGACGTGACGTTGAGACGGTAACGAAGCCGCTCGGTGCGGCTCACGGCGATCTCATAGGTCGTATCGAGCGCGCCGCCGCCCTGCAGCCGCGCCATGCCGTCGGCGCCATAGAGATGATTGACGATGTGCGCGATCTCCGCCTCGTCGAGCGTCTCGCCGCCGACCCTGCGATTGCGGCCGTAGATCCTCAGCCACGGGCAGTGCCCCGTCTGAAACGAAACGCGGGAGGCTCCCGAGCGATAGGCCCAGGTGAGCAGTGAATCCAACGCCGGCGCGCTCTTTCGCGGGTCCGCCACCCAGGAAAGACCCGCGCTATCCCAAGATTCGTCGACCGCCGCGTCCTGAAGCGTCACGTCTCTTCCTCCCCGATCGCTCGGCGACACGCCGAGGCCGTTTCGCTCTCACTTCGGACAGGGACCGTGGCGCTTGGACGCCCAGCGGCGGGCGTCGGCCTGCAGGCCCGGCTGATCGGTGATGCGGACGATGCGATCGCCGGCGCGCAGCTCGTCGCGGCCGCCGTTCACGACGCTGTTCTGGAAGGCGAGCTTCGGATGCTCGACGAGACCCGCGCGCAGCAGCACGCGGAACCGCGCCATTCCGACGATGTCGCGCTGCAGGCGGCCGAGGTCGGAGAGGAATATTTCGACGGCCTGCTTCTCGCCCTGCGCCCAGCCCTCGGCGACCCATTTGTTCCAATAGGCCGCTTCCTGCTCGGTGCGGGGGAGCACGGCGTCATGGGGCCGCGTCGGCGCTTTCCAATTGCGCACGAGATAGGCGCGCCAATTCGGCGGGGCGGAGGCGAGCTGCGCTTCGCGCGTGATCTGATAGACGCAATCGGTTTCCCGGGCGACCTGCGCATCGGCGCCGAGCGCGAAGGCGAGCTGTCCCTGGGTGACGACGGGCGGGCGCAGCAGCGTTCGGCCGCCGCCGAGCGGCAGCACCACGGAGCCGAAGTCATAGCTCTTGTCGAGCGTCGGCTCGTTGCGCCGCAGCGTATCGTTGATCGCGAAGGACCGCGCCGCGAGGCCGCCCTGCGCCCCGAAGCTCAGCGCCGCCTGATACAGCGTCTCTTCCCGCCCCGGGTCTAGCCCGAGCCCGGGATCGCCGCGCCCGGCGCGCACCGCCTGCAGCGCCTCGAGGGACGGCGGACGTTCGCCTCCGACGACCGCCGGCTCCTGCGCCGCGCCGGTGATCGGCTTGTTCAACGGATTGCCGAGGACATGCGCCGCGGCGTCGATCTCCTCGGGCGAAGGCGCCGGAGGAACGGGATAGACCTTGATCCCCGCATCCGCGAAGGCGGATGAAGCCAGCAGCGTGGAGGCCAGCAGCGTAGAGGCCAGGAGCGTCGTGACGAGCTTACGGATCCTGAGCTTAGACATGATAGATCACCTCGATGCGATGATGCTGCGCGTCGACCTGCACGGTCGCGCGGTCGCCCGCGGCGCTGCCGATGGCCTGGAAAATGTCGTAGACGCGCCGCGGGCCGGTTTTGACGCCGATCGACACCGGCTGAACATTGAACGCAGAGTCGACGACGACGTCGTAGCCGACCTCGCCGGCGAGCTTTTTCACCGCCCCCTCGATCGGCCCCTCCCATTCGAAGGCGACGATCTTTTGCAGCTCGGCGGGCACGACTGCCGCGCCCGAGCGGGGAGCCGGCCGCATTCGCCCCAGCTCGCCCATCTCCTTGTCGACATGGTCGACGCTTCGCCGAAGGGCGATCTCCACATTCGGCATCCCAGAGACATCGACCGTCGTCGGGACATCATGCGCGCAGCCGCTGAGAATGCTCGACGCCGAAAGTAGCACGAGAACGCGACATGGGTGGTTGGCGCTCATATGATTTTCTCCTCGGCTTTCTGGCGCGCTCACGCTATTCGGCGTCGGCGCGAATGACGATGAAATCTCGGCCGCTTGTCGCGGCCTTTGATGAGACGGCGTAGCTCGGCCTCTTCGGCGTTCGCGATGGATTCGGCGTTATCGACGTCGAGACGGCCACGGCGCTCCATTCGAGCGACGTCGCGCGTCCCCGGGCCGAACATGACGACGGCGTTCGGAAGAAGCTGAATGCGAAAGCTGGGCATGGCGACGCTCCTCGATCACGAATCCAGGCCGAAACGATTCTCCCGCTCTGCGCGTATTTCAAATGTCGACGCGCTCGGATTCGATCGGCGCTACTGAGCCGCGACGACGAGCGGCGAGCCGCTCTCGCCATAGCGGAGCTTCGCGCCGATCCCACGCGCATCGGCCAGCTCGTCCGCCAATTCATCGACGACGCCGGTCTCCGCGCGCGCGTCGAGCTCGCCCCGCCGCATGCGCTTGGCCTTGCGCTCCTCGATCTCCTTTTCCGCCGATCCGCCCGGAAATATTCTCGCGAGCCGCCGCAGCGCCTCCCGAAACCCGATGCGGTCATAGAGGCGATTGCGCAGGGCTCGGTCGCCGGGGGTCGTAGACAGCGCCCACAGCTCGATCGGCCCGAGCGTGTTGACGAGCATCTGCTCATATTTGGCGTTGTCCGCATGAAGCACCGCCAGGAAGGGCGCGCCGGCGGGACCTGGCCCATGAAGGCGGTGGCGGACGATATCGGCGCTCGCTTCGGAGAGATTGAAGCGCTGAACGATCTCTTCGGCTTCCGCGTCGTCGCCGGCCCGCAGTACGAAGCGGCCCGTCGACTGGCTGACGATCGCGTCGCCCATGTCGCTCAGGCGCTGACTCGCGAAGCCGAGCTGAACATTGTGCTTGGGGCCTTCGCGCACATCGAGCTCGGCTTGCGCGCGGACCTGCGGACTGCCTTGCGTGCGATGCCATTCGTCATAGTCGAGGCGCTTCACCGATTCGTAGATGTCCTGGAAGCGCGGCTGGTGGAAGCCGCGCGCCTCTTCCGGGACGAATGGCAGGTAATCCGGCTTCAGGAAGAAATTGCGTGCGATGATGTGGCGGGCGAGCATATACATCATCTCGGTCTGACGATTGGCCGCCGCCGAGCCGGTCGGGGCGACTTCCGCGAGATCCATGACGATGATCCGCGCCGCCCCGAAATCCAGCCGCGTCGGGCTGTTCAAAGTCGGAAACTTGCGGATGACGTCGTAGATGTAGCGTTCGAAGAGATCGGAGGCCTGCTCCGCCGTCATGGCGATTGTGAGCTTGCCGAACATGTCCTTGACCTGGTCGGTTCGCGCGGCTCCGACCAGATCCTGCAACAATGGAACGGCGTGCCGTTGCGCCACTTCCGCGAGACGATAATCCCCGACCGCGCAGAGGGCCTGCACCACGTCTCGCCAATGCGGCTCGTCATGATGCAATTCGACGCCGTGTCGTTCGATCGCCGCGTCGATCAGAGGCTCGACCCCGCGCCGATAGCGCTTGGGCGACGCCCCCGGAACATCGGTGCAAAGACGATAGGCTTCGTCGATCACGATGCCGATCATCTGGTTCATGCCTTCGAAAGGCGTGCTCTGATCCGGCGGCAGCGTGATCAAGGCGAGAAAATTCTGCAAAAAGGCCTTTTCGAGCGGCAGTGGGTATGCGCAGCCGACCTGCAGATCGAAGACATTGAACTCGAAGCCCGGCGCGAATTGCATGCGCGTGTAGATCGCCTCGTGCCGGCGCTGCGTCCCCAGCGCTTCTTGAATGAGCAGCACGAAGCCTTCGGCCGAATCGCCGATATCGACCTTGCCGATCAGAGGCAGCTTCGCGCCTGCGGCGCCGAGCGCGACGGAGCTGAGGCAGAGGCCGAGATTGATCGTATTGGCCAGCACAGATTTTCCCGAGCGCGGCGGCGCGACGAAAGTGTCGAGGACCTGTGGCCGCTTCGAGCCGCCGGAAGGGTCATATGGCCACATGGCGCCGTTCGGCTGGCGGAACAGCACGCTGCCTCGGTCCCATGGCGAGGCGGTTCGTCCCCAGGGCAGCATGGCCAGCACGTCGCCGATCAGCGCTACCGACGGCGGCGCCGTGGACGCGAGCGCCAGTCCAGGAACGCTGCTCATCACGCCTTCGAGCGGATCGCCGATGACGGTCGTTCCCCGGCAATTGCCCCACGCCTCGAGGCGCTGCTTCAGCGTCGACAGTCGCAGCCGCAGCTTGCCGACCTCTCCGAAGGGAGCCCAGGTCGCAAAGGACGCCCGCAGGCGCACGGCGATATGGTTGTTGTTCTCGCGCTCGCGCTTCAAATGCTCGAAGGCGCGGGTGATGTCCCGGTTGCCGGGAAACATCCACAAGAACTGCGCGCCGGCGCTCTTCAGGAGCATGTCCGAATTGCCGCCGCCCTCGATCACGAAGGAGACCCGCCAGGGGATGCGATCCTGCCCGAGCCGCGACGACAGCTCGACGAACGGCCGCGGATCCTCCGGCCCCATCGTCATATCGACGCAGCCGTAATCATAGAGGCCGATCTCCACCCTCTGCCCGTCATGGACGACGGCGTCGGAGTCGAAGAAGAGATCGCGGATCGCCGGCCACATCAGCGTTCCCAGGATCGGACGCTCATCCTTCTCATCCGGCCAGCGCGGGCGAAAGGCGTCTCCGACCAGGGTCGGACGCCAGGCGGAGCCGACCGTCTCGCGATACATGGCCTCGCGCGCGACCACCAGAGCATCATGGGCGGATATCTCCGTCGCGGCGACGTCCAGCCCTTTCAATGAAGACACGACGCGCGAGACGAAGCCGGTGTGACGCGCCGCCATGACGTCGCTCCGCAGATAGAATTTCTGGGCGTCGCCGATGTTCGGGCACTTCTTGGCGAGCGCCGCCTGCTCCTCCTTCATCTGCTTGCGCTCTTCCTTGGTGAGCGTCGCGGCGCGCGTCCACAAGATGAAATACGCCGCCTCCCAGCGCATCATCCCGGTCCAGAGCTTTTTGCGTTCCTCGAAAATATCGCCCAGCTCCAGCCCGATTTCCTTGGCGATCTCCCGGCAGGCCGACATGTTGACGCGCTCGATCTCGACCGCCGCGAGATCGGGATCGGAGGCGTACCATCCGACGATCGCATGTCCCCTGTTCTCCAGCGTGCCCGAGATGTCGATCCGCATGGCGTTGGCCAGGCGATCGATATCGGCCCGCGTCGACATTCGGCGCATGCCCCCGAGACGCAGGAAGCTCACATAGTCGCCTTGCTTGGTGACGAGCGCGTCGCCATGTGCGGCTTCGATATCGCAAAAGCTCGTGAGGGGCTGCTTCGCCATCAACGACACTGCGGCGAGCCCGCGAGAAATCCAATGGAGCATTATCTATCTCCTTAAAATCGATGCGAGCCTCTCCTTGAGGAGCAAGCGCGGATAAATGTCGCGGCCGTCGACGAAGAACCGTCCTAGCGACAGCAGGCGAACTCCGCCGAGCAGCTCGTTGCGACGGGCGTATGAGCCTGGAGAGATGAACGACAGAGCTTCGGCGAGATCGCGCGGCGAAGACGTTCCGACGCGCCGTTTGGCGATCGCGCTGCGCTCGACGAGAGCGGCATAGGCCGAGCCGGCGGCGAAAAGATCGTCGGGACTGTTCGCGGGAAGGGAATCGAGAGGCCACGACACGGATTTTCCGTGCCTCGCGAAAGACGAATGCACGCGATGCACGAGCGCATTGACGGCGCCTTGCGTGAATTCCGGCGCCCAGATCAGGATGGCCTCGCGATCGATCTCGGGGCGCGCGAGATTTCGAGCGAGGCGGCACAGTGCGCAGCTCGATGGCTCGTCGCCCGCGTCTGACAAAGTCGCGGTCCAGCTACCGATCTCGCATCCACAATGCGAGCAGCGACCGCCGAGCTCTCGTGGTCGCGGCGTCGCCGCATCGAATGCCGGCCGTGTGCTATCGCTCATAGCCGATAGTGAGAGAGTGAGCATTGCGGCGCGCCAATCTTCGAGATAGAAGCGTCCTCGCCGGCCTTCGGCTGTGAAACCGAACGATCGGCGAGGGCCTTTCTCTCCCCTGCCCGTCGCCGCGTTACGCCGGCGAGGAACAGGAGAGCGTTGAACATCACTGGAAGGTGATGACGCCGGCCTGGTCGGTCACTTTCGCGCCCGCGCCAGTGGTGGTGTAGGAGGCCTTCTGGATCCACGAGCCGCCGGCGACGAACAGGCCGGTCAGCACGAGACCCGTCAGACCGGCGGCGACTTTCCCGCTCTCGCGATTTTCCGGCTGACGCGACTGCCACAGGAACCAGACGCCGGCGACGAATGTCACCAGAGCGGCGACATACATCGCGGTCGAGCCGGCGAAGCCGCCGGCGGTCGAGAACTCCTTCGAAATGCTCTGGACCTGCGAGCCGAGCGTCTGGCCAGCCGCCTGAGCAAAGGCGCTCGTCGCTCCGAGAGAAACGGAGAGCGCCGCACCGGCGAGCAACGACGACACGCGGGATTTGATTTTGGCGATGGTGTTCAAGTTCATCTCCTTCGATTGCGAGAGCGCGCCGCGCCCTCGAAAAAAAGATTCGGACGAAGCTGCGCGAATATCGAGCGTCGTGTTTGCGCGCCGATAAAATATTTTTTGCGCCTATCGCGCGTAACCGTACAGAGCCACGAACGCGAACAGCCACACGCCCGGATTCATCGCGATCGCCCAAAACACGCCCTTTGCGATCTTCTCAGGGAACGTCTTTCCAGGAGCGGCCAGCCGCCGCATCGGCCGCGCCGTCATTTCGAGCCTGCGAGGAGCAGGACGCTCGTTGCGGCGAGCCCGATGCCCACGACCGGCGTCAGCGCAATGTCGACGAGTCCATATCTTCGCGCATTGGCGAGGAAATGGCGCGTCCAGCGCGCCATGGCCCAAAGATAGACGGCGCTGCTCACCAGCGCCGCCATGACGAGATAGAGCCCCATCGCCATCGCGAATCGTTCCGCGAGGGCTTGCTGCTCGGCGAGATCGAAGACGGTCGAGACCGACAGACCGAGACCGGCCATCGAAAACATCCATGAATAGACGAGACCCCATCCGGCCAATGTGATCGCGAATGGAGCCTGCTTCAGCTTCTCGACATTCTGCATGACGTTTTCTCCGCATTGAGGCGCCGAGGTCGGGCGCATCGACATGCTCTGCGTCTCAGGTTCGAAACACGGAAACCAGCCATGTCGCGACGGTCACGACATTGATGAGCATGATTCCGAACATGAACTGCACGCCACAACCGCCGGGGCTGCGATTGCTGCGGCCCGCGATCACCGCATTCCAGGTCAGCATCGCAAAGAAGCAGGACATCGCGCCGACGGCCTGGAAGAACCCCTGAAACAGCGTCACGATATTGACGACGGAGTCGCCAGGAGTTTGCCCCAACAGATTCCCATTGACCGTCGGCGCCGTGTAGCTCGTCAACGCCCCGATCGACACTTGCAGATTGGTTCCGGCGGTATTGTTCGCCATCGTGAGGATCGACGGAAACGACGCGAAGGCGCCCGAGAGGACGAGCGCAACGAACGGAACCCAGGGACGGCCGCGATAGGGATTGTGGCTCTGGGATTGCGTCCAGAATCCCCATCCGGCCGACATGAACAGCGCGAGCGCCGTCAGATAACAAAAGGTCGGCAACAAAATCGCGATTGCGTTGCCGATCTCTCCTGCGAAATTGACCAATCCTTGCACGTCAGCCCCCTCTACCGAATGCCGGAAAGCCCACCCGCTCAGCGGATCGGCCCCTTCTCCGTCTGCACGACCCATTCGGTTCCGCGCTGGCTGATTTTCGTGACGCGCCCATAGCCCGGCACATGCGCTCCGATCCCGATTTGCAGCGGCGCGATCTCGTCACCACTGCGATCGAGCTCGGACAGCATGGCGAGGCCCGGCGACGCGGCCTGCACACGATATCGGGCGGGCGGAGCGGGAGCGTCGGGCTCGTTCTTTGTCGACAGGGACGCCGGGACGACGCCCTTCATCGCGGCCGGCCGCGTGGCCGGGGGCGCGACCGGCGGGCTCGCCTGTTCCGGCGGCGATGTCGGAGTGGCCTTTGCCGCGTCGAGGGAGCGTTGCGCCTCGCCGAGGTTCAAGCGCCGTTCGAAATCGTTCAGCTTCGCCTCGATCGCGCGCGCCGTTCTCTTGTCACTGTCCTGCAGCGCGGCGATTTCCTCCCTGGTTCGGCGCACCAATGTGGAGAGCTCGGTGATCATGCCGAACAGTCTCGTTTCCATCTCCAGCTGTTTCTCTTCCGCCTTGATGGGGGCATCCGGCGGCAATGACGCGACGCGCTTGATCGCCTCCTCCCTCGCCTTCACGGAAGGCTCGCCCGTCGAGGCCGGCGCCACAGCGACCGTGGCGACCGGGGCGGGCGACGTCGAGGCGGGCGCGGCCGCCGCCTTTGCGGCGACGAAAGGCGCGACTTTCGGCGCCTCGGGAGGCGTCGTCGCGGGTCTTACGCCGACCTCTCCGACGACCGCCGGCGACACCGGAGCGGGCGCGACGCTGGCGAGCGGCTTTCGGTTCTCCCGGTCCTTTTCGGGGCTCCAGAACGCCTGGACCTCCTCCGCGATTTTCTGAGGGGGCGACGCCGCCGGCATTTCCAAGGTGCGTTCGCCGTGCTCGTTCAGCGGCACAGCAGCGAGCTTCGACGCCGGAGCCATGAGCCCGGCGTCGACGCCTTTCTCCGTCACCCCGCCCTCGAAGGCTCCGCTATTCGGCAAAAGAGCGACTGCGGCGATGGTCGCGACGCCGAGAGCCGCGAGAGAAACCGAAGTCGCGAGTTTATAGCGTTCGAACGGATCCCAGGCGTTCGTCCGCGCCTTCTTTTCTTCGGCTCGCGGAGCCGGGTCGGTCTCGGCGACGCGCGGAGCGTTCGGATCGGCGTCGGTGTCCGACAATGGCTCCTTCGCCGCCGCCTTAGCGGGCTTTCCCCAGGGACCGAGGAATTCCGTGCGGATGCGCGCGAAGCTGGTCGCGATCGACGCGGCCAGCGTTTTCTTGTCAGAGCCGTGGTCTTCCTCGGACGTCGGCTTGTTCGGCGCCGCTTCGGCGTCAGCCTCGGGCAGGCCGAGGGCGAGCTCGTGGCTCTCGTCGCTGTCGACGAAATTCAGATTGCCGGCGACATCGCTCATTGGTGTTCTCCTATTTCGTGTTGAGACTCGCGGGATCGACGCTCGCCGTTTCCGGCGGCGCGGCGACGTTGGACAAGAAGATGACGCCGACGCCCGCATTGGCGGCGAGGAAGACGGTTGCGCCCTTCGGCGTTTGCTGTTGCAGCGTCTGTCCGATCTGCGCGGCCGCCGCGCCGCCGGCGATGCCCGCCTGCTGTCGGAAATCCAGCTTGCCGTAGCTCTGGATCATGCCGCCGTATGGCGTGTAGCCGATCGTCGAGTTCGACAGCGCGATCGCCTGTCCAAGACCGGCGACGAAAGCGGCCGCCGTCGGCAGGGCGAAGCGTTCGATGTAATGCTGATCGACGCTCGTCGCGACGGCGGTCTCCATGCTGTCCGGCGCGATCACCAGGCCTTGCACGTTGATCGTCTGCCCATGGTGCTCGATGGAATTGACCCGCACCACGAGCCTTTCTGTGTCGCCGAACAGCGCGCCGACCGCCTGGTTCTTGGAGAAGGTCCCGATCATACGATCGCCCGCCAGCGGACCCGTGTCCGCCTGCAGGACGATCGGGCCGCCCGTGTCGGAATTGACCGAGAGCACCGTATGGGCGTAGACGCCGCGCCCCGCCGGGACCAAAATGGTCTCGGCGGGGGAACGCTGCTGTTGCGCCGGCGCCGCCGGGCGCGCGCTCGTCGCGCGCTGCTCGACGCGTGCGCCCTGCCCCTGCCCGATATCGTCTCGAACATCCGTCGCCGGCGCCAGCACCAGATCCGTGCGCGGCGGGCGCCCTTCCCATTGCTTGAACAGATCGGCGACCGCCTGCTTGAATTGCTCGTCGTTCGCTCCCGCGTTCGGGCTAGCGGGCTCGCTGGCGGCGACCTGTTCGATGCGCGCCTCCTCTCGCGGGCGTTCCGGCGGGACGTAGAGCGGCGCAGGTTCGGGAACCGGAACCACCGCGGGTGCGGGCGGCGGCTCCGCCGCGGCGACCTCCTCGGGATCGCGCCGATCGACGAGCCGCAGCGGCGCGGCCGCCGGCAGGGGCGGCGTATAGGACGCCCCCGACGCGAGCGCCTTGTCCGCCTGCCCCTGCGCATGACGCTTCAGCAGCGCATCCTGCGCCGGATTGCTGTGCATTCCGCCCGGCAACGGATCGACCTCGGGCATTTTGGCGACCGACGACTCGGGGAGAGCCGGATGCGAGATCGACGAGACGCCGACGAGAAGCGCCGTCATCGACACGCCGACGACTGCGATCGTCACGATCCGCGCCGGGCCGCCTCGGCCGCCTCGATTGAATTCACGGAGCTGCGACAGCAGCGGAAGTTTCGAAAAGAGATCGGACATTTAATCCTCCGTCAAAGAGGCCGAAACGGTGCGTCCCTGATGAGAGAGCAGCACGACCGGCGTCGCGGGAAGCTGGTAGACGGTGAGGCCCCCTTCGGCGGCCTCCGACGCCGTCCATTCCGGGGAGATCAAGGTGAGACGCGTGCGCAGATAGACGCGATCGCCGAGCCGCCAGGCGCGCAGCTCGTCAGGAGAGACGCCTCGAACTGACATAGGCGTCGCCTCCGCAGGCGGAACGCCGTCCAGCATGGCGGTGAGGAACGGCGCCGCCGTGTCGGGCGCGCTCGCGCGAACAGTCCCCGCCTTCGCGTTGGGGCCGCGCTCCGCCACCTGGATCGAGATATCGGCGTCGTAGCGAGCGCCCCCGCCGATCAACAGAAAGCTGATTGGCTTCGGCGCGCCCTGCAGCGTCACCACGAGACCGCCGCGCGGCTGCAGCGACATCGGCGTGATCTCCAGGACATTCGATCCCTTCGCTGGCGTGCAGACATAAAAGCCCGTGGCGGCGACCGCGGGGCCGCTGGCGTTCGGTCCCGTGTTGCAGTTGCCCCCTTCCGTGACAGCCGCCGGATTGCTGTTCGTGTCCCATTGGATCGGCCATGGCTCGCCGGTTCGATCGAAGAAGGAGATCGCCGTCGGATAGCCCTTGACGGTCTGGATGATGTTGACCGCCTGGCCCGGCGTGAACGAGACATTGACGCGCCGGCTCGCCGGCGCCGCGAACTCCGTCGTCGCCTGTTCCTGCGCACGTTTGTTGTCGCCGAACCGCTTGCCCAGATCCCGGATCATTCCGGGCGTCAGAGGAATGATGTTCGCGGCTCGATCGGCCGATCCCGACGCCTGCACGCCGCCGCCGTCCGCAGCTCCAGGAATGCTCGCCGATTGCTGCGCCAGACCGGGCGGAACAGTCGCCAGGAGGACGACTGCGGCGCCGAATAATATGCGATTGTTCAGCATCTTTTTGTCCTCATTGCTATTGGCGAACCGCCACGAGCTCGTCGATCTCCAAGCCGTCCGGCCGATCCTCGTCGTTCGTTCTCGTGACGAGCGCCTTGATCACGAGATTTTGCGTGATGTTCTGCTGGCTGTTCTGGCAAGTCTGAACGATCGGAACCTGGATGCGGTAAGCGAGCGCTCCCGCGATCGTAGCGACTTCGCTGATGACCGCGGCGCGCTGCGCCTGCGCGTAGCAGAGCAGCATCGATCGTTTCATCGTGTCGAAATTCTTGGTGTCCATGACGCTGGTGGCGAAACTGTTCCAGCCGCGCTTGGAGAATTTTCGGCTCGCAGCCGAGAGCTGCTGCGGATAATCATTGTAGTTGATGTTGTAGGGCGCGAGCGCGGCGCGCGTCGACCAATCGAGCAGCTGCGCGTCGTCGACGATCGGCGTGTCGAGCGCCGTGACCTCGCGCGTTTTTCGTCCGTCGATCACGAAATATTTCGGGGTCGGCGGATGCGTCCACAGATAGGCGTCGTGGACGACGAAGACCGTCGCCAGCAGCGACGATCCGATAGCGAGGCCAATGGCCTTGGATAGAAGAGACGCCTGAAAGTCCGGATCGGACAATCGGCGATTGATCGCGGCGTGCTCGTTTTGCATGAAATCACCCCTCTCGAAAAGATTCGACGTCGACAATCATTGAGAGGGTGTGTGCGAATATGAAGCGACAAATTATCGATGCACGACGCTCCCTTCTTTCGCTCAGCATGCGCTATGCCAACGTATCACGACGCGTCACGATGCACTGCGTCGTGATCGTCTCGATCGAAGCACATTAGTTTGTTCGGCGAATCGTGCGACGCGCGCATCCGCGCACAACGCTCACGCGCAGCGCTTGCCGTTCGCGCAGAAGCCTGCGTGTTAGAGCGAAACGATCTATCGGTCGGCTGGTGGCAAAATCGCCTATATGTTCATGTCGAACGGTTTCGACAGGCATTTTACGGCGCGCAGGCTTACGCCCCTGCGAATCTCGATGCCGGCCGCCAACGCATCATCTTTCCGCTTTTGCTTGGCGGCCTCGGTGTCCTTCGGGCTCTTACCTGCCGTTGCATTTCGTCTTTTCTCGTTGCGCTTATCCATGACGGGGGAGCGATGATCTCCGGGCGCTCGGAATATCAAGCGATGCGTCGCACCGACCGCTTTCGGGGTCAGCACCTTCAAGGCGTCTTCTAAGCGTTGTCGATCGAAGGTTAAGGTGTTCGCGCCCTTCGAGCTGAGATGTAGCCGCTCGACGTGGCTGCCTATGCACGAACGGCCGAATCCCGTCGCTTCTTCGATCGCGGCCTTGCTCATTCCTCCCAGAATCGCGACGGCCGAGGTGACGTAATTCTTCAGAGCGTAATGGTTCGCGTTGACATCGGGAGGCAGCCGGTTCGCCATGAAGTCCTCGACCGCAGTATGCAATTCAGGATGCGTCTCGGGGGATAATGTCGAAGGCATCGCTTGTCGCGGAGTGCGCGGGTTTTTCACTTTGGCGCCGACGAGCGGCCCTTCGATTTGCGGCTCGGAGAGGCGATCGGAAGGAGGCGTGGCGAGCGTCGTGTCCCCCGGTTCCACTTGCGGCGCCGGCATTTCCTCAGTCGTCGGAGTCTTTTCCGGCATGAGGCAAGCGCGAGAAACTATAGGCGTCAATGAGACGTCCGGCGCCATTTGCAGCGGCTCCGACTTCGCATCCAGCGTCGGCGTTGTGACGACTTCTGGGGACGGCTGACGACGTGTTCGCTTCCGCTTTGTCGTCGCAGGCGCGGAGGCGGCGTCGTGCGTCGCCGCCGCCTCTATGTCAGAGTTGGGCCGGCGTTTGGTCGTTTGCGTCTTGGTCGCCTTCGCGCTGCGACGCGTGGGCAAGCCCATTCGGCGGCGTTTTCCATAGAGCGAGCCCGCGGAGCGTCCGAGAAATTCCGCTAGGGCCGGGATTCGCACGCCGCTATTCCATCCGACGATGAACAGCGTGTGATCCATCAGCGGCCACGCGTTCTTGCGCGGCTGGAATGTCTTGGCGAGCTGATCCAGGCCGATGGGAATCCCACGGTCCGAGATTTCGTCAAGGATAGTTGTTCGCGCACAGCCCAAATAGGCTGCGATGGCGTCGACGCCGAGCCCGGCGCGCAACATTCCGTTGATGAGGCCTTCGGCGCTGGCCAATTCCCGGCCCAGCAGCGCCAAAAGCAATCCCGCCTCATTGGGCGTGGCTTTGAAAAGGGGTGTTTCGAATGAACGGTCGCAATCGAGCATGGCGTCTGCTCCGGTTCGTCCCGAAGCAGGCTACTCATGTGTTATGGAATGTCAACCTAAAATACGGGGCGGGTTATCGAGGCGGCTTCCCTTTCGATCCCTCTTTGAGAAATTTCATGAGCTGTTCGTGAGATGCGGCCACTTTCTCAACCTCTATAGTAAGCGCCTTGTCTTGTTCGTTGCGGGTGTTCATGAACTCATTCAGCTTCTCGACGACATGCACCAACTGGTGAATGGACCGATCCGTCGGCGCCGCTTGCAGTTCGGCGTCCGAAAGCAAATCCTCGATCGGAGCCTTGAGACCCGAGGCGATCCGCCGAAATACACCCAGCGTCATATTCTGTCGTCCGCGCTCCGCGAGATATATGTATGCGGAACTCACACCTGCAACATATCCGAGATGCTCTTGCGTCATTCCCGCATCAACTCTCAATTTTTTGATGCGACGGCCAATTTCGACTAGGAACGGATCTGACCCCAGCTTCTCATCCGCCAGCTCTTTGACTTCTTTTTTTTTGGTCATCCTCGCCTTCCCCAGCGTTCCAGATCCGTGCGCCGCGACTGAGGGCATTCATTCGCCCCATCGGCGCTGGCTAATCACTCGAAATGACCCGCTTTGCTTCGATCGAATTCGGCTGTTCGATTTGCGCGTCGTCATTCGCACACACCGATATCATGCTTCGCGGCTCACAAAGGAGTCATACCCTATGCGAGCCCCGATTATCCTCCCAATCCTTCTTATGTTTACCATGTCGACGCCGTCCGACGCCGATTTCGCAATGGTGCCGTCCGAAAAAGGCGAGGCCTCACCGGCGCCGACGGCCACCGACACCCCCAGACCGACCGAGAAAAGGGCGAAGCTCCGCAGGGAGCCGAAGCCGACCCCGGCCCGCGGCTTCGGAAATCAAATCCCCCTCTCCTTCGCAATACGGCAAATCGTCCCGACCACGGTCAAGGTCAGGTTCGCCCGTGAGGCCGATCGCGACGCCCTCGTCGATTGGCGCGGCGGACGAGCATGGCCGAGCGTGCTCCGTGACGCGGTCCGTTCACTCGGTCTCCGCGCCGTCGTTCGCGAGCGCGTGGTTTCTATCACCCATCGATAAATCAGTTCGTCATTCGCGCACAACGCTTCGATCCTGCCGTCAAGCGGAAAAGGAGGCCGAATGCCAGATCTCGTCACCACGCAAACTGGTAGCTGGCTCGATCCGAGCCAGCTCGATCTACTGAGCGAGCTGCCCGAGGCAGCTCGACGCGCCGAGTTGGATCCGAGTGTAGAGGCGGCGGTCGTCGCGCTTGGCGTCGCCCTGGACGACGCCGCTGCGTTCGACCCGCCAGGTCTCGCGCGATGCATTCGAACCGATCCGGCGCGAACCTTGTTCCAGTCCGTGCTCGCGCAGCTCGGGAGCGAGCGTTTCCTGCGCATGCTCGATTGGTTGACGGAACCCGACAAGCCGAACCGGCAAGCGATACTCGCTGCTCTTTTCGCGCCTGAGGCGGGAGACGCCTCCGACGCGATCCGTAGAGCGACGCGTTTCGCGAGCAGAAACGCGCTGCTCCGTCGCATCACCGCCCAACTTCGAATTCGCTCTCTCGCCCTCTGCGCGATGGAGCGCCATCGAGACAAATACAATCAAAGGGAATTCTATCGATGAGACGAACGATCATCTCGGCGACCGTTTCGATCGCCCTTTCCACTACCGCCTTGGCGCAAACCGCGCCACCGTCCGGCTCCGCCGGTGCCTGCGGCACGCTCTACCAGCAGGCCGCCAGCGCCGCGTCGGCGCGCATCGCGGCGGACGACAAGGACATTGCACCGCCCCAAACTGTCAAATCGCTCACCTGTCTCGACAACATCTTGAAGGGCGTCGGCCTCAATGTCGTGGTCAATCTCCTGGACCCGACGAATCTATTCAACGCCATCGAAGGTCAGCTCTGCAACGCAGTCACCAACGCGTGGAAGAAGGCGCTCGGCAGCACGCAATGCGGCATCACGCTGAGCGGCTTCAATCTCGGCGCGTTCAACTTCGGCGGCAATCTCGGCGGCGGACTTTCCTGTCCCAAGCTCAGCTTCGGCGGCGGAGGGCCACCCATGGGCTACATCGGAATCGGCGGCGCCGGCGGCAGTGGCAGTCTCTACGTCAACGGCTCCGGCCGCGCTCCGACCGGATACTCGCTTCCCAGCACGATCGGCCTCTGGTGAGGAGCAAACCCAATGAACAAGACCTCTCATCTCCTTTCGGCGACGACTGGCGTCGTCATCGGCGCCATCGTCTTCGGCGCGTCACCCGCAAGTGCGCAATTGGCTGTTATCGATGCGACGTCGATCGCCGTTCAGCAGGCGCTGCAGAAGCTTCAAGACCAAGCCAACAATTTCTTGAACACGATCACGAGCCAGCTTGGTCTCAGTGGTCCGCTCGCGAGCCTGCTCGGCTCCAACAATTACGGTGACGTCACCACCCTCCTCCGTCAGGGATTTACCCAAAACGCCAATTACTCGAAGGCGCAAGTCTCGGCCCAGCGACAGATCGCAGACGCGTCGAACACCGCGATGGCGCGGTTCGAGCGCGACAAGCGCAACGCCGTGATCCGCGACGAGCATGTCGTGAGCCCATTGCATTGCGCTCATCTCGACAATGGCCAGACGATCACGGTCGGCGCGGGGCAATCGTGGAAAGTCGCCACTGCGATCCAGACCGTCGCGGACCAACGCGGCGAAGCGGCGAAGGGAACGCCTTCCTATTATGGAGCCGCCCAGGCTGTCGAAGCGATCAATATGCTGCACTATTCGCGCTACTGTTCCGCAGACGAAGCGGCCGCGGGCCTCTGCAGCGCGTCGCAGCGGGAAAATGCGGATCAACGCGCCTCGTCACTGTTCGGAACCGGGACCTATGACGGCCAGGACGGCGTCAATTCCGCCAATGATTATGTCACCAATCTGATCCAGCCCATCGTTCCGACGGCGCAGCGCGGCGGGCAAATGACATCGCTCGTCGCGAAGGAGGCGTCAGTTCGGCGTCGTCAATACGAGTCGCGCACTTCGCTGGCGCGTAGCGTTCTCAATGAGGTCCTCGCCGCTCAATCGCCTTCGATTCCGCTCAACGCCGCGCAGAAGCAGCAGATGCAGAACGAAGGTCTTACGGCCGTCGACACGGGCTCCTGGGTGCAAGCCCTGCAGCTCGACGTGCATCGCCGCTACAGCGACGTCAATTGGGCGGCGCAGCTGCAGAGCATGACTCCCGCTGCCGTCGAACGCGAAATCGCCAACGAGCTCGCCGTGACCAATTACCTGCTTTTAGAGAACTACCGGATGGCGATGAAGAACGCGAGCGTCAACGCCACGACGCTGGCGGCGGTCGCCGAACGCGACCTTCAAACTCTCAAGCCCGCCGTCGAGCTGCCGACCCCGAACCTCTCCAACTGATCGACCCATGCTCTCCATCACACGAATTTCTTCTCCATTTCTCTGTTCCACGAGGCTAAAATCCCATGCCGACCGAACCCGAGAATTCTCCCCGCAAGCCCGATCCGACCTCTGCTTCTGACGCGCCGCGCGGCAACGCGCCCAACGCGCAACACGTCGAGGAGCTGCGCGCCGAGTTGAACGGCGCTATGAACCCGCGCGAGCGCAAGGCGATCGGCGAAGAGCTTACGCGCGCCCGCGACTATATGGCGACTGCCGGGCTGCTCGCCCAGCTCGAGGACCGCCGGCCACAGATCGAAGCGCACGATCTGCAGCTCACCACTCGGATCGATCGCGTGGCCGACGCGTTCCTCGATAATCCGATCGAGCGGCTCCGCGATCCGAAATTCAAAACCGATCTCGCCTATGCTCTGGAGGACGCCGAAAAGCGCGTCGAACCGCTGCGCGTGGACAGGGATCTTCGCGACCAACTCACTCAACTGGCTGCGTCGAGCCCTGGGCTCAAAAACGAGCAGATGCGCAGTCTTCTTGAAAAGACCCAAACGCTCGACGACCCCGATCTCGTCCTGCGGCTTCGCGAGAAGGCGGCGGAAATCGCCGCCAAATCGAACCAGATGACGAAGGCCGTCCAAGCCGAAATATTCGCGCTGTCGTTCGAGGTGGTGCACGCCCCACGCCGAGAGCCCGTCGCGCAGTCGATCGCCAATCCGCCGATCGACACCGAACGCCCGACCCCGCAGCTTCCTGTCTCCGCTGTCGCGCCTGCCGGTTCTCCGCCGAACGGTCCGGAACCGGCCGTCGAAACTCGGCTCGCCACTTCGAGTCAGGCGGAGATCGACGCCTTCGACGATCCGCCCGCCAGCTCCTCGCCAGCGAATTTCGATCGTGGTCGGAGCGACGCCGCACCGAAATCGGAGTCCGAGAGAGCGTCGACGCGACCCGCGACCGCCGAAGGATCTCCGCGCAATGCACTGGCTTTAGCTGCGCCGGCAGATCCGAGCGTAACCTTGCGCGACAAGCCGGCGGACGAAACCGCGAATGCCCCCCCCTCGCCCCCGGATCGAAGCAAAATCGAGATCGCGGCCTTCGACGCTGCGGCTCCATCCACGGCGCGCGCATCGACCGCTTCCGAGCCTGCCCAGGAGACGCCGAACGCACAGGCGAAGTCCCCGCAATCGCCCTCATCCGAAGGCCCAGCGCCTGCTTCGCGCGGCGCTCCGGCTCCCGCGACGCCCGCCAATGACGACCGCAATCTTGCCGCCTCGGCCACTCGGCCCGCCTCGCCGGCGACGCCTCCCAACGCTCCGAAAACCCCGGCATCGTCGGAAACGCCGGACGCGGACGAGACTGATCCCACCACGAAACATGAGGTGCAATTCGTTGAGGAGAAGCTTGTCGTCGGAGGCGTGTTCGGAAAGGCGCTCGGGGTGGTCGGGCGCTCGGCCAGCGCAATCGGTCGAATTTTGGAGGCCGCCACGCCGTCCTCACAAGCGGCATTGCAGCCAGGCGCGCAACTGCCACGCGAGCAATCGGCGCGCGAAAAACAGGCGAACACCGAAGACGTCCAACGGCGCCTGCAAAACTTCGAGAAGACGCGCATGCAATCGAAACGTGACGACTCGCTGCTTTACGCCGCCGATACGTCCGGTCGCGCGGCCCTCGACGCGATGGGCGCTCTTCGAGACGCGCCAGGAGCCGCGATCCTCAACCGCATTCAGGACGCTGCCGCCAATAACAAGGGCGGGATCAGTGCTGTGATCGAGGGCATGAAGGCCGGAGGACGGTTCGAAGGACTACGGGAGGAGCTTGACACAGCACTCTCCGAAAGCAGCGCTTTCGGCGCCGCTTTTGATCGAGCAGCCGACGCTCTCAGGCAATACGGTGGGGACAGAGAGCGGATCGTTTCGGCGCTAGGCTCCCATCCCAACGCCTCGAACTGGACCGAGCATTTCAAAAAGCTCGACGCTGCCGTCGGCGAGGCCGCTTCCGCGATTCCCAGGCATGAGGGCGACGGCAGCATGCTGGAGCATCTCGGCGAAAAGGCCCGCGAGATCGTCGAAAAAGTGCTCGAAAAAATCAAAGCCGTGTTCCACCGCGATCCCGAAGCGCGGCCCTCTCCGAGCCCGGGACCCTGACGGCTTTTTTTCTTCATCAGAAATCGCTTTGGCCAATCGACACGCGAGGACATCATGTCACGCCGAATCTTTCCCACTCTATCGATCGCCCTCATCGCCCTGGCTTACGCCGCGCCGGCGATCGCTCAATCCGCCGCCCCCGCGGCGCCGAACTACGACATCAGCTGGACCGCCCTCGATCCCGGTCAGGACTGGGCGGCCGAAGTGATCAAAGCCGTCTTCCCCATCAACGGAAGCAGCTGCAGTGGTGGCGCGCAATCCGCGACATGCACCGGCTCGGCCGCCACTGTCATCGGGGAGCTGCTCGGGCGCTTCACCGGCTTCTCCATGGCTCTCGGCATGTTCTATGTGTGCTACCTGACCATCTGGAATATCTATCGCACGGCCGAGACCAGCAATCTTCTCACCAATGCGATGACTTCCATGTTCGTCGTGAGGATCGGCTTCGCCGCCATCATGATGTTTCCGATTACGTCCGGCTTCTCCATCGGCCAGGCCGCCGTCGTCCAGACGTCCATGTGGGGCATCGGCATGGCGGGATCGCTCTTTAAATTCGCGATCAAGGCTATGGGACCGGATGCGATGGTTATCGCTACGCCGATCATTCCCGGCACGAAAAACATCGTGCTCGGCGTCATGGAGAACGAGCTCTGCCGGGCCTTCGTCAATGAGGCGACCGCGAATCCGCAGATCGCGCCCGCCCCCACGCCGACGCTCGTCTCCGGCTCGACCACCTGGGCCTATTCACTGTCCCCCGGCAATCAGACCGGCTCGCCGAGCTGCGGCACGATCACGGTCAACCAGCCGTCCGGCGCGCAGCAGCCGATCGCCGGCGTCAACACGGATATGACGGCCAAGCAGAAGGAAATTCTCCAGAACGTCATCACATCGGATATTCGTCCCGTCGCCGAGAGCGTCGCGAAGAGCTATTGGCAGACGAAGCAGACCTCGGCGCTCACACCGCTGCTCGCCGCCTATCAGAACGCGACCCGAGATTACACACAGCAACTCACCGCCGCGGCCAGCGACATGCAGAAGCAGCTACAGAACGCCATCAAGCCCCAGGACGCGCGTGCGGGCAAGCTCGGCCTCATCAACAACACGACGACCGATCTGTCGACGCTCGGATGGGCTTCGGCCGGGTCCTATTATCTGACCTTCGCTCAGCTGAACGGCAGGACGTTGTCGCTGCTCAACGATCTGCCGATCGTCAATGGTCCGAGCTACAGCGGCTGGAGCAATGCGCTCAAAACCGATCTCGCCCCGCTGATCCAAGCCAGCGACAATTTCCTTGCGCAGCTGCGCACCTATGTGAACACCGCCGACGGCGCCAACCCTCCGACCGGCAACGCCGACACATTCGGCACGGCCGCCGCTCGCGAAGGCGGCTCTTGGATTGAGAGGGTGTTTCGTTCGATCAATCTCAACGAGCCTTTGTTGAACTACATCGCCAACAGCATCTCTCCGACATCGAACCAATGGTCCGACCCATTCGGCTCTCTCATCACGCTCGGGCAATATCTCATGACGGCGGCGCTGGCCGCTTACGGGCTGGCGATCGCAGCGTCATCCGGGACCGTTCAGACGGGAGCTGCCGCCTTCTCGCTGCTCACAGGCAATTTCGCGGGGGCCGCCGCCGCCGCCGGTCTCGCCACGCTCTCCGATGTCTTCAAAGCGCTGTTGACGCCCCTGTTCTTCGGGCTCCTGGCGCTTCTCATCCCAGGCATCATGATCGCCTATGTGCTTCCGATGATCCCCTGGGTGATGTGGATCGCCGGCGTGACCGGCTATCTGATCCTCGTGATCGAAGCGGTGATCGCCGTTCCGCTCATGATGGTCGCGCATATGACGTTCGAAGGCGAGGGCCTGCATGGTCGCGCCATCCAGGTCTATGAGCTGCTCTTCAACGTGCTCTTCCGGCCGGTCCTCATGCTCCTCGGTCTCTTCGCCGGCTATTTCGTGTTCTCGTCGGTGTCTTGGCTCATCCGGATAAGCTTTGGGGTCGCCGTGCATTTTGTTCTCGAAAAGGGCTGGTTCGTGACTAATCTGATCGGGCTCGTGGTGCTCCTGGCGATTTTCGTTTTGCTGCATATCGTGGTCGCGATAAAATCCTTCGCACTGATCTCGCTCATTCCGCATCATGTGCCCAAGATGCTCGGCTTCTCGCCGGCGAACCGTGTCGACATGGATGAATTCAGCAAGGCGGCCGCATGGACGGGAGCGCGAGGAACCGTCGAAACGATCGAAGAATACGCTCGTGGTCAGCTTTCCGGTTCGCAAAGACAAAAAGGTGGCGATGGTGTAAAGTCCTCGGCCACTCGTTCTATCGCCGCGCCGCGGAAGGGAATAACCGGCCCCAGTGGTGGCGACTCGAAGAGCACGGGAAGTGTCGACTCGACCTTGAGCGCCCAAACGGACGTCGGAGATCATAATAAGGAGGCCTAGCATGTCCGACGATGACGAGCCTGGATCCGGAAACTCCCTCCTCTGGTATGAGGTCGGTCGATCGAGCGGGTATTCGCGAGGCAAAGCCGTTGGCTACCAGCGAGGAGATGACAACGGCTATCAGAATGGCCGTGAGACCGCGGAACGCGAGTTTAACGCCCAGCAGGACGCGGAGTATCGCGCCGGCTTGCGGTCGATCCATATTAAAGATTTCAACGCCTGGATGGACGTCCTCAACAATGAGCGGAAGCGCAATGCTCAGCTCGCTGTAGAGGTCGAAACCCTGCGCGAGTCCCTGGCGATCTCAGAGCGCCATGGCGACGAGCACCGCAGGAAGCTGTTGAAGACGCAGGATTTCAGAAGAGGAATGGAACGATCTCTTTGGACTTTGCTGAAAGCCGCCGAACAGGGCAAAGCTGTGCGCCCGGAATATGCCGAGCTCAAGTCTATCGTCTATCAAATGATCGATGCGTGGTCGAAGGGCGAGATCCTGTGCCGTCCCGACGCTCTGGGGCCGCGAGTCGCCGCTCTGTGGCGAGCACTCAAGACGTGATCCAATTCAGATAGCGCGGCGATATTCGCGCAGCATCGTCGCATGATTGGACTTCCGAAAGGAGACCATCATGCGACATCTCTTCCTTCCTCTGATTTGCCTCGCCCTCCCGCTCGCGGCGTGTTCCTCGGGAAATGTCCACGCCCAGGCCGATTACGACGCACCTCCCGCCCCCACCGTCCGGCATCCATTCTACGACCCCTACGCCGCCTATGGCGAAGCCAACGCCATATGGCGGCCGCCGGTGATCGATAGGAACGGAACCGCGGTCAAGCCGGCGGAACCCTCCACCCAGGCTACGCGGCCCAACTACGAATCGGCGCCTTGGGCGACCGGCGCGGCGGGGGGCTCCCGCAACGCTCCTCCCGGCACGTTCTGACCGGGTGCCGCGCGCGATCGTCGGCTTTGGTCGGTTCAAGTCGCGCGGGAGAGCCGGCCTCGCTCGCCTGCAGCCGAAATACGTTGGGCGATGCGCGGATAATTTTTGCGCATCGCCCGAGCCTTTTTCGTCATGCTGGAGATCGATCCGGAACTTATGGCGCTCCTTGCGTTTCTCAGCGCGGTCAGCGACGCCGCCGGCGACTTCGGCGGCGTCGAGTTGCTGATGCGAACGCGGTTTTAGCTGGGCCAAAATCGCTCAGAGGTGGTGAGATATTCCCACGCCGTCGCCACCCGCCGTGTTCTGAGCTGATAATTTTGTAGTCCGCTTTGGAACGCCGTCAGAAAGAGAAACAAGCAGAACGGCGCGAATTCCAGCACAGGCGCAATGCTCCATGACGCCCACGGCGTGATCGCGATTTCGAACAGCCAGTAGATGAACAGCGTCCAACCCGCGCCGAAAAAGATATAGGCCGAGAGCGCGGTTTGCCGGCGACGTCGTTGCAAGAGGCTCTCGACCTGCCAGACTTTCATTCCGTGCAGAAACGCCGTCGCCTCGAGATCAAAGTGGCGATCTTCATCGACTCTGAACCGCGCATCGCGGCGCACACCACGACGAACCCCCGCGAGCAATCCCGACAAGATGCGGCCCCCTTCGGTCACTTCGTCCTTCGGGAACGCACGTCCCGGTATGGAGACGATCCACTTCACCCCGCTCCACGCTCGGTGCAGCAGCGAGATTCGTTTTGGTATCGCCAATCGCTTCGGCTTCCATCTATCGCGCCGCATGGTTCTCACTCCCGATGGATGTGATCACCGCATTCCAATCCTCCGGCAGCCCGTCGACGCGCCCCTCGGAGCCATCCTGCTTGCGCCAGATCACCGTCGGCGTCCCGCGCAGCCCGATCGCTTCGGCGATCGCCATGTTTCGGCGAAGCAGCTCTTCCGTCTCATTCGACGCCGGCCCGTTCAAGTCTCCACGCGACCAGGCCGTCGCCATTTGATCGGCGGGCTTGCTCAACATCGCCAATGCGCTCTTCGTGCTTCGGCCTTCATCCTCGTAGTCCAGCACCGACACGGGTATGATCGCGACCAGCACTTTCCCGGCCGCAACTAACGGCTGCAACTGCTGCAGAGCGCGGACGGAATATCCGCACAACGGATCGATGAAGACGTAGATCCGTGGCGCAGCTTCGGAGCCGGTCGTGCCGAAGGTCGCGCTACGGGCCGCCTCCAATGCCGAGATGGTCTTGCTGCGGCCAGCGCTGCTTACGGCTGCAGTCTCCTTCTCGCCGCCGATCGTCACGGTCGGCGCCACCCCGGGCAGCGGCGCGACTTGTTCGCGCGTGATGTTTTTTCCGCTCGCGTCCCACATCACGCCCGGGATCACCCGCTCGCTATCCGGCGTGACGTAGAACACCTGGAACTGGCGCCCGTTGCGCACGAATAGCCCACGCATCCCGTGGCTCGTGCCGAGCTCCGTTACCCGTGGCTCGCCTCGTCCGGCAATCGTCAGCAGCAGATCGAGCGACAAATCGGTCTGCACGCCCGCGACGATCGCCTCGCCGTCCGGCGTGACCTGCAAGATCATGAACTCTTCGCCCTGCCGCGCGACGACCGCGCGCAGGCCATGCGCTCCCCCCGCATCGAACAGTTGCGCGCCGGCTCTCAAGAGGTGATTGAGCGCCGGCGTCTGCTCGACGAGTTCCGCTGCAAGGGGAGAAAGCTTCGCCGCGCCGAGAGCCACGCTCGTGGCGCTCTTCAGCAATTCGGACACGGGCGGGCCTCCTGACCCACCCGCGTCATTCTCCGTTCCGGCCCATGATATCCCTGGTTCGCCCAGGGCAAGCGTCGCGGCGAATATCGCGGCGATCGTAAGCGAATGCGATTTCATGGTGGTCTCCTTTCGACCACCGGACGCTAAAAGACTCGTGCGCGAATAGGAGCCACGAAAATTCAGTTCTCACTGGTCGGATGCTTCTTTAGTCCCAGGAGACGTCGCTCCAGCTCGCGGCTAGTCTCTTGCACCATGATTGCCAACAAATCCGACTGCCTGGCACTGAAGTTCGCGTATTCTCGATAGACCGCCGCTTTGCACATCACCTCGTCCTCGTTCTCTGGGACGGTCGCCACGATCTGTTCAATCAAATGCTCGATATCTCGAATATCGTCGACGTCACTTCGTTGGTCGCGCAGCTTTCGCCTTTTCGACGCCCGGCTAGAGGCCCTTTGACGAGAGATCTTCATCAATCGGAACACCGTTTCGTCACATTCTCGAAGCAGCCCCCCTTGAATGAGGGCCTGCTGCTCGTCTTCCGGCAAATCGGTCGGCTCTTGCACGGCAATCGTAACGCGCGGCTGCTTGCGACGCGGCAATGATGCGGTCATTTCGCGGCCCCTTGCTCGCATGTAATTATATTGCGTGACGCACAATGCGCGCCGCTTTCATCGTCGCTGCATCGAATGTGAGGCGCACAAAAATGAGGGTTGGAAACCGCGCGCCGCCATCGTCACAGATCTCGATCTCGAGAATACAGCAAGCTTGCCCCTACGCAATCCCCCGCGAGTTTCCGCAACGGGGGCCGTCACCACGCTCATGTTTCCGCTGTAACCTTCTCTTACGACTCATGCCTTGCCGCTATTCGCCGGCCGAGCGCGCCGAAAATCCCGATCGTGTCGAGTGAGTCATTTCGTCGCACCAAAATGTTCCACATTGGCATTGGCGCGCCGCTGTTCTGCAACATTCGCGCAGAGCCGCGTCAAAATCGGCCCGCATCGATTCACGACGAACGCTTCCGATACAAGACGACTCGGATGGAGACGCTATCGTGTCTGGCGCGTCCTCGTTCATAAGGAGCATTCATGACATCTCCCGCCATGTCTCCCGAAAAGATTTTGCGATCACTCACTCGACGCCATCTTACCGACGGGCGCCTACCGAAAGGCGCTCTCAAAGAAGCTTCGCGCCGACGCGACGAGATGCTTCCTCGCTTTCTGATCGAGATCGAGAAATATCTTTCTGCATCTGCGAAAGAGCGCTCTGACAACCCCACTCCTGTGCTGCTCATCTTTTTCGTTCTCGGTGAATGGGGCGATAAGAGCGCCTATCGACCGATCGCCCGCTTGATCCGCTGTCCCGAATTCACCGATCATGTGGAATTCGAAGCCGCGTTCGACGAAATCGGCCACCGCGTCATCGCCGCCGTGTTCGACGGAGATCCCGAACCTCTGTTCGACGCCGTGCGCGATCCGAAGGCCCACAGAATCGCGCGCTACAATATCCTCGTCAACGCGATTGCGATGCTCGCGTACCAAGAGAAGATCGATCGAGAAGTCGTCGCCAATTTCCTGATCGACATCTACGAGCAGCTAGATGATTACCCCTTTGTCTGGCTCGGCTGGGCGACGCTCGCGGCGCATCTCGGTTTGTCTGAGCTTCGGCCGCTCGTCCTCCAGGCGATCGCAGAGGAGCGTTTCGACGGATATGAGATCGACGAGTTCGACTCGGATTTGAAGCGTGCGATCGCGCTACCGGGCGCTGAGCATATCAATGAAGATTTCTCGCCGTTCGAGGGCGCCTACGAGGAGCTGAAAGCGCATCTCCCGTAGAGCGTCATTGTCCCAGCGCTTACGCGGACGCCGGGTGAGGCCTCGGAACGATGCGCATGAATCGTTTGCGCTCCGGACGGGGCATGACGCCTGCGTCGGCGGTGACGACCCGAGGATCGCGAACACATCATCGAACAAAGGAGACTGAGCGATAGCGTTCGAATTTCACTGCATTGAATTCGCCGCGTCCGTCGACGGCGCATGCGGCCGAACCGTTCTCAAACCAACGATCGGGAGTTTCATCACGCAAAAGAATAGGCCTCCGAAACGTCGCCGCTCCGGAAGCCCTCAGCCGATCCATTAGCAAGATCAGAGGACCACTTCCAACAATCGCTGTCAAGAGTCGGCGCCGTTTCGGCGAGCGGATTTCTTTTGCCTAAACGAGAAAAGGCAATGGATCGTGCAAACACATTTAACGACGCCGTTCGGGCGGCGACCGCTGTCGCTCGCCATGGTGGCGACCCAGATTGCAACCAGTGATTTTGCGGGACAGGCCAGCGAAACAGACGCCGTCGTCCACAAATGGCGGCTGTTTCGCTCCCTCACCGAAGCCAAGAGCCTGCTCGGAACCACCGACCGCGCGCTATCAGTCCTACAAGCTCTGTTGAGTTTCCACCCGGCGACCGCGCTCGCTGCGCCGAGGAACGTCGGCGCGGCGCTGGTCGTCTTTCCCTCGAACAAGGAGCTTTCGCTCCGCGCGCACGGGATGGCGCCGTCGACCTTGCGCCGCCATCTCACATGCCTCGTCGATGCAGGGCTGATCATCCGACGCGATTCTCCCAACGGCAAACGCTTCGTGCGACGACGGCAAGGACAGATCGAAGCGGTCTTCGGTTTCGATCTCTCTCCGCTCGTCGCGCGGGCGGCCGAGATCGAGCGCCTCGCTGAGAAGGCGCGAGCCGAGGACAGAGCGATCGCGCTCCTGCGCGAACGGATATCCCTGATGCGGCGCGACATCGTCAAAATGATCGCGACCGGCTTGGAGGAGGCCATTCCTGCGGACTGGGAAGGCTGGCGCCGGCAATATCTGTCAGTTGCCGGGCGCTACGCGCGGTCTCTGCCGAGAGCCGGTCTCGATGCCCTAGCTGACGAGCTCGCCGTGCTCGCCGAGGAAATCGCCACGCTGTTGGAAACGCGTGCAAAAGAAGGAAATATGAGCGCCAATGACGCCCCGAATGAACGCCACCTACAGAATCAAATCACAGACCTCAATGATATTGACCTCGGCCTTCGAGAGGGCAGGCTCGAAAGGACCGAGCCAAGCGGTTCAGATCCCGGCGCCGCGAGAGCCGAGCGCAGTGATCCGTCCCTCGTCCACGGCCGGGCGGCCGGAGAGAAGCGCGCGGCGCCACGCGTCTATTCGCTCCCAATGACGCTCGCCGCCTGCCCCGATATCGTCGATTACGCCAAGGGAGGGGCTATCGTCGATTGGGCCGACTTTCGTGCCGCCGCCGCGATCGTGAGACCCGCGCTGGGCGTCTCGCCCGACGCCTGGGCGCTCGCGCTGGACGTCCTGGGCGAACGCGACGCATCGATCGTTGTCGCGGCGATTCTGCAGCGTGGCGAGGAAATCAAAAGCGCCGGCGGCTATCTGCGCGTCATCACGGCGAAGGCCGAGCAAGGCGAATTCTCTGTCGGGCCGGTGCTCATGACCCTGCTGCGGCGCAGAGCGACGAGATCCGCACGTCGCGAAGCCGGCGGGTGATCGAAATCACTGCGTGGAAAATTGATTGGGTGGGCGGTGATGCGGTGGGGCGCGTTTTGCTCGACTGCGCCGCGACGGCGCTGCCGCGCCGGCGGGGCCTCGAGCTCGCCGTCGGTGGTCTGGAGACGCCATCGCCACGACAGCACGTCAGGGCGATGGCGCGGTTCAGAATTCGCCGAGTAATCAATCAACGCAGCTCGGGCGGACTGCTACTGATGCTTATACGGGATGGCGTTGCCGATTCCGATCATCCCGTTCGACATAAGCGTGGGAATGCACTCGGATGCCGGTCCAGGCGGGCTCAGCTTCGTGCGCCAGGGCCGTAAAGCTGTTTTGTGTATCCAAGCCTTTATCCCGTGATCTCCCCAGATGATCTCGACGAAGCCATCGACCTCGTTGAACGGCCACTTCGCGAACACAGCTTCACCGTTGCGTCCGATCTGCCTGGATGCTTCCGTTGGCGCTTCGAACACGGGGGGCGACGCCTTGGGATCGAATCTCTTTTCCTCCGGGACATTGACCCTGAAGCATTTGTATCCCTCGATCGGCCTCACCGGCGTAAGGTCCCCGGCTCCCCCGGTCTGGAGCACGAGGAGACTCACGCCGAGGATCGAATTAAACATTGGTGTCATGATGCTTTCTCCTTTGCGCAATGCGACTAATTCAACACGGGCTGTCCGGCCGTGGAACCGACTCTGTTGGCGATGGATTGTCGCCAATCGCCAACCGTCGTCGTCGGGGTGATGCCGTTCGCGGACATCGCCTGCGGCGACAATTGAACGATGGCTTCGAGATTGTCGCTGTTGTTGGCCTTGGCTAAAGTGGCTGAAGGACGCGGCCCAAACTGGTAGTAGCCTCTCACGTCTGTGAACGTGGGATTGTCGACACCGTTCTCTTGGAGATATGTGGCGCCGTTGTATTCGTATTGCGCTGCGCCCCAGGCTTGATTGGCGGGATCGCTTTTGCCGGCGAGGCTCGTGTCGATTCCGGCATTCGGATTGTCGGCCGCAGCTTGATTGATCGTCTCCGTATAAGTCGCATTGGTCATTTGAAACGCGCCCGAGACTGTACCCGCTCCCTGGACGTTTCTGCAGTTAGATTCCATCACACATGTGGCTGCGAGCGACGCGCAGCTTACGCCCACCGTCGTCGCGGCGTCGCACGCCTGGCCGCCCCAAGATTGAGCGTTCATTGTTTGCAGCGGATCGCAGCCGGTGCAAGCAGTGTAGTCGATGTTGCCGGCGCCGGGATTATTCCCTCCCCCGGGGCCGACATCAGTCGAGCCGGTCGGATAGGAGAAATTTGGCGCACCTTTCTCCTGGTAGGTCGGATGCACTGTTTGCGGAAGACCTCTCTCGGTAACGGGAACAGGATCGCCGGCGAAGGCGGGGACCGCGAACGCCAGCAAAAGAGCGACGGCGAACCTGGTCACGTTTTGACGGGATGTTTCGCCGTGATGGGTTGGACGAAATATGACTGCGGACATGGGACCTCCTCGTGTCGGAAGACGTCCCGAGCCGAACATGGAGGTACGCGTATCTGAATCGAAACTTCGCGATCACGAGACGGTCTTGCAATGCACGACGAATTCGGGCGAAACTCTCGCGCGGCCGTCGGCTCGTGACCCTCGCGGCGCCGCGCGATTGCGGCGGGGACCGGCGCGCCCTGCGCGCTCGATCATCAAGAGTAGCGATCGAGCAAACCCGGCTCTCTGGGTCTATGTGACCGGCCTCGATTATTTGCGCGGGATGATTCCCGGGGCGCCGCGCGTCGATCTGGACGGCTCGGTGACGCAATTCGTCACCGAGCAGGAAGCGACGAACGCAAAGCGCCGCCTCGCATTTCTGCGTGACCGGATCAAAGCCGCACGGGTTGATCGCAATTGAAATTTGAACATCGGCGATATGATGCCTTCGTTACAATGAGATTGGTACGCAGTCGGCTCGAGTGCCGTCTCGGCGTGGCTGGCAGACGGGCGAGAAGTCCGCCGCGCGGGACTATCGGGACGAGGCCCGGTCGAGGCGGACCGATGGGCCATATGCAAGGTGATCACGGGTAGCTTCGTGACGTCGATGTTGTCATCGACAGGAAGCGGGGATCGCTCCGCCGAGCAGGCGCGCGATCACCACGCGATGTTCGTGCTGTTGCTCAGGCGCCGGCGGCCCAGGGGTCGATCAGGGTTAGGCCGGCGGCCGTGAATGCGCTGCCGTCGCGGGATGCAACGACGAAATCATGCGATGCGGCTATGGCGGCGATATAGCCGTCCGGGGTGGGGAACCCCTTTCCGGCAGCGCGCGCCATCACCGCCAGATCGGAATAGCGACGCGCCGCATTCGTATCGAACGGGAGGATGCGGTCCGCGAACAGCTCCAGCACGCCTTCGAGTGTGGCGGTCAACCTGTCCTTGCGCTTGCCCTTGGGAAGCGCGCCGACGCCGAACATCAGCTCAGCGATCGTGACGCTCGAGAGATAGAGCGTTTCCGCCGCCTGTTCATCGAGCCATCGACGGACCGCCGGGGCCGGTTCGGGCTTCATCGCCTCGGAGACGACATTGGTATCGAGCAGGATCATTCGAAGCGCAGCGGCTCTGCCGGCTTCTGCTCGCGGGCCTGTTCGAGGGCTTCGACGTCGGCGTTGGTCAGGCCGATCTTCCGGCTCATTTCCGCCAGCGCGCTGCCAAGGCGGAGACGATTGGCCGGGCGCACGGCGTCCTCCAGGATGTCGCGTATCTCCGCTTCCGTGCTGCGGCCGTGCTGCGCCGCACGGACCTTCAGCGCGCGATGCGTCTCTTCGGAGAGGTTGCGGATGGTGACAGCAGGCATGATGGCGTTTCTGTTTCGGGGGATAGTGATGCTATCAATATATGACATATGATAGCATCAAGCAACTGCGCCAACTCGGCTCCCTGCGTGCCGCAAAAAGCGGGCGCAGCTATTATCCTCACGAATTACCGATTCGTCGTCGAGCGCAGGCTCGCGGCGCGCATCGAGGTCGAACGTTGGAGACGAGCCTTTATCTCCCGGTCAAACGCTTCCTCGAAGGGTTGGGGTTCGAGGCGAAAGGAGAGATATGCGGCTGCGACATCGTGGCGGTGGATCGCGGCGCGCCGATCGCGCTCGTGATCTGCGAGTTGAAGCTGAGCTTCACGCTCGATCTTGTTCTCCAAGCCGTGGATCGATCCACGGCTTGCGACGAGGTTTGGCTCGCCGTCCGTGCATCGACGCGCGGACGCGGACGCGAGTCCGACCCCCGGGTGAAGAGGCTCTGTCGAATGCTCGGCTTCGGGCTGCTCAGCGTGCTCAGTTCCGGTAGGGTGGAGGTCTTGGTCGAGCCGGTTGCCTGGCGGCCGAGGCACAACGCAAAACGCCGCTCTCGGATCCTCGATGAGCACCAGCGGCGCAGGGGAGATCCGGCGACTGGGGGCGGCACGCGACGTCCCATCATGACCGCCTATAGACAGCAGGCGCTGCAATGCGCCCGGGCAATGGCGCACGCGCCGGCCCGCCCACGCGATCTGAAGGAGGCCATTCCGGACGCGCCGAAGATTTTGCTTCGCAACGTCTACGGCTGGTTCATCCGGGTCGAGCGCGGCATCTATGCGCTCTCAGACGCCGGACAGGCCGCGTTGGTGACGTGGAGGGCGCATCTTCCCGAACCGTCCGCCACGGGCGGTGACGAGAGGCAAAAGAGGTCCGTTTTGCCCTGAAGGCACTTAAGTTTTGCGGGGCCTCGCGGGCTCGATTTCGCCGGAGGCCGCCTTGCTGCGACAAAGCTTGCGTCTTCCTACTCTTCCGCAACCGCCAATGATCCGCGCTATCATGAAGCGCGCGAACGAACCGCCTCGCTCCGAAGTTGATTGTTACTAGCCGTCCAAACGGTTTAGCCGTCCAATCTCCTGCGGCTCTCGCCGGGGATCGGATCAAGGGGCTCGACTAGGATGGAGCCCGGTTCTATCAATGCCATTATCGCGATTGGCGCGAACGGTCGCCACAGAAGATTCATAACTTCGTTTCGAGAAGGCTCTCTCGTAGCTCGCGGCGCTCTCCATTTCGGACTAAGGAATCGGGGATGAAAAGATAGCGATGGCCGGTACGAACACTCCGATTCTTACTCGTCTGTCCGGCGGCGCGACCGAGCAGGCCGTCGCGGCGCTTGCCCGGGGTGATGTACCAAACGCGCTGGACAAGCTCGCTAAGGCGATCGCTTTCGAACCCCGCAACGCTTACGCATACGCGATGCGAGGACAGCTCCAGTTCGACCTCGGCGATCACGATCGCGCGATCGCCGATCTGACTAGCGCCATCGAGGTGGATCCCGAAAACGCTGCTTGGCCTTCGTTTCGATCGCGTTTCTACTGGCGAATGGGCGATGTGCGTCGCGCCATCGCCGACCTCGATAGGGTGCTCGAGATCGACCCCGACGACAAGCAGGCGATTCTCGAACGAGGGGAAATGTTGCGCGGGCTGAACAAGCGCGACGCCGCCATCGCCGCTTTCACGAGGGCGCTCACGCTCGATCCCGGTTCCGACGAGGCCCACTTTTTACGAGGGTGCTGCTGGCTCCAAAATACGCGATATGACAATGCAATAGCAGATTTCACCGAATGTCTTCGAATCGACCCGACACGTGTCGATGCTTATGTAGCGCGCGGCGAGACGTTGGCGCGCCGAGCGGATCGACAGAACAGTAAGCCAGCGAAAAAGCGCCTCTATTCGAACCGCGCCATTGCGGACCTCGATCACGCCATCTCGCTCGCCCCGCACGAACCCGCGGCCTATCTGTGGCGCGCCCGCGCCCATCGATCGGCAGAACGCTTCGACGCTTCCATTGCCGACTTCACCAAGTTGCTCAGTCTATGTTCGGAAGCGGAGACGCCGGATCTCTACGTCGATCGCGCCGAGACCTATCACGCCAGATGGATGCAATCGCGAAGAGAGGAGGACTTCGACCTCGCCATCGCCGATTTGAGCGTCGCAGTCGCGCGCGATAACGATCGCGTTTTTTGGCACGATCTGCTCGTTGGGTATCATATGAATCGTGGATGCTTGCGTTTCGGAAGCGCGCAATATCAAGCGGCAATCGCCGATTACAGCAAAGCGATCGAGCTCGGCGGAAAAGCCGATCCCCATTTGGTGGCCCAAAGCTTCTTGCGGCGGGGCGGCGCTTATTTTTTGGCGGGTTTCCTTGATCTCGCCATCGCCGACTTCACCGAGACTCTCGCGCGGGAACCTGGGGAGGTGGAGGCCTCTCGCCACCGCGGCCGTACTTGGAGCGCTAAAGGCGATCTCATCAGAGCCATTGCCGATTTCACAGCGGTCATCGAGCAGTGTCCTGCCGATCTCGACGCCTATCGTTTGCGAGCTTTGGCCCGGTTTGCGAGCGGAGACAGGCCTGCGGCCGCCAGAGACCTGTCCGAAGGTATTCGTGTCGCGGATCGTGCGCCTTTCGAGACGGATCGAAAGCGACGCGACATCGCCCAGGCGCATATACTCATGTTTGCAGGGAGGACTGACGAAGCGCGGCAGCTCTATTTGAAGTGGCGTGGCGAACTGCGCAATGAGGATATCGGAAGTCTCGCCTTCATGGCGCCGACGTGGGAGGAGACAATTCTCATGGAGTTCGATGAATTCTGCGCGGTCGGGCTCCATCATCCGTTCATGGATGAAATCGCCCCCATTTTGCGCGATCGAGCGGGCCGAGCCAGTTCAGGGACGCCGAAGAAGCTCTTGTGGACGTCGCGAACGGAGACGAGATCGTGATGCGGGTCGATGCAGCGCAATTGATGCTCGGCAGGAACGTGATCGTCGAGACAGAAATCGTAGAATAGCCAGTCCGAAGAGGCTTGCATGCCCCTCATTGCGACTTCTCGCGCAAATCGGTCGCGCGTTTCTTCGCGACCGGATCAAAGCTGCGCGGGTTCCGGCGGAGCGTAAGGCGAACCCCGGGAATGTGGGTTCTCTTCCGACGACGCCTGCGAAACTGAAATCGGCCAGCGACGCCCCTTCCCTTCAGTCCGAAGTCGGTTCCGGTCCCGGCGGAAGTGTCCGGCGCTACGCCCTCCCAATTCGAAAGCAGCCGCTTGCACCTTCAGGTGAAGACTCTGAGCGTGGCGGCGCGCGGGGGGCTATTATTTTCTCGACGATGCGATCCCGCTCTATGCGCTGCGGGTCTATCCGAAGAACGAAAAGACGGATCTGTCCGCCGCGGAAAAGCGGGCCGCCATGGCGCTCATCGAGGTGATCATCCGCTCCGTCGCTGCCTCTGTGCAGTCGAAACAGAGGGGCTTCGGCTCCTCTAATCGCCTGAAGTCGGCGTCTCATCGATTCTTTGTTTCCGGCGCACTTATCGTAGCCCCGCGAGAATTCGAAGCGGCGTCACGCCCCGGGTAAAGAGATCTCCCGTCCGCCACCGCATCGACCATTTTGCCACAGAAGACGGAATTCATATTTCAAGGGGCTAGCAATGAAAGCCCGTAAAGGCCTGTAGCTGCTTAAGAGTGGTGGCGCGGTTGGCCGCGGCCAACTCAACGTGCGGTCCTGGCGTAGAAAGCCCGACGAAGTCCGTTAATTTTCATTTACGATAAATTTATTGCTCTCCTGGCCGAATCGTGGCTTTTTGATACGGAAGAAATCTGATTTGACGCCTCTAACCGTATCGAGAAAAGAAGCCGTGGACACGGACATTCGCCGTTCCAACATTGTCCCTCCTCAAGGGGAGACTTCGGATGTCCGTATTTCCGCGCAGGCAAGACTGCTGTCGGAGCAGCTCCAGTCTCTCGGAGCTCGCCTCTTTCCACCGGACAGCCACAAGTCCCTACGTTCCTTCTCATCGGGTGAAGCAGCGAAGTTGTTGCGCGTCTCCGACGGATATTTGCGTCAGCTCTCGCTCGACGGGATTGGACCAATCCCCGAAACCAGCGCGTCGGGGCGGCGCTCTTACACCTTGGTTCAAATCAACGAACTCCGTCGCCATATCGCCTCGGCGAAGCCACGGGAGGCTCAGGTGGTTTTGCCACGGCGGCGCCCCGGCGAGAAGATGCAGACGATCGCCTGTACAAACTTCAAGGGCGGTTCCGCAAAGACGACGACATGTCTGTATTTGGCGCAGTATCTTGCATTGTCGGGCTTTCGCGTTTTGGCCGTCGACCTCGATCCGCAAGCGTCCCTGTCGACGATGCTCGGTCTCCAGCCGGAGTTCGACCTGAAAGAAGGCGACACAATTTACGGTGCAATTAGATACGACGACCAGCGTCGGCCGATACGCGACTGCATCCTCAAGACCTACTTCGACGGCCTCGATTTGATACCTGGCAATCTCGAACTCATGGAGTTCGAGCATGAGACTCCGCAAGCGCTGTCCTTAGGCCAGCATCCGGCCGGAGGCATGTTTTTCCAGAGACTGGGACGCGCGCTTGCGGAGATTGAGACCGACTATGACGTTGTGGTCGTCGATTGTCCGCCGCAGTTGGGCTACCTCACCCTTGGAGCTTTATGCGCCGCCACTGCCCTTTTGATCACAATTCATCCGCAGATGGTGGACGTGGCTTCCATGTCCCAATTCCTTCTCATGGCCTCGGATTTGATGGCGGTGGTTCGCAAGGCGGGGGGCGATCTTCGACATGACTTCATTCGTTATGTGATTACGAGACACGAACCGCACGACGGACCTCAGTCGCAGGTCGTGGCCTTACTTCGCGGACTGTTCGGCGATGAGGTCTTGGCCGCAACGGTTTGGAAATCGACAGCGATCGCCGACGCAGGACTGACAAAGCAGTCTCTCTACGAACTTGATCGAGGTGCCGTTGGCCGCGCCACCTATGACCGCGCGCTCGAATCTCTCGAGGCGGTCAACAGTGAAATTCTTGGCCTCATTCTCCGCGCTTGGGGAAGGATCACATGACCCGCCGCAATGTGCTCAAGTCAATTTTCGAAGAACAGTTGGCCGCGGCCAACCCGGTGACAAAGGCCGAAGCGCAGGGTCGAGACCGCGTTCTGGCTGGGCCCGTACGCACGATGAGCCTCACGCTCGATAAGATCGAAGAGGAGTCCCGGGTTCTCCAAGAAGCGCTGGCGACTGGAGCCTCTGTGGTCGATCTCGACCCGCAGCTCGTGGATGTTTCGTTCATTCGAGATCGTTTCCCCGCGGCCGATGATCCCGCGTTCGCCGCGCTAAAAGAATCGATGCGCGGCCACGGGCAAGAAGTCCCAATATTAGTGCGACCGCACCCAGGACAGGGCGGCCGATATCAGGCGGCATATGGGCATCGAAGAATAGCGGCGGCGCGCGAACTCGGTCTGAAGGTCAAAGCCGTCGTTCGCAGCCTGGACGACCAACAACTCGTTCTTGCCCAGGGGATCGAGAATTCCGTTCGGAGTGATCTCTCTTTCATCGAGAGGGCGATTTTCGCTAAAACTCTGGAGGATAGCGGTTACGACAGACCAGTCATCATGGCCGCCTTGTCGACCGACAAGACCGAACTTTCGAAAATGATCTCCGTGGCGCGCTCGGTCCCCGAGGATTTGGCCAAGGCCATTGGTTCGGCGCCAAAGGCGGGGCGTCGCCGATGGCTGCAGTTGGCCGATCTACTGCAGAGTGAGGATGCGCTTCGCCGTGTTGAGCTCGTGCTCGCAGATCCCGACGTGACTCGCGACTCCGACGCGAGGTTCATCCGAGCGCTCAGTGCGGCCAGCGAGAGAGAGTTCGCGCGCTCGTCCACGCGGATCTGGAAAAACTCGGCTGGCACCCCGCTCGCGCGCATCAGCCGTGACAAAAAGACGACCGTCGTGCGCTTTGACGAAAAAGCGGAACCCGATTTCGCAGGTTTCGTATTAGAGCGTCTCGACGCTCTCTACGAGGAATTCCGCTCGCGTCAAAGCTGAGCGGGGAGTTGAGTTCGTTCCACGATTTGCAAAGGAGTCCATCGCAAAAGAAAAAGGCCCCCGAAACGTCGTCCCGGAAGCCCTTCTCATAGTGTCGCAACTAAGAGAATCCCACTTCCGCGAATCGCTGTCAAGAGTCGGCGCCGTTTTGGTGAGCAGATTTCTTTTGCCTGAACGAGGCAAAGGATCATGCAGATACACCCAACGACGCCCTTTGGGCGGCGGCCGCTGTCGCTCGCCATGGTGGCAAGTCAGGCGGCAACCGAGAATTTCACCACCAAGCCTGGCGCATCCGAAACCGTCGTCCACAAATGGCGGCTGTTTCGGGCGCTCACCGAAGCCAAAGAGCCGCTCGGCATCACCGAGCGCGCGCTATCGGTATTGCACGCACTTTTGAGTTTCCATCAGGAGACCGCTCTCTCTTTGCCCGAGCGCGATTCGAGGGACGGCGAAGCGGCCCCCGGCATCGTCGTATTCCCTTCGAACAGGGAGCTGTCGATTCGCGCCCACGGCATGGCGCCCGCAACGCTGCGGCGGCATCTCGCCTGCCTCGTCGACGCAGGCTTGATCATCCGCCGAGACTCCCCGAACGGTAAACGCTTCGCCCGGAAAGGGCAGGGGGGAGCCATAGAGGACGCCTTCGGCTTCGACCTCGCGCCGCTCGTCGCGCGCTCGAGCGAAATCGAGAACCTCGCCGAGGAGGTGCGGGCCGAGAACCGCGCGATCGCGCTGCTGCGCGAGAAGATCACGCTCACTCGCCGGGACATCGTCAAGATGATCGAGACCGGATTGGAGGAGGGCGTTTCGGGCGACTGGGACGACGCGCATCAGCGCTATGCGGCGCTCTCGGGGCGCTATGGGCGAGGGCTTATGCGCACCAATTTGGAGGCTCTGGCGGGCGAGCTGGCTACGCTGGCGACCGAAATCCACAAGTCGCTGGAAACGCACGTAAAGGCTCAAAATATGAGCGGCAATGAGTCTCAAACTGAGCGCCACATACAGAATCAAACTACAAACCTTTCTGATCTTGAACCTAGCCTTCGAAAAGGCAGGGCCAATTCGTCTGAGCCAAAGGTCGAAGAGGGCGAGGAGCCGATCGCTCGTGCGCCAGGAACGTCGTCGGAACGCTGTCGGACTGTCGATCCCAAACCGCCGCTTCGAACCTATCCTCTCGGCATGGTGCTGGAGGCCTGTCCAGACATCGTCGATTACGGCAAGGGCGGCGAAATTTCCTCATGGCGAGACCTGGCGGCGGCGGGAGCGACGGTGCGCTCGGCGCTCGGCGTTTCGCCAGACGCTTGGTCGCAAGCTTTGGACGTCTTGGGTGAGCATGACGCCTCCATCGTCATCGCCGCGATCCTGCAACGCGGAGATGAGATCAAGAGCGCCGGTGGTTATCTCCGCGTACTGACCGAAAAGGCGAGGGCGGGGGAGTTCTCGCTCGGGCCTGTGCTGATGGCCTTGTTGCGCGGCAAGGCCGCGAAGGCAGCGCGCCTGCGAAAGTCTGCCGGATAAAGGAGGTTCCGATGCAACACTTGCGCGGCGCCGGAGATCTGCATCGGGGATTCGGCGTCGGCGAGACGCTGGCCTGTCATCCTTGCGATCGGGCGTCATCGGCTTAGTCGCCGTCGCTCTTCTCCCCTCTGCGTCACGCGGCCGGCCGGAGGCGGACAAATGCGAGGCCCAGTTTCGGCCGACCGTGTGGATTGTGGGGCCACTCGATCGTTCCTTGGTGCGGGTAGGGCCGAACTCGACGAAGAGTTCGGCGGGGCGTGCCCGCGCGCCAGTTGCACTCAGCAGCGTGACGTCTTTCACGCTGCTGTTTTGGCGCGACGCTGTCCTTTGCGCGGCGTTCTCTCGCCAATTCCGGCCTCCTGGATCACCAGAGCCGGGTCGCGCGCCAGAATTCTCACCAGCATTCCTGCGGCGCCGGAAGGGGAGCGCTCGCCGCGCTCCCATTTGCGCACGGTTCCCAGCGACGCGCCCGTGACCTTCGCAAATTCTTCCTGCGTCAATCCCGCTTTGAGGCGCGTCTCGGCGATGAAGCTCCGATCGATCTTCAGCTTGTGCGCGCGGGTTCCTGCGCTCGGCTTTCCTTTGGCGTAGGCGAGAGCGTCTTCGAGACCCGAGATCATGCTTTCGAAATCTTTGCCGTCCATCGTCCTATCTCCGGAATTGGGTGCGGATCGCGTCGGTGAGCGCCGTCGCCGCTTTGCGCTGTCTGGGATCGAGGTCTGCTTGCATGTTCTTGGCGTAGACCGTGATCAGAAAGCACGGCATGTCGGCGTCGTGAAAAAATGTGATGAGGCGGGCGCCGCCTCGTTTTCCTTTTCCGCCCAGCGGAACGCGGACCTTCCGCATGCCGCCCGTGCCTTGGATCAAATCACCGGCTCGAGGGTCGGCCGCGATCATATCGATGACGGCCGTTCTCTCGGCTTCGCTCATGATCTCCGTCGCGCGCGCCAGATAGGTTTCTGTCTCGACGACGGTGATGAGGGCGGGCGAATTCATAGTCGATGCATACCCCAAAGGGGTAGCCGAATGCAAGGCGTCGGCGCGGCGTGCGGTTCGAAAGTGGGTCCGCCTGGCCACGCTGCTCCTCGGGCGGCGGTCTACTGGTCAGTGCCAAACGACGCCGTGGCCGCCGGGATGGTGGGCCCGAACGAAAAACCGTCGCGCCGCTTCGGCGGCGACCACGGCCGCCGACCTCGGGGTCCGCCCCGCCGTTCTCGAGAGGGCGATGCACGAATATCCGGGCTTCGCCAGCGTCAGTCCACGAATGAACCGCGACGTCGGTCCATCGATGAACCGCAAAGATCCGACGCCTGAATTCGATTTTTCCGGGCTGTCCAGCCATGAAACGCGAACGACGCGCGCGGTTTTCCGGCCTTTTTGAACAATGTCCGATAAGCGCAGATTATCGGACATGGAATCCGCCAGACAGGCGCGGCGCTTGTGATCCATAGCCGACCAGAAAAGCGCCGCGAGAAGTCCCGGCTCGTCAGACCACGAGCGCCCTTCTTATCGCTTCGGGAACCTGTGCGATAACGCGTAGCAACACGGCGGCCGCGGCGCTGACCGTGCGCTGGCCCTGTTCTCACTTCCGATAGCCCGGCAGCCCGTCCCCATGACGTTCCGAGTGCGAGACGTTTCTGGGACGGGCTGCCGGCCGGAATTCCAAAATAGAAAGTTGCTACAAATCGACCGTTTGAAGTCGCATCCGAAGGTCGAAGTTCGCCGCTCGCCACCCAAGGAAAAGCAAGAAAAAGGCCGGAAAACACCCCTTTTCGTCGATTTTGCGGGCCAAAAGCCCGCTTCCAAAGCCGTTCCAAGCGCCGCTTTCGGCGGCCGCAGCGACGAATTTCGATCCCGGGCGGCGAAAGAGAAAAAAGCATCTTCCATTACTCAAGCTACACTCGATATAACTTGATAGTAGCCTTGCTTCGCATGGAATTAAAATGGGGTTAGATATTCCCAGCTCTGTTTCATTCGAGCGCCTGCAGGTGCCCTTCGAGAGCGCGTCGGACGCCCTCGCGCGTTTCGAGGAGCGACTTCGCTACGTTGTCCAGAGCGGTGCAGATACGCCGCCCCGGAACCAGTCAGAGTGTACGACGTTTGAGGAGATGGAAAATCGCCTCGTTCTGCTCCGCACTTCGCGTCCGAACGGTCCGTGCGATGCCCCGCCGGAGCAACGGAATGGCCTCCCTTGAAACAAACCGGTCCACGGCGTCGCTGTCTCGGAATGGAGAAGCGGCTTGGGAAGCCGCGACGCAGGTCGCGATTGTAGGCATTTTCGTCATTCTGCTCGGTGCGACACTCGAGCTGGCGCGTACGCTGTTGTTGCCGATCGTTTCGGCCGCCGTTCTCGCGCTCGTACTCGGACCGCTCGAGATGGCAACGAAGCGGTGGGGCGTCCCGGCTTGGCTATTTGGTCTGCTCGTAATCTGCGGAGCTCTCGCCACACTAAACGCCGCGATTATCCCTGCCGCGGCTTTCGTCATCGGTTGGATGACGCACACGCCAGAGATCCTGACCGCTTTGATCGCTAAACTGCGTCCGCTCATGCAGCCGCTCGACCCGCTTCGTCTGCAAGGCGACGCTGCCGGCACGGGAGCAGTGACGATCAATGTAACCGAGCTGGCGAGATCCGCACTGACGTTCCTCACCCCGACGGTGGGAGAAATGGGTATCTTCCTCGCGGCTCTATTCTTCCTACTAACGAGCCGCGACGAGCTGCGGAGGTTCTTGGTCCTGTCCTATGATAATCAGGAGAGCCGCCTGCGTACGTTGCGAATCCTCAACGAGATCGAGACCACTTTGACGAGCTATGTTGCCGTGGTGACGGGCGTCAATCTAGGCTTTGGCGCGATTATCGCCATCCTCGCGCAGCTCGTCGGTCTGCCGCAACCTCTTCTCTGGGGAGTGCTGGCATTCACCTTGAAATTCCTGCCCTACCTAGGACCGGCGATCATCTTCGCTCTCTTGATTGGAGGCGGCCTTACGACCTTCGATTCGCCCGGGCAGGCTTTCATCGCGCCCGCCGTGTTTACCGTGTTGGACACGATGGAAGGATATTTCGTCACGCCGAGCATCGTCGGCAAGCGACTGACACTCAGTCCCGGGCTGGTGTTTCTAGCCGTCGCGTTCTGGACGTGGCTGTGGGGACCGATCGGCGCGTTCCTGGCGACGCCGCTGCTCATAGTAGGCACGGTGACGATCAATCACGCTTTTCCGCGGCGTGAGGCCGATTTACCGGGGTGAAGGTTTTGATCGGGCGTCTCGCTGGAGCCGTAACGGACCCCGAGCCCGATGGCGAAGGACTGCGGTGTGAATCGCTCGACGCTTTGACCCCTAATCGGCAAGGAGTCACCAAACCGAGACGTTGATTGCTCCTGTATATTCTCGTGGCCTCCACACCGATTGGGGCAACGCACCGCGCCGAATGACAGGAGGATCTCATCGTTTCGGTTCCGGCGACCTTTGCTCGCACTCTCATCGCCGAGCTGCCAGAGCTCGGAATCGTCGATCGCCAAAAGATCGGGGCGCTCATCGACGTCGCGCGATGGACGCGGTAGTCCGGACAATGGCGCGGCAAAAGCTTCATCGGCGGCGGGCGAGCCGCCGTGCGGTCGGCGTTGTTCCGTCGGCGCCATGCACGCGCTTCAACCCCGAGCTGAAGGCGATTCGCGACAAGCTTGTCGCCGCCAGCAAGCCCAAGCTCGTCGCGCTCACCAGCTCCGCTGGGTAGAGTCGCGAGCCCCGGCCAAGCGGGTACCGCCACAGTGGCATCGGACGACCTCTACGCCAATTTGGTGCGGCTACTAGCGGCCGCGCCAAAGCGTCTCGACAAGGACGCCGCCGTGATGGTGGTGCTCCTTATGTTAGGAGACGCCTAACCGGCCTGCGTCCGCAAGACAGCGAGCGATCACAGCACCCGTTATGCCGCCGACTCGCGATCCGCCTTCTCCGTGGCCCGCGCTTTCGCCTCCGCGGCCGCGATGCGGCGCGCGCGCAACGCGCCGGTCGGGTCGGTCACCTCAACGAGTCGGAAATTGGACAAGGCGACACGGCCGGTCGCGTTGTTCGCCGCCGCGAGGAAATAGACGTAGAAGTTCAAACCATCGCCGCCCGCCTTGCTCGACGTCGCGACCGGGGTCACGCCGAGCGGCGCCGAGGCGCCGTCGATCACAAGGATCACTTCCTGATCGCCGAGAACCGGCGATTCGGCGGTGACAACCAGATAATCGCCGGGCTGCGGCCCGATCCATTGAAAGTCGAAGGCGAGCCCATATCCGTCGCCGAAATCCGAATTGTCGTAGCTGCCTTGGAAGTAGGAGAACGCCGGATATCGGCCGGGCGCGGGCCAGAGATAAATACGGCCGCCGCCGTTCGAGTCGAAACGGACATTGCCGCCGAAATCGACGAGAGCGATCGGCAGCGCCTGCGTCGAATAGGCGTACGTGGTGCCGATCGACGGTCCGACCTGCAAATTCCATTGCGAATAGGTATTGGCGCCGCCCGGCCAGTTCTGATTGAGCGAGGGCAGGAACGACTTGGGCGCTGGCGGCCAGGCGAGGCCGAGCGGCGGCTCGTTGTTCTGCGCGGCGCCGATCGCCGCGCCGCCATACCAGGTCGCGGCATAGGCGTGCTCATCGCCGGGGTCGCTGAAATAGAGCTCTGATGGTTGCAGCGCCACTTCGACGATATTCCCGATGTCGCCGCCGCCCTGATAAGCGACGCCGAAATAGGAGGCGTAATTGTCGATGAAGACGCCGGCGGCGCAGGAATAGGACGGATTTTCGATCTGCAGCTGATCGAGATGGAAGCCAAGCAGATTCGCGCCGTTCGCCTCGAGTGGCGTCGTGCTCTCGGGCGAGTCGAGAATAGTGAGATGCGCGACCCGCCGCCCGCGCTGCTGCAGCGTCAGCGCGGCAACGGTCGCGACCTTGGAGCCGTGGCTGTGGCCGATGAGACGCAGCAGGCCGGTGTGCGCGTTCCAGAAGCTCGGGACGATCGCCTGCTCGAGCGCGTCGGCGAGACGCAGTCCATTCACGTGGGTATAGGCTTCCGACTGATAAACGTCCTGATATCCGTCGAAGCCCTTCTCGGTCGCCGAATCGTCGATCCAGGAATAAGCGAGGACGACGGCGTTCGGGTCCTGCTGGACGATGGATTGCAGCACGCCGACGAAATTGATCGGCGCCGACGGCGCGGACGACGGAAGCCAAGCCCAGTCCGATGTCCATACGCCGCCGAGGGCGGCGTTGGCGCCCCACCACAGCACATCGCCATTATATTGGTCGATGATGGAGCGATAGGTCGGCGCCCAGCCGTGGATGAGGACATAAATGGTCGGCGGCGTCGTTCCGGCGCCCAGGCTGCCTGGGGCGACCGATTCGAAGGAGGTGGAAGGATCATTATAGGATGGCAGCATGGTTCCGCCGACCCATTGGCCGAGACGTTCGATGTTGGAGAAGGCGTTGCCGCGAACCGCGGTCGACCAGTCCGACGGGCCGTTCGGCGGAGCGGGAGGCGCGGGAATGGCGGTAGTAGCAACGAGAGTGGACGAAGACATGTAGTCCTCCAATCAATATGAATAACGGAAGGAGTATTGCACGGCCGATCGGTTTTGTCCGCTGTGGTGAGCGCGATGCGCTGGGTCGCTTCAGGGATCAATGCAGGTCGAACACCGTCGCCGTCGTCTCGAAAGCGTGGGTTCGGTCCAAAATTTTGACGCGGACCATTTCGGGCTATGTTCTCCGTCGTCAGTCAGGCGGAACAGCGCAATGATCGATTTCAAGGGCAGCCCTTTTGAGCGCGAGCCGTCGAGGAATTCCTTGTAGCGCCGCGCCTTGCCGGCCGAAGGCGCCGCTTCGAACACGGCCTTGGTTTTGGCTTCGAGCCCGAGGATATGCGATCTCAGCGTCGTCGTCGGGGCGACGCTGAAGATCGAGTCGAGGCCATGGACCCGGCAGAATCGATCGTCTCGGGCGTGCAATAGTGGCTATCGGCGCGCAGCAGAATTTTCGTTCTCGGCCAATTGGCGCAGCAGTCGGCGCAGGAAGCGCTTGGCCTCCTTTCCGCTGGGGCGCTTGGCTGGCCGCGGCATTACCTAGACGAAGCGGCCGGTCATGATGTGCATTGAAGAGGCGGAGCTGCTGGCCTCCATGGACAGCGTCGAGGTGTCGTCGATGTCGAGCGTGATGCGCTCAGGAACGCGCTGGAATGACTCGCAATAGAGCGCTTACCGATCGAACGATTCCGTTCGATCGGTAAGCGCTTGCCTGGCTCGCCGAGCGGCGATCTGCTTTTTTTTCCGGAGAGAGCCGCGGCGCCGGCCCCGTAAATTCGTCGTCGCTCCGGCGCGCGGGACGCACCCCGTGACGCCCGATCGGCGCCGACTGGTCGGTCGACAGCAAAGGCGAGATAGCACCGCCGAGTAGCCGCTCAAGCCGCAAAATCTCCGCGCTTTTTAAAAATGCTTTTGGAACAGGGGGCGTTCTGATTCGTTGTACCGCGACGAGGTCGTGAGGCGAACTTGTGTCCTCGTATGCCGCCGTGGCCGGCGGCCTTCGCAGACAAGCCGGAGGTTTAGCAATGACGAATGTCATCTCCATCCTCACCCATCTCGCGGACATCAGTCGCGATGGCGCCAAGGGCTTTTCCGATGCCGCCGAGGCCGTGAAAAGCGCCAATCTCAAGACCACTCTCGAGACCGCGTCTCAACGCTGCGAAATAGGCGCGCGTGAGCTGGACGCGGAAATATCGAAACTCGGCGGCGAGCCAAATTCCAACGGAACGGTCGGCGGCGCATTGCACCGCGCATGGACCAATCTGACGGCCGCCGTCACCGGCGGTGACGACAAGGCGGTCCTCGCCGAATGCGAGCGTGGCGAGGACGTCGCCAAGGCGGCATATGAAGAGGCGCTGCAATCGGACCTTCCGGCGGAACTCAAATCCACAGTCCAACGTCAGTATGCTGGCGTCAAAGAAAACCACGATCTCATAAGGCGTCTGCGCGACGCGGCCTGATCTGCAGGCTCCAATGCAGCGTGTCGAGGCCTTCGGAGAAATTTGCAGGGCCTCGGCATAGGCGCACGCTACCAAACGCGTCAGGTCCGCCGAGGATTCCGGCGAACGGCAGGCACGTTCTCTACGAGCGGACCCAGACAGCAATTGAGTAGCCCTGCAATGCAAAGCACGGCCACCCTTTGAAGCCGAAAAAGGCGGCGCTCAGCGCAACGATAAGAAAAATGATCGCATAGACTCATAATGTGCTCGTACATGCAGCGATCGATCGCGGATCGCCTATCGCTCCTGGTGGAGCAGTGCAATGCTAACAACTCCTGTATTATTGTCGGGCGCTGGTCGCGTGCACCGGATGACCGGCTCTCAGGTTGATGCCTTTCATCGCGCGCGTCTCTGGCATTGGAATACCTTTTTCCTTGAATCGCTTGGCAAGTTCCTCTCTTCGCTCCGCGAGCGGTTTTGCGAGTTCGTGCAGGTCCACGCCCGACCGTTTCGCCTGCGTGAACATACCCCCGATCTGCTCTTCCTCATTCACATGATGCTTTATATCTTCCCCAAGCACTTTGACCTTTGCGTGGTAGAACTCGTCATTCGCGCGCCCTGATAGCACTTCCGCGATCAGCATCTTCGCGCCGTCGTGCTCGACATATGCCTCCTGCAGTATGTCCTCTTCGATTTTTCCGGCTAGCGCTGGGTAAAACAGCTCCTCCTCGATCGTAGTGTGAACAATAAGTTTAAGACAAATCTCGTTAGCGATCTTTTGTTTCGCGGTGCTTCCTTTTGCCTGTTCGAAGGCCTCAAACAGTTCTTCGACTTCGCGGTGGTCCGCCTTGAGCAAAGCGATTGCGTCGATTGATCTTTCAGCTCTTGCCATTTCGTTAACCTCTCTTTTGAGTCGCTAGAAACGTCACTAACAGGCCGCTCCTTCGCGATCGTCGGGGGTACGGAGGAACGCGTCGCCACATGGATGGTTCCTGCCAGCTGGTCAGCCTCGAGCGAAGGAAAAGCGTTTTTTGGTGCGGAGATGTAGCGCGTCCAACACCAGCGGGTCCGGTGTTGGACCGGAGCTTGGTCGTGTCCCGTGACGCGGTGTATTCGAGGGCTCGGCGCCGAGGGACTTCCGGCGTGCGCCGGTCTGATCAGGGCGTCACGGGCAGGCTGACGAGGGGTCATCGCTCAAAGCAGCAAGACAATCCAGCGTGCGCCGACGAGGCGCTTGGTCGCCTTCTCGTTCGGGAAGAGGCCGATGACCTTGGTGCGGCGCTTGATCTCGCCGTTGAGGCGCTCGACTTTGATCGTCTCGGCGAGACGCGATGTCGTAGCTGTTGAGGAAGCTGCCGACCGAGGGCTCGACGCGGCCTCGGGTAAACTCGGCGAAGGCGATCATTGTTTCGAGCGGAGTTCCTACTCCGCCGCCGCAAAATAAGCCCAGGCCTTGCGCAGATCCCGTTAGGCTGCCGCAGCTCGCGGTTCTCGCGCTCCAGCGCCTTGATCCGCTCGCGCTCAGGCGTAGCGCCGGCGCTCACACTTCGCTTGAACTCTCTCAAGACATTCGGACGGCCCTCCACCGACTAAGCCCGAACAGGCGAACAATTCCCGGATGGCGTGTCGTTTGTCGCGCGAACGGCGCCGCGAGCCCTGGAACGCGCTCAACGAAGATGCGCTGCTCGCGATTTTATGATTGGGGCATAGCCGCGTGTCACGCGAACTCGCGATGGGCGGGGCCTGGAACTAGTCGGTGAAAAGGTTGTTATGGAATCGGTGACACTCAGCACGGAGCCGTAGCAAAGCAATGCATGCTCAAACATCCTCGGTTTCGTATGCGAGAAAGGAACGGTTGGCGCGTGCCGTATTCGATCGTCTCTTGCTTCGCAATAGCTATGCTGCGCCTCCTCAGTCTCGTAATGCCGAACTGCAGACGCGGAAGCGCTTGAAAATGTCGCGATCATCGCAGACCTTTGTCAGGGGCACGACGGAACACTTTTACCAGTGGCTGGAGAAGCAAGCCAATTGTCATATCCCTCAGGGCCCCTCTGTTTGGATCTGCGGTGACTGCCATTATGGCAACTTCGGACCGGTCGGCGTCAGAAGCGGCGATGTTGAAATAGCCTTGCGCGATTTCGATCAGTCCGTGGTCGGGAACCCGGCGCATGATCTCCTGCGGCTTGCACTCTCATTAGGAACAGCCATCCGCGACTTCGCACTCTCCGGCGTCACAATCCTGGATATGATGGAAGAGATGACCTACGCATACAAAAACGCTTTACTAAAGTGCGACGAAAAGGAGGCGACGCCGAAATGCATCAGAAGTTCCCTGCGGGCTGCCTATCATAGGGACTGGAAGAAATTGGCCGTTGCGGAAGCCCATGGCGCCAAACATTATTTTCCTCGTGGCAAGCGGTATTGGGACCTCAGCGGCGACGAGCGCACCGCCGTCCGGGAACTCGTAAATGACAAACAACTCCTCGAGACTGTGCTCGACGTCGATCCAACGACGGCCGGCACAAAATTGCAGGATGCGGCCTATTGGGTGAAAGGATGCAGCTCTCTCGGACTATTGCGGTTGGCCATTCTGCTCCACGTTAAATCGAAGTCCGCCGCTACTTGGCGGCTAATAGATGTCAAGGAAGCGATCGAAGCGAAGGGTCCACAGGTTGCCCGCTTTATGGATGACAACAAGGCGCCGAGGGTGGTCGCTGCCGCAAAAGTCCTCTCCCCCGGGCTCGGGAGCCGGATGGCTGCACGGACGCTTTTAGGAAGATCCGTTTTCGTCAGAGAAGTGCTTCCACAGGATTTGAAGCTCGAAATCACCAGGCTCAACGAACATCAAGCGATCGAGGTGGCTCGTTATCTCGCAGCAGTTCTCGGTCGGGCGCACGGAGTCCAATTGTCGAAAGATGATCGGAGTCGATGGGCGCACGAGCTTGAGCACGAAAAAAGCGAGATCGAAGCACCGAATTGGCTGTGGCGCAGTTGTGTGGGTCTGATGACGATTCATCAGAGAGCCTACCTCGAGTACTGCGAGAGTCTGGTCAGACGTGGCTGACCCCCGGGTCTCCGACGCTGGTTCGGGAGCAAGAGATCAGGGTCGGCTCGGAACACATCGTTTCCATTCTCCTCGAGGTCGACCTGCGACCACAGCCTGACGGGCTGCGGCCCGATGGCTGCGGCGCCGACTGACGGGCGAACAAATGCCCCGTCCTTGAGCGCAGCCCAGTTCGCTGACATGCCGGGCTTCGAAGGGTCTTCCTTGCCTATCCGGTTATTACCCACAGCCACTAAATGTAGGGTGCGCCCATTCCCCGCAGTAAAGCCCGTCGAAGGTTGGCGCGGCCACGCCTCCCGCGATTCCTAGCAGCGAGCGGAACGCGTTGAAGGGATAGAAGCGCCGATTGAATCGTAAGGTGAGTTCGTTGAGGTAGGCCTGTAGATGCTTGGCGCTGACCCCATGATGGACTCCGTTGATCCAGGTCTTCAAATTGGCGAAGACCAAGTGGATGATCGACAGGAATTCCTCTGCGACTTCTGGGTCTCCCCATTGGGCGATCGCGTGGTGGTCGAAGCCGCGCTTGCGAAGACTGGCATAGCCGCTCCAGTCGTCGGTGACGATCAGCGATCCGGGAGCAACGGCGCTCTCGACGAATCCGCAGAGCGACTTTGCGCTAGGGTCGGGGACGACGGCGAGGCGTCCTGCGTAGCGACCGTCTTTCCGATCGTCGAGCTTGGTTCCAAGCTTCCGGCGCCACACCCCCACGGCGCAGGAGACGAGAACCTTGTGATGCACGCCCCGGCCTTCGCCTCGGGTCCGTCCTCCAACCCACGTTTCGTCCACTTCGACATGCTCTTGTGGCTTGCGCCGATCTTATCGCGCTCGGGGCGCACCATGCCGGCGCGGAGCTCGTGAAGAATACCGAAGGCCGTCTCATAGCGCGACAGGCCGAGCTGCCTCTGAAATTGAACGGCCGACTTTCCCGGCGTTTGGCTGGGATCAAGTAAGCCGCCCAGAACCACGTCGACAACGGCGTGTGACTGCGCTCTATGACGGTCCCAGCCATCAAGCTTACGTCTTTGCCACATGCGCGGCAGCGCGGAACCCCCGGACGCGCCTCGAAACGGAACGGCTCGCCAGCGAAGCCGCACCTCGGGCAAGCGAACCCTTCATTCCAGCGGGCGCGTTCGAGATAGAGCTGGCTTCGTCTATTTCGAACTCCCCGCGAATATGAGGCAGATTCCTGCAGAGGTCTGTCGAACGCTGTGCTTTCGCGATTTTCTCGCGCGTCGGGAGCGTAGCCCGAAGGCTCGACAAAATCGCGGTGACGATCGTGTCGCCATCACGGCCTTTCCACAACCAAAATAAGCCTCGTCCGGCGTGCGGCGTCGCAGCTCGAATGGAGCGCCGTCGCGGGGAGTGAGCTGGCGCAATCTCTGAATGCCGCCCGCCGGGACGTGAGCGAAGCCGAGTGGGAGACAAGCCTTCGCGCGATGCCAAAGTCGCCGCGTCTCGGAACGGGCGGCGGGGCAATCCGTTTATCGTCGGCGTATCTTGCGGCCACCGCTGACGGAGCTGTCCCGACGTGCGATCATTCTACGATATCATCGGCGAGGATGGAGCGGTCCTCTCCTCATCTCAAATGAGCTTTCGCGCGATCATTCTTTTTTTCTATGGACTGCTCCTGATCCGCCTGTTTGCGAGCCGCGCTTTCGGAAAGCAGAACCCGCTCGAGATCGCGGTCACGATCATTGTCGGCTCCAATCTCAGTCGCACGCTCACAGGAGACACGCCATTCGTGCCGACTATCGTGGCGACGGCGGTCATGGTCGTCACCTTCTGGCTCGTCGAGCTGCTCGCTGCGCGGTCCAGGACTGTCGGATATTTCGTCAAAGGGCGCCCGACGCAACTCGTGGAGCATGGCCGCGCGGATCACATCTCGATGCGGCGCGCGGGCGTGAGCGACGCGGATATAGACGAGGCTGCGCGCGAGTCCGGGTTGAGCGGCGCGGCTGAAGTGGAGGCGGCGGCGTTGGAGCGGAGCGGGAAGATCAGCACGCGCGCGAAGTGATCGTCGCTAGGGTGAGCAGGCCCGCAGCGTTTCCGGCGCCGGACCCGCGCACTTTAGCCGAAGATATTTTAAAGCAATGGCCGGCCCCCCGTCACGGCGATCGTCGCGCCGGAGATATAGCTCGAAAGCGGGTCGGCCAACATCACATAGGCGGTCGCGAGCTCGGCGGGCTGTCCCGGCCGTTTCATCGGAGCGCGGGCTCCGAAGTCGACGACCGAGTCTTCCGGAAGGGTCGAGGGGATAAGCGGCGTCCAGATTGGACCGGGCGCTACCGCATTGACGCGAATGCCTCTGTCGGCGAGCAATTGCGCCAGCCCCGCCGTGAAATTCTGGATGGCGCCCTTCGTCGTCGCATAGGCGAGCAGAGTGGGATTGGGATCGTCGGCGTTAATGGAAGTCGTGTTGATGATGGAGCCGCCCGGCGGCATATGCGGCACGGCGGCCTTCGTGAGGTAGAACATTGCGTGGATGTTGACGCGAAAGGTAAGCTCCCACTCTTCGTCGCCGATGCGTTCTATGTCCTGATAGCTCGCCTGATGCGCGGCGTTGTTGACCAGAATGTCGATCGCGCCGAATTCGGTAGCAGCCTTCTCGACAATTGCGCGGCAGTGGGAGGCGTGTTGAATGTCGCCGGGAAGCAGCAGCGCGGAGCGCCCCGCCGCCTCCACTAGACGTTTCGTTTCCTGGGCGTCCTCCTCCTCGTTCAGATAAGAGATCAAGAGATCGGCTCCTTCGCGCGCGAAGGCGATGGCGACGGCCCTTCCGATGCCGCTGTCGCCGCCGGTGATGATCGCCTTTTTGTCCACGAGCCGTCGGGCTCCCGGATAGGAGGTTTCGCCATGGTCGGGAAGCGGCGTCATCTTCTTCGTCACCCCAGGCGGCGCTTGTCGCTGCTTCGAAAAAGGCGGATGCGAATACTCGGGCATTCGTCCTGTCCCCTCCGCTGTACGCGGGATTGGAAGTAACGGTCGCGGGTGCAACGCTTCTCGTGAAAGGAAGTTCCGATCAGCGGAAGCCACGGCCGGCGAGATTTCGGGTCGATCGGTTCGAAGTAGCCAGCGGAGCGGCTCGCCCTATGTGCCATTGCCGGTTCATTCTGTTCGATCCGTCTTGTTGTCGAGGTTCTGTCATGCGCGCCTCACCTATGTCACGATCTGCGCTGGTTTTGAAATCTCTCGCCACGGCGTCAGCGCTCGCCGCGTTTCCCTGTATCTCCGCTCCGCGGGATCTCACCGCGCTCTCGTCGGAAGCGGCGAATTGGCCGATGGCGCCGCGGGACTATGAGAACACGCGCTTCAGCAAGCTCGATCAGATCGACGGTCGGAATGTCGGACAGTTGCGGCTCGCATGGTCATTTTCCGTGGGCGCTAGCCGTGGCCAGGAAGCCGCGCCGCTCGTCATCGACGGAAACATGTACGTGGTCGCGCCCTATGACGGCCCGCATCCCAATCAGGTCTTCGCGCTCGACGCCGCGACTGGCGAACTGAAGTGGTCCTACGCGCCCAAGCCGAATTCCGCCGCCAAGGGCGTCGCCTGCTGCGACGTCGTCAGCCGAGGGCTCGCCTATGACAATGGCAAGATATTCCTGAACACGCTCGACGATCACATGGTCGCGCTCGATGCGCAGTCCGGGCGCGAGCTATGGGTCACGAAGCTCGGCGACATCAATCTCGGCGAGACGATCACAATGGCGCCACTCGCCGTGAGGGGCAAGGTGCTCGCCGGCAATAGCGGTGGCGAGATGGGCGTGCGCGGTTGGCTCGCCGCCGTCGATCAAACCTCCGGCAAAATCGCCTGGCGCGCCTATGCGACCGGCCCCGACGCGGACGTCCTCATCGGTCCAGATTTTCATCCTCGTTATGAGTGGATGAAAGGCGCTGATCTCGGCGTGACGACATGGCCGCCTGATCGCTGGCGAACCGGCGGCGGGACCGCCTGGGGCTGGCTGTCCTATGATGCGGAGCTACGATACGTCTATTACGGCACTGCCAATCCGGGGCCCTGGAATTCCAATCAGCGGCCCGGCGACAACCTCTGGACCAGCACGATCTTCGCACGCGACGTGGATACGGGCGCGGCGAGATGGGCCTATCAGGCAAGTCCGCATGATCTCTGGGACCATGACGAAATCAATGAGAATGTGCTCGTCGATCTCGAGATGGAGGCCGGTCTCCGCAAGGTTCTGCTGCATCCCGGCCGCAACGGCTATATGTATGTCATCGACCGCAAGACCGGCGAGGTGCTGTCCGCCGACGCTTATGACAGCGTCACTGTCTATAAGGGCGTCGATCTGCAGACGGGCCGCATTCGGCCTGACCCCGCATTCGAGCCGTCGCTAGACAAGACGATCGAGAATATCTGCCCCGCGCCGCCAGGAGCGAAGGATTGGCAGCCGACCGCCTGGTCGCCGAGGACCGGGCTGCTCTATGTGCCGCATCAGCATCTCTGCGCGAATTTCAGGACGAGCGAGGTCGGCTATATCGCCGGAACGCCATTCGTCGGCGCGACAGTCGATATGTATGCGGGGCCGGGCGGCCATCGGGGCGAATTCATGGCCTGGGATCCGGTGAAGCGGGCAAAGATCTGGGCGATCACGGAGCACCTGCCCGTATGGAGCGGCGCGCTGGTAACGGCTGGCGATGTCGCCTTCTATGCGACGATGGACAGAATGTTCAAAGCCGTCGACGCCTACACGGGGAAGCTGCTGTGGCAGTTTCGCGGGCCGTCCGGCTTCATCGGACAGCCTGTCACCTATCTCGGACGCGACGGCGTGCAATATGTCGCCATCATCTCCGGCGTCGGCGGATGGCCGGGTGTGGTGGCGAATGCGGAAGTCGATCCGCGGGTGCGCAATTCCGCGCTCGGTTTCGTCGGCGCCACGCAGGACCTGCCGCTCTACACCGTCGGCGGCAGCTCGCTGCTCGTCTTCTCGCTCGGGCCGCCGTCGACGTCACGCCAAGGCGCCGCGGAGAGTCCCTCGCCCTAGGAGGCGCGCAATGGGGTTTCGAGCTTTTTTCCGAATCGGTATCTTCGTGGCCCCGGCGCTCGTCCTCGGCCGCATCGCGATCGGAGCCGCTCCTGCGCAGACGGACGAATTGCGCGTCTGCGCCGATCCGAACAATCTGCCTTTCTCGAATTCGCGAGGGGATGGCTTCGAAAACAAGCTCGCGGAGCTGGCGGCGCGCGAGTTGGGAAAGAGCCTCTCCTACACATGGTGGGCGCAAAGGCGCGGATTTGTGCGCAACACGCTGAACGCGCGGCTCTGCGACGTCATCATCGGCGTTCCGAAGGATTATGATCTCGTCGAGACGACGAGCGCCTATTACCGCTCGAGCTATGTTCTGGTCTCGCGCGCCGACCGGCGCTTGGAGCTGTCGTCGCTGCAGGATCCGCTTCTGCGCGAGCTCAAGATCGGCGTTCAGCTCATCGGCGACGACGGGATGAACACGCCGCCAGTCCATGCCTTGGGGCAGCGGGGGATTGTCGACAATGTCATCGGGTACACCGTCTATGGCGATTATGCGCAGGAGACCCCGCCGATGCGGTTGATCGAGGCGGTCGAGGCGGGAGAGATCGACATCGCCGCGGCTTGGGGTCCGCTAGCTGGTTACGCCGCCTCGCGATCGCCTATACCGCTTCGGATCGCCGTCATCGATGCGGAAGAGGAGCTCGCGCCTCTGCGCTTCGCATTCGATATATCCATGGGCGTGCGCAAGGGCGACCATGCATTGCAGCGACGCCTCGACGAAACCATCGCGCGCCGTCGCGCGGAAATTCGCGGGCTTCTGGAATCTTTTGCGGTTCCACTGCTCTCGGAAGATAGAGCCTCCGTGCCCCGATAAAGGAACACGAGATGCGACCAGGACGGACCCATGATCGGATCTCGGCGGCCTGCATCGTCGTCGCGGCGCTGCTCACATATGCGGCAAGCGCTCGTCCCGTCGGACACCCGACGAGTAACAAGGCCGGCCGCACCGCGGCCAGGCCGCCCCCTCTGCCGAGCTGCAAAGCGCAGGGGACGAACTGTCCGCTCGATTTTAACGCGAGTCCGAGACGCGTCTTCGACGCTCCGGTGTCCGCTTTGCTCCCCGGCAACGCGTCGCCGCCGCAAAGGCTCGACAATCCGGTCGCAGGAGATCCGGAAGGCGAGCAGCGGGGGATGAGCTATTTCGCCACCTTCAACTGTGTCGGCTGTCATGCGCCCAATGCCGGCGGTGGCATGGGGCCGTCCTTGAGCGATCGGCATTTCGTGTATGGCGGCGATCCCGCCAATATTTATCTGAGCATCTACCAAGGCCGTCCGAATGGAATGCCGGCTTGGGGCGCCACGCTGCCCGAGCAGATCATCTGGGATCTTACCGCCTATATCCAGTCGATCAGCAAGGAGCCGACCAAGAGATGGGGCGAGACATTCTCCCGTGACACGATGAAGATCGAGCAGGTTCCAGCGGAATTTGTCCAGAGCGCATCGCCTTGGAGCCATACACAATCATTCTCATTCGGCCAAAAGCCGCATCGATGATATTGGTGGAGGAGCGAAAGATGGAACGAGCACTCGCCTCCATTGTATTGGCGCGGGCCGCGCCATGAATGATCTGCAATGGTGCGACGGCGAGGCGCATGACATAGTGCGGGCGTCGAGGGTGACGATGCTGGTGATCACGCTCCTGCTCGCATCATGCGGAGAGCTCACGCGAGGCCGCGATGCGGCTAGCGTCGGCTCGGAAGGCGATCCGCGCAAAGGAGCCGACGAGATCGCGAGAGCGGGCTGCGGCGCGTGCCACTCCATACCGGGCATAGCGAATGCGAATGGCGTGGTGGGCCCTCCGCTCAGCGAGATCGGTCGTCGCGTATTCATCGCCGGCCTCCTTCGCAACACGCCGGAGAACCTGAAGACATGGCTGCGCGATCCGCAGAAGATCGTCCCCGGAAACGCCATGCCGGATATGGGATTGAGCGAGGAGCAGAGCGTCGACATAGCGGCGTATCTCTACACTTTGCGCTGAGCGACGGCGGGCATTTCGGCGACTCCTGCAACGGCGCGTCGATCGAGGAGAGGCGGGTGACCGTCGAACGTGACTCCGGAATTGAAGCCGATCAGACGCTGCATGTGCTCGCCGCAGAGGCCGAGAAATGCAGGCGCTGCCCGCTCTTCCGCGACGCGACCCGCGCCGTGGCCGGAAGGAGCGAAGCGCGCATTTATAGTCAGCGAGATGTCAGGGGACCGCGAGGATTTGGGTGGCGTCCCCTTCATCGGCCCCGCGGGGAAAGCGTTCGACAAATCCTTTGACGAAGCTGGCCCGCAGCGCGAGGCCATCTATCTACGAATGCAGTGAAGCACTTCGATCAAGGGACGAAGCGGCGCCTCCACAAACATCCGGATCAATAGGAGTTACAGCAGTGTCGCCGGTAGCTCGATCGGGAGTTGTCGGCCGTCGATCCGACGTTCGTAATGAGCCTCGGAACAGTCGCCGCGCGCGCTAGTGGGAACACCACTGGTCCTCGCGCCAGAACGTGGCCGAGCGCTTCATTGGCGTGTCGACCGGCTGGGCATGGGGACGATCCATCCGTCTCTCCTTCTCCGCTCGAGAGATGCCACCCGCTCTTGGCGAAGTTCCGTGCCTTTGGTTCAGGATTTGCGCGTGGCGCTCACGCTCTCGGGCTCTCTAGAAAGCGAAAGGGGTCAAAAAAAGAGGTCCGGCGGCCCTGCGCCGTCCCGTCCGAGATCGGGAAAGCGCCGCGAGCAAAAGCGCCGAAATAGCGCAGCGCGGGCCGGAACCACCGTCTCGATGCGACGTTTTCAGCTCGCTACGAGAGGAGAGGAGTCGACCATGGGAATGCGAGGCAGCGAACTCCAAGACGACCTCGAGAGCTTGAAGGAGGATTTGAGCGGGCTCGCGAGTCATCTGACAAAGGCTCTCGGAGAGACGGGCTCCGACGTGGGCGAAGACGTGCGCAAACGCCTTCAAAAGCTCGGCGGCGACATCGATCGGGTGATATCAGACGCCAGCTCGAAGGGGCAAGAGGTGGCGCGCAAAATAGCGCCCGACAATGTCGGCGGCGCGATCGAGAGTTCGGTGCGGGAATATCCCTTCGTCAGCTTGGCGATCGCGGTCGGTGTCGGAGCTCTCGTCGGCAGCCAGCTTCGTCGTTGAACGGGGACGAATAGAGGTCGATGTGCTCACGAGGCTAATAGGAGACGCACAGGAAGCGGTCGAATCCCGATTGACGAAAGCGGGATCGACCGCCGTCGTGGCGGCAAGCGGGGGCGTGGCGCTGGCGTTCTTTACCACCGCGGCCTTTGTGTGGGCGCAATCGACGATGGGGACTGTAAATGCGAGCCTCGCGCTCGGAGCCGCCTATCTGCTGCTCGGCGGTGTGATGCATTTGTGCGCGCGTCGCCGCGCGCGCCGCGTTCGAGCCGAGTTGGCTATCAGGGCTCGTGCGGCAGAATCGGCGCTCGGATCGGACTCGCTCTCGGTTCCGGCGATGATTTCGACAGGCGTCGACATTCTGCGCAAGGTCGGCGCCAATCGTCTGATCCCCGCGTTCGTTCTCGGAGTGATCGCCGTAGCCGTGCTGCAGATGCGCGATAGCGATGGGAAAGAACAGTAGCTGATCTTCTATTCGACTTTTGCACGCCGCGCGGCTTCAGGCGTGGTGCGCCAATCATTCGCGACGAGGCCGCGAATGAGCTCTTCGACGTAGGGCAGGAGATCGAAGACGAGCGCCGCGACGAGCACGGTGGCGATATAGGCGGTCGGCAACGCCTCTCTTTTCCAAGTCAATTCGAAGCGCGCCGGCGCTTCGCCCATGCCGACCAGGGCAGTCGCCTGGTCCCAGTGGCGCGCCGCGATCAAGAGCAGCGCCATCAACGGAATCATCTCCAGAACGCTGTGGACATGCTGTTCCATCGGTGTGACGACACGCGCTGCCGACGCATAGGCGACGTCCCAGAAGGCGGTGACCTCATGCAAAATGAAAGCGAGCATCATGACCGCGATCACCAGCGAGTCGATCTCGAGGAACAACGCTGCCAGCAGTGGAACGCCGATCTCCGCGAACATGAGGAGATGAATGGCGGATTCCTTCGCCCCGGTCGTTCGCTCGATGAATGTGGCCCTGTGGCAGAGCCAATCGGCAAAGCCTGCGGCGAGCCAGATCGGCATGACGAGATATATCAGAATGAGCAGCGTCGGGTCGATGTGCATGGCGTGGCCCTCGGTCGCAGCCGTCAGGAGATAACCAGGGGATGTTCTCGCGGTTCCCGCGCCCGTCGGCGCTCGGGGTGTCCGCGACGGACACAACTCCGACGGCGCGTCTATTCGCGCGCGGTGATCGCGACCGAACCGCTCCTCATGCGTGATTCGCGATGGAGCGAAATGGCTCGGCGCAAAGCGGAGCGTATGGTGCTCGAGCGCGATTGAGGGAAAGGCAACGACCAGCAAGCCTGATTCTGATCTCCCCACGATATATTCCCCCGCGCCGGCTCCCGGCCGGCGTGGGCCTCGCCGAATTAGTCCCGCCGCGGCGCCTGGTCGAGGTCGGCGCGATCGCGATCATTTTCCGCCACGCGATTCTGGCTGATCAGAATAGAGGTCGAGAGGAATATGGCTTCGACCGATGTCGTCGTCGCGTGCAGAATGAAGTTCGAGTCGCAGGGGCGGATGAAAGGCAGAGTCTCGAGGTTGATCGCGATCCAGAAGATGAGAATGACGACGTGGATGTAGACATAGGACATGCTGCCGGTGAAGCGGATGATGAGGTCGGCCGTTCTCGCTCGAAGACCGGGGGCGGCGCGGTCGCGGCGACGGCGCGCGGTCAATGACGCGATGTTTCGATCGATCACCGAGGCTAGCGTCGAATTGTCGGCTCGCTGGTCCTTCGGTTCAGAATGAACGTTCATGTTCTGCCTTTTGCTCCAATCGGCGCGGCGCAGATATAGGCCCCCCGGCCGCATTTTCAGATTTTATCGGCGAGACGGAACAACTTCGCGGCAAATATCGTTTCCATTCGATCCAGCCGAGGAGGAGAAGGCGATGAGACATTATCGTTATGCCGCCGTGGTGGCGGCGACACTGCTGACGACAGCCGCCTGGAGCCAAGCGACCGCGCCCGTTCAATATCTTTCCGTGCAGCCGGATGCAGTCTTCAGCTCCAATGTGGTTGGCCTCGACGTCTACAATCAAAAAAATGAAAAGATCGGCGATATAGCGGATGTCGTGCTCGAGCACGGCGCGCTCGAAGGCTATGTTCTATCCGTCGGCGGCTTCCTTGGAATGGGGGAGCGCTATGTCGCGGTGCAGCCCTCGTCCATCTCGATTAAATATGACGAGTCGGGAAAGAAGTGGCGCGCGACCGCCAATGCGACCAAGGATCAGCTCAAAGCGGCCCCCGAGTTCAAATATCATTCGAAGTGGAAAGGCTGAGCATCGCAGGCGAGGCGCTTTGGGTCCATGCAGCCATGTCGCGCCTCGCCCTTTGCGCCTCGCTATAGGCCCGCGTGCGATTTCAATTTGTCGCTTTTCATTTGCGGCGGCCGTTCCGGCAATGACATTATTTCCTCGGCGCCGGAACCTGTTGCGAAATTGCCGGTTAATTCGGACTACTCGAAAGGACGAGAAAGCGGAGAGTCGGGAGGACGATATGGGACTATTCAGCCGCGACATCGAGAACTTGGAAGATCTTTTTCTGCATCAGCTGAAGGACATGTATTACGCTGAAAATCAGATTCTCAAGGCTCTTCCGAAGATGATCGACAATGCATCGTCGGCGGCGCTGAAGAATGCGCTGCAGGCGCATTTCGGCGAGACGCAACAGCAGGTGCGGAGGCTCGAGGAGGTGTTCAAGCTGCAAGGAAGCGAGGCGCAAGGGGTGGATTGTCCCGCCATCGATGGGATCATCGACGAAGCGGAGGAGGTGAATTCCGATATTGCCGACAAATCGGTGCTGGATTCGGCGCTGATCGCTTCGGCGCAGTCGGTCGAGCATTATGAGATTGCCCGTTATGGAACGCTCATCGCCTGGGCGCAGTGCCTGGGCAAAACGGACTGCGTGTCTCTGCTCCGCGAGACTCTCGAGGAGGAGAAAGCGGCCGACGCAAAGCTCACCGCTCTGGCCGATCAGACGATCAACCGGCGTGCGGCGTAAGCCACAAAGGGAGCGCCTCATGTTCATGCACAATAAAAAGCTTCAGTATACGGTTCGCGTGTCGGAGTCCAACCCGGTTCTCGCGAGCCTCATGCTCGAGCAATTCGGCGGGCCGCAGGGCGAGCTGGCCGCGGCAATGCGCTACTTCACGCAGGCGCTGGCGGAGGAAGATCCGGGGCGCAAGGACATGCTTTATGACATAGCGACGGAGGAGCTGTCGCATCTCGAGATCATCGGCAGCATCGTCTCTATGCTGAATCGCGGGCTCAAAGGCGAGCTCGCCGAAGCGACGCAATCGGAGGCGGATCTCTATCGGTCGCTCACGGAAGGGGCGGATAGTCATACGCAGGCGATTCTGTACGGCGGCGGCCCGGCACTGACGAATTCATCGGGCGTGCCGTGGACGGCGGCCTATATCGACACGATCGGCGATCCCGCCTGCGATCTCCGGTCGAATATCGCGGCGGAGGCGAGGGCGAAGATCGTCTATGAGCGCCTCGTCAATGTCACGGCGGATCCGGGCGTCAAGGACGCTCTATCCTTCCTGATGACGCGTGAAATCGCGCATCAGAAATCCTTCGAAAAGGCGCTTTGCTCCATCGAGCGGAATTTCCCGCCGGGAAAGCTCGAAGGCAAGCGGCAGTTCGCCAATCTCTACGTCAACACATCGCAAGGCAGCGGGGACAGCAATGGTCCATGGAACTCCGGCGCCGAATGGAATCGCTTGGATGATGTCGTCGGTCAGATTCCGCTCGATGGCGGAGCAGGCTCGGCGACCGTGAAACTGACCGAGGAGGAGGCGAAGGATCTGACGACATATTCGCATCGCTTGGAATCCCACCTCGACAATGGAAGCGGCAGGAAGCGGGCTGCTTCCAATACCAGAGGAGCGTGAGATGGACGGGATCATCTATCTTGTCGGCCTAGTCGTCGTCGTCCTCGCGATCTTGTCTTTTCTCGGCTTGCGCTGACGACAGAAAAGGATGAGGTCATGACTGATATCGACGCCAGCGCCGCGCATGCGGTGCAGACGGCTCCAACCTATCTCGTGGACTGGCCGGCGATCATCGCCGGCGCGCTGGTGGCGGTGGCCGTGTCCTTCGTCGCCACGACATTTGGCGCGTCGATCGGGCTGACGGCCGCTTCACCCTATCGCGGGGCCAGTCCCGCCTTCTTCTATATCGCGGCCGGCTTATGGATGATCTTTGTCGCCGTCTCGAGCTTTGCAGCCGGCGGCTATCTCGCCGGTCGTCTCAGGCGGCGCGCCGAGCGCGCGTCCCAGTCGGAGGTCGACCTTCGCGATGGAGTGAGCGGATTGACGGTCTGGGCGCTCGCTGTCGTGATCGGCGCGCTGCTAGCAGCGGCGACTGTCGACACGGTGGTGAGATCGACGTCAGCTGCGTCGCCCTCCACGAATGGCGAATCCTCGCTCACCGACCGCTATGTCGACCGGCTTCTTCGTGGCGACGGCGATGTCGTGCAGGGCGCTCCGGTGGCCGAGGTGACGAGGAATGTCGTGTCGCGTCTTCTGGTCGCGAATCCGACAGGGAATTTCTCCGGCGAGGACCGGGAGTATCTCGTCAATATAATCGCGTCGCGAACCAATCTGGCGCCCCCATCTGCCGATGAGCGGCTCGAGGCCGTTTCGGGGCAGATGAAGTCGGACGCCGACAAGGCGCGAAAGCTTGGCGTCTACTTCGGCTTCCTCACCGCGGCAACGCTTGCTGTAGGGGCTGCGACGGCATGGGCGGCGGCGCGGGTGGGCGGGCGGCATCAGGACGAGAGTGTCGATCTCCGCAATCTTGTGAGACCGTGGCGATAGGAGGGTGCAATGGGACGTGGCATATTGCTTTGGTTGATCGGGGTGCCCATCCCGATCATCATATTGTTGGCGTTGTTCGGGCGTTGATCGCGGCGCGGGCTCCGCTGACGGCGATCCATTGCGCCGCCAGCGCGAGGGCGGCGCCGGCATAGACGAAGCCGGCCGCGATCCACATGATGGCTCCCGCGAGCTGCTGGTCCTCTATAGGCGAAAGAAGACTACGCCAATCGACGGCAGGGGGACAGAGCAGGCGAGGCGAGACGAACAGAAGCGCGCCGAGCAATCCCGTATGCAGCGTCGTGACGAATAGGGCGATGACGGCTGCGCCGAATCGCGCGGGGCGATGGAAGATCGCCCACCAGAAAAGCAGAGCGCCGACGAAGAAGCACAGATGCTGAATCGTGTGTAGCGCGCCGTTGTGCAGGGCGGCGCGAAACAGTGACGGAATATGCCAGAGCCAGATTGGCGCGGCGTGGAGAGCGGTCGCCGCGAGCAGGCCTGTCGACATCGCGCAGAGGCGCTTCCACGAAGGGCTCTTCATCGCCGAGCCGAGGCGGCGTCGGCTGAGCCTGGGCAGTCCCCACAAGAGCGCGCCGATGGGCCGCGATGCGACGAGCAATGGAGCCGCAACGACCATGAGCAGCTCATGTTCGAGCATATGCGCGGAAAGGAGCGTTTCGCTCGCCGCGCGCAGCGGCCCGGCGAGAGCGAGCGCGAGAGCGAGAGCGGCGATCGCAAAGCAGATCGCGGGCGCGAGCGGCTGACGTCGGCCGTGCAGGCGGAGGAAGCCAACGCAATAGACAACGACCATGACCGCGAGCAAAGCGGCGGCGATCTCTCCTGCCCCCCCATCGGCTCCGAGCCCATGTGCGCGCGCAGCGCCGGGCGCGCCGAATAGGAACGCCAATGCGAGCGAGCATCTCAGCGGGCGCATGGGTCGAGCACCAGCGCGGCGACAACCTGCATGGCGATGGGCAATGCGAACAGAACGGCGACGAGCGCGCCAGTTGTCGAGACGAAGCGGTCGACGCCTGCCTCGCGTCCGGAGCGGGAGGACTTGATTTGGATGCGGTAGGACAGAAGCCCGGCGGCGATTGTCAGCAGGAGGCAAGCGGCGGCGACTAGCGCGATCGGAACGAAAGCACGATCACAGCCGCGCCCGGCCGAGGCATAATTCACCTCGGTGGCGACGGCCCAGGCGAGTGGCGCCGCGAGCAGGGCGAAGAGGGCGAGCGCGCGGCGGCTCATAGGCGCGGCGCCCAATAGAGGACGAGATAGAGCGGAACCCATGCCAGCACGACAAAATCCCAATAGAGCGCATTGTCCTCGACGTCGCAGAAGCGTCTCGCGGCCGCGCCGCGGCGCGTGAACATGAGCGCGGTCAGGACCAGTGTGTCGCCGAGGTCCGTTACGATATGCGCCGTATGCAGGCCGAGAATGAGCCAGACGACGGAGCCATACGCATTGCCGTTCCACAGAATGTGAAATGCGCGGAACTCGAAAAAGAAGCGGATCAGCAAAGGGAGAAAGCCGATGGCCGACATCAGGACGAGGCCGGCGCGAACCCTCCGCAGATCGCGCTCGCGCGCCAATCCGGCCAGCATCCTGTTCGGTATGGCGCTCGCGAGAAGGAGGATCAGAGACGCCGTGCCTGGCGCGAGATCGGGAGGCGGCGCCGCGAGCGGCCATTGTCGGTTGACGGCCATTAGATAGAAATAGATCGCGATCGCGAGGGCGAAGCCGAAGCCTTCCAGGGTCATGAATCCGAGCGTGCCCCACCAGGTCGTCATTCGAGGTCCGAAGCCGAAGGTCGGCAAATCGGAGACGTCCAAATCGGGAGCCTCATGCACGGCGCGCTGCGTCACTGCTTGTCCTCCGGCGCATCCTTCGGCCAAAACCATGCGATCAGCGCAAATGCGATCGGGATGGAGCCCCAGACGACGGCCCAAGGCGTGAAAATAGAGGCGAGGAAGGTCGCCGCCACTGCGAGAGCCGCCACTAAGGGCCAGATTGATGGCTCCGGCGAGGATTGTCGAATATCCGGGCGGGCCTCCATCGATGTGGTGGTCAATATTTGCCGCGCGTCCGCGCGCAATCCCCGAACAGCCGTCGGCGCGCCGCTCTCTTTCTCCCACAAGGGCTCTCGACCGGCGACCACGGGGAGAAGCACGAAATTATAGGGCGGAGGGGGCGAACTCGTCGCCCATTCGAGGGTCGCGCCGCCCCAAGGATTATCGCCGGCAATCTCGCCATGGCCGCGGCTCCATGCGAGATTGAAGATGAACAGAGCGAAGCTCGCGAGCAGCACGAGAGC